>DASSEQ010000234.1:0-12339 GCA_035695245.1 Mycobacteriales bacterium | reverse complement strand
GACACCGACAGGGACCGCTCAGGGACCGGGTCGGCGTGGTACGTGCCCTCAGGGATGTCGTAGACGCCCGCCTCGGTGATGACGCTGAAGTCGTCGCTCATGCGGACCACCGGCCCTCGACGAGGTCCCGGTACTCCTCGTCGATGTCACGGGGACGCAAGTCGAGCAGGTCGACGTCTTCGGCGTGCTCGTGGTGGTGGCACCACCATGTGATGAACAGGAGCGGGCCGAGGATGGTGGCGACGACGAAACCGATCGCGGCTGCCGTGTAGGTGGACGGGAAGATGAGGTAGGTGACGGCGAGGTAGAGGCCGACGGCGACGATGATGAACAGGTCGCCGTGCCCGCCCTGACGCCTCCGGTCGGAAGATTCCGGCGCTGTCATCACTTGCACCCCTTCCGGCGGTGCCACTTCGGGGCGACCCGCTGGCCGCAGCGCGGACAGACGCGGAGCCGCTGACGCTGGTCGTTATGTGAGGGCATGGGTCAGCACCTCTCGTGTGCGGGGGCCTTCGTGTTCGGTCCCGTCCGGGCACGGCCCAGGGCAGCCACCCCACGTCCCCGAGGTCGGGCAGAACCACTCGGCGGCTGGCTTCCTGCCGCAGCCCGCGTTGCAGACATGTTCGGCAAGGCGCTTGCGTACCTGGTCGCTACTAGCAGTCACCGTCTACCACCGCTCGGTATGCCTCCAGCGGCACGACGGCACCGACTCCCGGCATGTCGTACTCGGGCACGCAGCCGCTGGGGTCCATGTCCTCTGAGCGGCACGCGCAGCCCACGGGGGGCGGTGGCCACACCTGGCGCACCTGTCCGGTGGCGAAGTCAGCCACAAAAACGGCGCTTGCGCTGCCCGTCATCTTCGCGGCCGGGGATTCGTGCTCAGGCATGGGCGTCCTCCTCGGATGCGAACTTGGCCGTGACGCAACCGCAGCCCCGGCAAGTGAACTCAGCGAGCACCGACCACGGCCCGCCTTGCGGACCGCCGTAGTGGCTGCCGGACAGCAGGTGATCACCCGAGCCGCACTGCCCGCACATCTCTGGCGCGACCGGGAACCAGCTCGGCCGATCACTCTCCGTGGCCGGTGTCTCATCCGGCACATAGGGACGGGAGGACGTCATGACGCCACCCGCAGATGCCACCCGCAGACCGGCCACGGCGCAGTGCCGCGAATCGCGTACAGCTTCTCGGCGCGCTCGGTCTGCTCAGCCGGTGATGCGTCCGCCGGACTGCCGGCGCCGCCCATCGCCTGCCATGTCGTCAGGTCGAACTGGTAGAGCCCGAAGTACTGACCCGACGGATCGGCGGCTCGCGGATTGCCACCGGACTCACACTCGGCGAGCGCCGGCCAGTTGAGGGATGTCCGCTGCAGCCGCGCAGGTCGTGAGAGCTGCGTTGCTGGCAGGCCTGTCGCAGGTCGCGCCTTGTGCGGTTGGAGTGGCCGCGACGCGGCTCGCAGCGGATGGCGCCGTTGCGATCGGCTGGCACGCAGCACGATGACTCGCGGAGGCGCTGGCATCCGGTCCGTCGACGCTACGACGGCCGGTGCAGGACCAGGGTGGAGAAGCTCGCCGGCGGTGAAGCCAGCAGCCATGGTGACGACGGCGAGTGCGATGCGAGCCATCAGGCGTTCGCCTCCCGGGCCCATTCGCAGCGGCAGTCAGCGCAGATGCAGGGCTTGTCGGATGTGGCGTCGAAGCACCTCGGGCAGCAGCAGGTGCAGTGCCCGCGGCTGTTGATGTGCACCGCGTGCGCGCGTTCGCGCATCTCGTCGAGCGTCGCCTCAGCCATCGACCAGCAACTCCAGGGAAAGCCGCCAGGTCTGCTGGCCGATGCGCACCTCGGCGGAGACGCCGTCGCGGTCGAGCTCGCGACGGGTCATCAGCGTCGCGCCGCCGTCGAGCATCAGCGAGAGGGCTTCCGCCGGCTCCACCGAACGGTGGTTCGGTTCGGGGTGGCCCATGTCGATGATGTGGCCGGTCACGAGATCGCCACCAGGGCGAACACGACGAGCAACAGCCCGCCGACGATGGCGAACGACCGCCATCCCGCTGTCGGGAGGTCCGGCGCAGGGCCCCTCATGTCAGGACGCCTGAGCCTGAGCCTGAGCGGCGTTGTACGCCTCGACGATGGGTTTCGGGACGCGGCCTACGGCAGGACAGTCGACTCCGTTGGCCGCAGCCCACGCGCGCACGACCTTGCTGTCGACCTGGGGGGGGGGCCTGGTCGTCAGCTCCCCGCGTGCGCGCGCGGGTGCGGTTGCCTCGGAGCGCCGCCTTCGCCGCGGCGAGCTCCTGCTCGAGCTGCGCGATGCGAGCACGCGCGGCTCCCTGCTCGTCATGCTTCGCGACCAGACCGGCGAGGTCGGTCATCGCCTTGCGTGCACGGCCAAGCGCGGCCTTGATCCGCCGGTCGTCGATCGAGTCAGCGCGTGCGAGCAGCTCGACGGCGTTCGTCGCGCGCGCCTTGAACTCTTGCCGCGGCTCGACGGCGTCGCGGGCGGCCTGGCGCATCGCCGGCAGGCTCATCGACGGCGGGTTCGTCGTCAGGTCGACGACGTCGGCCTTTGGTTGCGCGGCCTCTGCGGCGATCGCCTCGTCGGCGCGCCGGTCGTCCTCGACGAGCTTGCGCACCCGGTCCTCCGGCCAGCCGCACGCGTTGGCGACGAAGGTGATCGAGCGGCCCTTGTTCAGCAGGTCGCGGACGAACTTCTCCGTGGCCGCTGTCTCTACTGCGCCCATGGCGCCCTCCCGTGGTTGTGCCGGCGCGCGGCGCGCACCGAAGTCCTCTTCTGTGCGGCTGTCATCGCGCGCCTCGCGGATCTACCGACTTAGGCGGGCGCTCTGTCGACTGCGGTCCGGAGCTGCGACCAGCACGGGCGCGCGCGACCTCGTCAGGAACCGGACGCGCCCGACGCGCGGATTGGCGGCGAGGCTTGCGGACGGACGTGGTTGGCACCGGGTTGCTGTAGGCGACCGCGATCCGCTGCATCGCGGCTTGGAACTCGCGTGCGCTTACGTCAAGCCTGAGTAGGTACTCGCCAATCTCCGGCTGCGGCGGAGGTGGTGGGACGAGTTCGCTGACGTCGTCGGGTGGGTAGGCCTGAACGAGGTCGTCGAGTGTCGGGTAGACGTCGATGCCTTTCGATTCCCACCAGCTGGTGAGCAGCGGGTTGGCCGCGACTAGGGCGCGCACCGTCGCTTGGCTCGCGCGGAAGCCGTGCTGACCAAGCAGGACGCGACCGGTGGCGTCGATCACTCCGTAGACGTGGCCGCGCGCGATGCGGGTGTCCTGCGGGTCGTACCAGCCGTAGATGCCGCAGTCGCAGTCGGGTGATGGGCTCGCGCCATGGATCCGCTCAGGGACGTCACGCCAAGGGACTCGCGCCAGGAACTGGAAGGTATTGGTGTCCTTGACGCACTGAGCGTCGAGCGTCACGTCCCAGGTGACGTCGACGTCGCGGAGCGGACGCAACCCGAGGCCGCGGCCGTCGACGACGCCGGCCAGGTCGAGCGCCCACGCGCGGTAGCCGCGTAGCCGGCCGGGGACGAGCGTTTCGGGCCCAGTGCACATGGTCTTCTGGCTCGCGCCGAAGGGCAGGCGGTTGGTGCAGTAGAAGCAGCTGCAGCCAGCCATCACGCCGCTCCCTTCGGCGTCTCCGGCAGGTTCGCCGCGACGATCAGCCCGGCGCGTGCACTGGATGCGTGCGCCGCGAGCTCGTTACCGAGTCGCTCAGCGGAGTCGGGATCGATGAACGCGACGTAGTGACCGGTGGCGGAGTAGAACGACAGAGCGACGAGCTGGTTGCCGTCGGGCAGCCGCACGTTGTTGAGGACGTAGGACTGCGGTGTCGGCTGCGGGGCGATGACCTGGCCTTGGTTCACCGAAGGTCGGTTAGGTGCGTCAGGCATGTCGCCTCCCGGCGGCGATTGCCGACGCGATCAGCTCAAGCCACGGCTCGAAGAGCCAGCGGATGACGCGATCGACTCGGCTTCGTCGTGCGTGTCGGCCAACGACGATGCCGTCTGCGAGACCGCGCGCGATCGCCTGGCCGAGGTCGCGGATCTGCGTGGCCGTGACGCGAACCGTGGGGTCGCTGATCTCGACCGGGTCGCCAGCGAGCTCGCGCACCGAGATCGGCGGGTGAGCCCTGATGAGTGCGTCGAATGACCAGTAGACCTCGGTCCCCCGGCCGAGCTCGGCCGCGAGTGCTTGCCGCAGCCACTTCGCACCGAGGACCGACACGTCGCAGCGCGGGTTCGGCGCGACCGCGACCAGGCGGGCGTGCTCGACCCGGGCTCCGTTGCTGCCGAGGATGCAGTGGCCCCAGGCCTCGATGACACCCACGACTGGCGCGTGCACGATGCGCGTGTCATGCGGGTCATACCAGCCGTAGATCCCGCAGGTGCACGCTTCGACCGGCGAGGCGGCCTGGTCGTGCTCGCATTCGCGTCGGAGGCACCGCGCTTGCATCTCGCGGGTCCATGCGATGTGGAAGTTGGTGGCACGCAGCGCTGGCGCGTCGCCCTCTCGGTCCACCGCCCACGTCCGGTAGAGACGCAGTCGGCCTGGCACGAGATCGTGCTCGCTGCCGGTGCAGTAGTCCTTCAACGTCATGCCGGCACCGGCTCCTTGGGTGCAGGAGCTGGCGTCTCGACCGGCGCCTCGTCGGGCAGCGGTTCGAATGTGATCTCCCGGCGGACGGGTCCGATGTCACCCACGGCTGACTCCCAGGTAGACGTCGCGCGCGGCTTTGACGCCGGCGACTGTGGCTTGCGGTAGGTGGCCGAGGTGCCACAGCGAGCACTGCTGGCACCGGTATGGCCGCAGATGCGTCCACTGCATGCGACGCGCGGCGGAGCGAGCGCAGATCCGCGCGGGGTAACCGATCTTGCCGGTGGGGCAGGCGTTGGTCGCGCCCATCGCGTGGAGCTTGCGGGTCGCGCCCCGCCGTCCCGCGGTCACGTCGCCACCGGTGTGCGGCGCTTGGCTGCTCGCCGTGCAGCTGCGGCGCGGCAGGTCGTCCAGTGGCTGTAGTGCAGGATCGGGCCCGAGATCAGCTCGATCGATTCGCGCGCGGCCCGGGCGCCGACGACGTCGTAGACGCCGCGCTCGTGGTTGACGCGGATGTTGCCGCCGGCGCGCGGTTCGGCGTCGATCGGCGCGAGCTTGCCGGTCTCAGCGAAGCGCAGCCAGAGGATGTCGTCGCCGCACCAGCGGCAGACGCCGGGGCCGCCGCGCGTGCTCGGGCTCACCGGCGAACCGCCGGCCGCAGCGGGATGACGGGTGCGATCGGCCTTGGGAACTCGATCACCTGTGCGCCGCGCGCGCGGCGACGGCGGCGTAGCGCGGCTTCACCCCAGATGAAGACGACGAGGAAGGCGTTGCCGGCCATCCACGCGATGAGCGCGTGCCACAGGGCCGTCACGACGCGGCCTCGTCGGGCACGGGTGCCGCGGCCACGGGGGTAACCGCGGCACCCGCGTCTTCATCCGACGCCGCCCGGGGGGTCGCGGCGTCGGAAGCTTCGTGTTCGGCGACCGCGCAGAGCAGGTCGTCGACGTGAGCGATGAGCAGGTTGGTGATGTCCTGCACGTCGTCGAGCTCGAGCGCCATGTGTGTGCTGGCGCCGCCCTCGCGGGCGTTGATGTCGACGGACAGGTAGGGCCGTCCGTCGTCGTAGCGGAAGATGCGCGCGTTGAGGCGCGGCTTGCGGATGACGCCGACTGACGTGCGGATCTGCATGGTTCTCCGCCCTTCCCCTGGGTCGGATCTGGCCGGGTGCCCGCCAACCCCGCGCGGGCACCCGGACGCTCGGCTAGGACGCCTTGCGGTCTGCCGGTTCGGGCTCGATCGGCTGGAACAGCGCCTCGAGGTCCTCGCGGTAGAAGCGGACTTGGCCTCCCGGTGTGCGCACGTGCCGGACCAGGCGCTGCCGCGCCCAGTTGCGCAGCGTCTGCGGAGAGAAACCGAACTCTCTCTGCGCGTCGCCTGTGCTCATCAGCGCCGGAAGTGGTGCCATGTGCCACATGATGCTGGTCACCGACAGTGGCGTCAAGTACCAGTTTTATTCGGCGTGTTGCATTCTGGCGATCTTGTGGCCACAATCGCGTCATGACCACAGCACTGGACGCCGCGCCTTCCCCTGGTGGCGCCCTGGCGGCGGATCCCCGCACTGGGTGGGTACCGGACACGCCATTCGGCGCGCGGCTCGCACTGATCCGTCAGCGCATGCGGCTCAACCAGAAGGAGGCCGCGCTGCTATGCGACCTCCCTCAACAGAGCTGGCGCAACTGGGAGTCGGGCCGGTCACCTCACGAATTCGAGCGGGTGTGTCGCCGGATCGCGGAGCGCACAGGGTGCGACTTCGTCTGGCTCATGACCGGTCGCCTGGTGGGGGACCACAAACTGAGGTTTTCAACCCCCATCCCAAGACAGCGGACCACCGCCGCGGCCTGAGCCGGCGGCTCCCGGCAGGTCCTGCACGCGCTGATTTACCGCTTCTGAACAACCCCCCGATTGACCGGATTTGGCAAGGGATTGTTAAATTCCGCGCGGATCGGGTCGTCGACATCGACATCAACAACACGGGGGTGTTGCGATGACCAACGACGCTGCCATCGCGCAGTACCTGCACTACATCGAGCGGCTTGAGTACGCGCCGACGACGATCTACACGCGGCGAAGACAACTGCAGCGCCTGGCGCACATGTTCGCGCCGCGCCATCTGTTCGACCTGACCGACGTCGACCTCGACGATTGGACCGAACGCGACCTCGCGAAGTGCGGCCCGAAAGGCCGGGCGACGGCGATCGCGCACGTCCGCGCGTTCTACCGGTGGGCGGAGGTGCACGACCATCTGGGCGACAAGCCGAATCCGTCGCGCCGGCTGCGGCGGCCGCGGCTACCTCGCGCGTTGCCGAGGCCGATCACCGAAGAGGACCTGTACCTCGCGCTCGAGACGGCGCCGAAACGGATCCGCCCGTGGATCGCGCTGGCCGGTTGGGCCGGGTTGCGTGCGTGCGAGATCGCGCGGCTACGCCGCGAGGACATCCTCGACGACGCGACGCCGCCGATGATCGTGGTGCGCGGCAAAGGGTCGAAGGAACGACTCGTGCCGCTGGGCCCGGCATTGCTGGCCGAGCTGCGCCGGCACGGACTGCCGACGACCGGCTACGTCTTCCCACGCGGCGACGGGCAGCCGGGCCCGAACCAGCCGCACCGGGTCAGCAAACTCGTCAACGTGCACCTGCACGGGCTCGGGTTGAAGACGACGCTGCACAAGATGCGGCACCGGTTCGGCACGCAGATCTACGCCATCACCAAGGACATCCGCGTCACGCAGGAGGTGCTCGGCCACTCGTCGCCGGCGACGACGGCGATCTACGCCGCCTTCTCAAATTCGAGCGCTGCGGCGGCCGTCGTCGAGCTGGACCACACGCTGCCGGCGCCGGGACGGCTCAGGCTGCTGTCGAGCTCGTGACGGGGGGTCGGTCAGCCAGCGTCGCGCAGCGCGTCGTCGACGGTGAGCTGGCCGGCGAGCTCGCGGCGCCGCGGCGACGGGTGGCCGCGCTCGGGCGGTGGTGAGGCCAGGCGTCGCATCAGCTCCCGGCGACCGGCGGTGCCGATCCAGTCGGCGAGGATGTCGGCGGCAAGGTCCTCGGGCGCGAGCCGCCGGTATTCGGCGAGCACGTCGAGCAGCTGGCGCTGGTCGAGGCTGAGTTTGACGAGGACGGGCCGGGTTGCGGCCATGACCGTCTCCGATCGTCGTGGCGAGGGGAAGTCGCCGCGCGTGATCATCTTCTCACTTATTGTCGTCATTTCCCGTTACGGACCGTAGATATTTCGGCCTGCGCGTAACGCTGCGGGAAATACGAAAGGCGCCCCGCCCGAAGGCGGGGCGAGGAAGTTGCACCTCTATATATGGGGGCGCTGTGGGTCATTCCCCCAATAGGTCGTCGACGGCGTTGACCGCCTGGGCGATGAAGGCGCCCCGGGACCGGTCGTAACGGCGGGTAGTCGCCGGGTTGCTGTGGCTCATGGCGTCCTGCACGACATGCAGCGGCACGCCCTGCTCGAGCGCGAGGGTGGCGAAGGTGTGCCGAAGCGAGTGCGGCGAGATGGTCTTCGCGATGCCGGCGGCCGAGGCGAGCTGCTTGACGATGCGCCAGGCGGCGAACCGGTCGACGCCGAGCAGGCTGCCGTCGTCGTGCACCGGCAGCGCGTCGATCGCGGCGGCGGTGCGGTCGGCGAGCGGCGCGAACGCGATCTTGCCGCCCTTGCGGTGGATCTCCAGGACGCGCCGGCCGTGCTCATCGACGACCAGGTGCTCGCGGCGTGCGCCGCAGGCTTCGGAGACGCGCAGCCCGTTCGAGGCGAGGAGCCGGGCGAGTGCCTCGTCGACGCCGCCACGCCGGGTGGCGACGGCCATGAACGCGACGAGCTCGTCACGGGTTAGGCCCATGCGGGTCGACTCGTCGGCGACTCGCGGCCGCCGCACGTAGGTGGCGGGGTTCTTGGTGATCGCGTCTTCGGCGGCGCAGTAGCGGTAGAAGCCGGAGACGACGGCGAGCTTGCGCGCGACGGTCGCCGGTGCCCGGCCGGCGTCTTCGAGATGCCGCACGTACAGCTGGACATGTGCGCGGATCGCCTGCATCGGGTCGACCGGCGGTTGCTGGGTGGCGCACCAGGTGAGGTACTCGGTCAGGTCGTGCTCGTAGGCCTCACGAGTTCGATCGGCGTAGCCGGCGAGGAACGCATCCGCAAGCAGCACGCTTCGCCCCTATGCTCATTTCAGACCGAACCGGACAGAGAAGAGGAACGCAGTGGCTACTGCCGTGCTCGACCGGACGGACACGACGATTGACACCCGGACCATCACCGGGATGCAGCGCGACCTCGAGAAGCTGCTCACCCGCGCCGATGGGATCGACCTGCGCAAGTTGCGCGGCAGTCAGCGGGACACAGTCCGCGAGGTGCGGACGCTGCTCAAGCAGACGATGGCCCGCGTGAACATGCTGGCCACACCGAATCAGGGTTAGGTGAGCTCGAGGACGTCGACCGGTTCGGCCGGCGCCTCGTTCGCATCCGACACCCACTCCCAGACGTCGAACGTCGCGGGATAGGCACTCGCTGTCAGGACCAGGCCACCGGTGCCCGGGCCGATCAGGATCTGCCAGACGTTGGCGCCGGCGTAACTCGCGGCGTGGAAGTCCCCAGTGGTCGGGACAGTCCGCGGGTTGGTGTGCGGCATGAAGGCGTAGCGCACCGTGTCGCCGCTGAGATCGGTGTTGTCGGTAGCGACGATCTTCCGCCGGTAGTACAGCGTCGAGAGTCGAGACTGGCTGGGCATGGTCTCCTCACGGTCCCGAGCTGTTGAAACGGCTGCGCTGCGTGCTGCCGGCGATGCGGTTCCCGCGCGTGCCGCCAGCGAGGTGGGGCGCGTGCCCGGCCGCGGAGTACTTCACTAGCCGTCCGCCTGCTGCTGTTGCCTTCGCGAGGCCGACTATCGCTGCGGCCGCCGACACGATCGTGCGGGCTAGCGCCGCAGCGGATGCGGCTGCCGAGGCGGTAGTGGCCGCGTTGGTGACGACCTTGCCGTTTGCCGTTGCGCTACCGAGCGCGGATGCGGTGCCCGTGGCCGAGATTGCCGTCGCGAAGACGACCGAGGAATCCGTCGCCGCGCCCGCGGTTGCCGTCGCGCGGATGACCGCGCTGCCGGACGCCGAGCCATCTCCGCGCGCGGCCGGCGCGGCACCGGCGGGAATGACCGTCAGGCTGCTCGCGAGCATTCGCGACAGCGCGGCCGCCGATGCGGCGCCGGTGACGATACCGACTCCGCCGCTGGTCGCCGTCCCACGGGCGGTCGGCGCGGCGGCGCCCAGCGAGACCACGGCCGCGGACGCGGTTGACGTTGACAGGCCGCCCGCGGCGGAGGTGGCGACCGCGACTGACAAGCCGACGCAGGTAGCCGATCCGGCCGCTGTCACGCTCGAGGTGCCGGCATCGATAACGAGTGCGCCGGCGGAGACTGCGCCGAAGCCAGAGGCCGACGTCGCCGCGGCCGTGATCACGTTGCCGTCTGCGACGGCGGATCCGAAGGCGCCGCCGCTGCCTGTGTCGCTGGTCGTCTCGGGGGTCGGCGTATCGGCGGTCGCGGATAGCCACGGGAGTTGGACGAACGGCGGGAGGGTGGCGACGGGCGTGGCCATGGCCGCGCTAGGTCAGCCGGTCTTGTTCTGGTTCGCCACCGTCGCGGTGAACACATCCACGCGAACCGCGTTGGACGCGCTCGACGTGCCGTAGGCAGCGATGACGTTGAGCGTCTTCGCTGTGGTCGTGTCGATCGTGACCGCACGCGCAGCAGCCGTAGCCGGTATGGCGTTGGCGGAGAACAAGACGAGCGACGTGCCGAGCTCGAGGATGCCCGAGCCGTAGATGGCCCCGGACGTGCCGACTGCGGTAACGATCCCGCTCCAGCGCATGTGCCAGGGGAACGACACCGCGCCGCTTGCTGTTGTGATCGCCGCCGAGAGTGCGAGGGTGACGCCGCCCGATGCGGCAGCGCCGGCGGCGATGCCGTAGCCGAAGCCGAGCTGCAACGTCGGCGTCAGAGTCGTCGAGAACTCGCCCCAGGCTTCGAGCTCGAGTTTGCTGCCGAGCTTGAGCATGTTCGCGTCGAGCTGCGCCAGCGGAGCGGCCGGCGACACGTCCTGCGCGGTGGTGAACGTTGCGAACGATGCGCCGCGAGCCGTGGGGAACGGGTCGACGACGTTATGCCAGGTGACGTTCATCAGTCGAAGCTGTCTGTGAGCTGACCGGATGCGACCTGGAAGGTGTCGCCGGGGTTGGCGACCGACTTGACGACACCGACGGTCGCGGCGCCGTCGCTCGTGATGTCGAGGGTCGCGCCGCCCGAGGTGGTCGAGATGGTGATGGTGTTGGCGTCGACGACGGTCTTGACGAAGTAGATCGTGCCGATCGTGATGCCGCCGGGCATGGACTTCGTCGACTGCGACGGGTCGGCAATGAAGACGATCTTCTGCCCGACGCTGTAGCCGTGGCTGGTGATCGTCAGCTGGTCGCTCGCGGGGACTGCTGCGGTGACCTGCTTGGGTGACCAGACGCCGAACCAGATCCGCTTGGGGGATGCGTTCGTGTCGTAGATCTCCCAGCCTGGGATGTCGCCGGTACCCAGGCCGGTGAAGCTGCATGTCACGTTCGACGACGCCGAGCTCGAGGCCTGCGCGCCGAAGCTGATGGTCTGGTCCGTCGACCCGCTGTACTGCGTCCCCGCCGTCGCTTCCGGCGTACTGGACATCGCCTGCAGGATCCGCAGCTTCAGCGGCGACGTCGGGGTCCAGGCGGAGGTTCCGTTGACATGATCGAGAAGAAGACCCTCGGCCGTGTCGGTGAGATTGCCGGGCATGTTGCCAACTCCTGAGTGTCAGCCCCGTGGCGCAAGACTCAGCGGCGACCCAACGGACGTCGGGCAGCCGGGGATGAAGGAGTAGGAGATGAAGGGGGTTCAGGGCCCGCTCTCGACCTATGTCTTCGCGGGGGTTCAGGTGTGGCAGTGGCCGAACCTGACCACTGTGTAGCGTGCTTGACGGTCGGCGCTGTGCTGTGTAGCGTGCTTGACATGGACGAGATGGAGTGCCACGTCTGCGGCTACTTCGAGGGCAAGCCCGATGAGTACGAGATGGAGACGGTTCGCGGCTACCGGGGCAAGAAGGTTGAGGTGCCGCGCTGCGTGGACAAACTCGCGTGCGCTCGCCGCAAGAAGGCTGAGGATCGGTCCTACGCCGGGGACGTGCTAGCTGAGATCCGCGAAACCGCTGACGACATCCGTGCTGCCCGCGACGAGATCAGTCGCCGCGAGAAGTACCTAGCCGAGCAGGTGAAGGAAGCTCTCAACTACGGCGCTGGTGCTACAGCAGTGGCCCGTGCTGCCGGCCTCTCGCGTGAGCGCATCTACCAAATCAGGGACGGACGCCGCTAACCCTCGGCAAAACGCCGCCAGGCGTCGCGCTCGGCTTTCTCCTCGGCCCGACGTCGCTTCTGCTCGGCGGTCGGCCAGCCGTTGCGATGCCCGATCGCCTGGATGGTGGAGGTCGACATTCCAGTGAAGGCGGCGACCTCGCGGATGGAGGCGTCAGCCTTGAGTGCGGCGGCTATGGCTCGGTCGCGCTCGGCGCGGGCGTCCTCATACGCCTGCATGGCCTTGGCGATCCGCTCGGCAGCGGCCGGCGTCAGCTCCCCCCGTGACTGCGGCACGCCTTCGGACGGTAGTCGCCACGCCCGTTATAGGTGTATCGATGACCGCCACAATCGCGGGGTTA
>DASSEQ010000233.1:0-15432 GCA_035695245.1 Mycobacteriales bacterium | reverse complement strand
CCGTCCGACGCATCCAGTGACGCGGCGAGGCCGTGTGTCGCGAGCTGCATGCCCTCCAGCCGGGCATGGTCGGCGCGTAGCGATGCGTTTGCGCGGCCGGCGGCATCGAGTCCGATGACGAAAGCGAAGCCGATGACGAGCAGCGCCGGGGTCCACTGCGACATCGCCACCAAAGCGACGCCGAGCGTGAGGGAGGCGAGGTTGCTCATCAGGCGCCCGTAGAACACGGAGGTCATGTCCGCGCGGCTCTGTTGCTGGCCGGCCGCTCGCGCCGCCAGCGCGAGGACGGCAGTGATCGTGACGTGGTTGACCAGGCTCATCGCCGCGATGGCGGCAACGAGGACAGCCACGTGCATGGACCGCGAGTCAGCGTTGCCCGCGGAGTGGATGACCAGGCTCGCCAACGCGGCCGCCAACGTCCACTGTGCGACATTGAAGACAATCTTGATCGGGTCCAGCCGGCGGATGATGTCGGCGGTCGCGAGCGCGACGACACAGACGGCCATGGCCTCGGCGCCCGACGCCATGTAGACGAGCGGGGCGAGGATGCCCTCCATCAGGTTGAGACCGGCGCCGTGACCCCGATACGTGTAGTGACGCAGCTGCAGATATTCAGCGACCAGGATCAGGGCTCCGGCGAGGAGGACGGTCCACGGCGCCGGCGTTGTCGCGACATGCACGGTCACGCCCGCGATCGTGGCCATGACCGCGGCCACGATCGCGACGGCAGCTACGTACAGCTTGAGCGTCACGTGCCTCCCCCGGCTGGGCGCCTAATGCCCGACGACAATCCTTTCTCCTATTGGTCCCAAGAGCCATACCAAGCGCTGCCGAACCACGAGGCTCCGTAGTCCTCCGCGCTGTCCGGCTGGCCGAACCACGAGGCACCGAACCAGCTGGCGCCGAACCACGAGGCACCGAACCAGCTGGCGCCGAACCACGAAGCACCGAACCAGCTGGCGCCGAACCACGAGGCACCGAACCACGACGCGCCCTCGGTGAAGTCGCTCAGCGTCGACGTCAGGTCGCCGCTCGAGGCATCGAGCACTGTCTGGTTGGTGTCGCTGAGCACGACGTCAGTCGTGCCACGCGAAGCGGAGAGCGAGCCGGTGCCCATCGACGGTGCGACTCCGACGTTCGCGACACCCGGGCCGGCCGAGAGCGCTGCGTTGCCGTCGACAATCCCGGACCCCACGGACATCGGGTCGCTCGACGCGTCCGGGTGCGCGGTCGAGGTGAGCATGTACTTGACGCGGTTGGGCGTCAGCAGCGGCTGCAGCGACAGCATCTGCGCCTCGAGTCCGGACACGACCGCGGTCGCCATCGACGTACCGGAACCGCGTCGGTACGGCGCTGCCATCGTCGAGGGGAACTGTGTGGTGATGGACGCGCCCGGCGCCGCCAGCGACACGATGTGCGCGCCGGGAGCCACCACGTCGGGCTTGGCCAGACCGTCGCTCGCCGTCGGCCCGCGGCCGGTGAAGTTCGGTAGCACGTCGTCGTTGAGGCCGTTGGTGCCCTTGTCGTCGATCGCGCCGACGGTGACGACGAACGGGTCGTTGGCCGGGTCGGAGATCGTTCCCGCGGCCGGCCCGCGGTTGGACGCCGCGACGTTGACGACGATGCCGGCCTGCCACGCCTTCTCCGCGGCGTAGTCGAGCGGGTCGATCGCGTAGGGCTGGGTCGAGTCGGTGCCGAGCGAGAGGTTCAGGACGCGGATGTTGTAGAGGGCCTGGTTCTGAACAACCCACTGCAGTGCGGCGATGAGCGTGGAGACATCAGAGGCACCGGTCGCGCCGGCAACCTTCACCGAGACGATGCCCGCCTGCGGCGCCATGCCGACATACTTGCCGGCCGAGGCCGAACCGTTGCCGACCATGATCCCGGCCATGAACGTGCCATGGCCGTAGAGGTCGTCACAGGTGCCGTCACCGGCGAGGTTGAGGCAAGGCTGCGGGCCGAGGCCGGAGACGTCGGGCGTGATCGGCACGATCGAGCTCGCGACGTCGGGAAGAGCGGTGACGCCGGTGTCGATGAGCGCGATGTTGACGCCTTGGCCGTTGCCGCCGACGGAGGCGAGCTTGGAGCCGTTGGTGACCTTCTTGTAGACGCTCGGCAGGGTGTTGTAGGTGCCGGGCGCGCTCTGCACGTGGGTGGGTCGGTCGAGGCTGATGGTGCCGACGCCGGGGATCCGAGCAATCGTCGGCACGTCGCTTGCGGGCACCTTCGCCGAGAACCCGCCGATGAGAGGCAGCTCGTGGGTGATGGCGCCGCCGGCGCGCACGACCGCTCGCTCGGCGGCCTTGGTGCCGGTCACGACGATCCCGACGGTGCCGTGCGCCGTCCGAAGCGCGGGGTCGACGATCGCCGTGCCCAAGCGCCCGGAGGCGGCGCCAGCCGGCGCGGTGACGACCGCCGCACAACCCAGAGAGACGGCGAGCACCGCGGTTGCAGCGGCGGTGCGATGGCGAAGCGTCAGGACCATGAGGAAACCCTCCGTATGCGTGTCATCACAGAGGGTCGTCTGACTAGACATCTGTCGTCATGACAACGAGTGATAGTTCTTCGTAGCCCTAACGGGCTACGAGAGGTGGCACTATCCGCCGCGGCGATGCGGCAAATGCGGATAAGTCGGCCTCGTGAGTCCTAGTTACAGCGCGTGATCGAGGTCGTTTTCGGGTCGCAACCGCAGCTGTAACTAGGGCCTCTGGGCGGCGTAGAAGTCCCGGCAACCCGCGTACGTCGGGAGCAGCCCGGCGGCCTCCGCCTCGGCCAACGTGGGTGCCGCGGCATCTTTGTCCGAGAGCACCGATTGCCCGGCGCCGTCCGGCCAGGGCAGCGCGAGATCGCTGTCGAGCGGGTGCACTCCGTGCTCGGCGGCCGGGTTGTAGGTGGTCGAGACCAGGTAGGTGACGTCGGCGTCCTCGGAGAGTGCATAGAAGGCGTGTCCGAGGCCCTCGGCGAGGAAGACCGAGCGCCGGTCGACGTCATCGAGCCGAACCGCCTCGTGCTTGCCGAACGACGGCGAGCCCAGCCTGAGGTCGACGATCACGTCGAGCACCGCGCCCCTCGGGCAGTAGACGAGCTTGGCCTGGCCGGGCGGCGCGTCCGCGAAGTGGATCCCGCGCAGCGTGCCCTGCCGCGACACCGAGTGGTTGGCCTGCTCGACGGCGAACCGGCGTCCCAGCGTGGCCGCGAGCTTGTCCGCTCGGAACCACTCCAGGAAGGTCCCCCGCTCGTCACCGAATTGGGCCGGTGAGATCACGAAGGCGTCCGGGATCGACAGCCGCTCAATTTCCACGACCCAACGCTAGCGAGGGTCTAGGCTGGAACTACACGGGAAGGGAGGTGGTCCGGTTTTGTATAGCCATAGGACTCGTGAGGTGACTGTCCGCTAGTCGCCGTCTCCGGACTCCGGTGTGAGCCATCAGCGCCGCCTAGTCAATCGACGGCGTCAGGCGAATACCAGACAGACACCAGGCCCCCGGGCGCCGGCCTCGTCCAGCCGGCCCTGCCGAAGCGCAGGAGAACCCGGGGGTCGTCTGCTGCCCAACCACTCAACCCTGCAGGAGCGTGCGGAGGTAGGTGCCGTAGCCGCTCTTGTCGAGGGCGTCGGCGTGCGCGCTCAGCTCGTCATCGCTGATCCACCCGTTGCGCCAGGCGATCTCTTCCGGGCACGAGATCTTCAGTCCTTGCCGCTCTTCGACGACGCGCACGAACTCGGCCGCTTGCATCATCGTCGCGAAGGTGCCGGTGTCGAGCCACGCGGTGCCGCGCGGCAACAGCGACACGCGCAGCCGTCCCTGCTTCAGGTACGCGTCGTTGACCGACGTGATCTCGAGCTCGCCACGCGCCGACGGTTCGAGCGACGACGCGATCTCGACGACGTCGTTGTCATAGAAGTAGAGACCGGGCACGGCGTAGTTGGACCGCGGCTGCTGTGGCTTCTCCTCGATCGACACGACGCGGCCGTCGACGTCGAACTCGACCACGCCGTACGACGACGGGTCGGCGACGTGGTAACCGAACACATGGCCGCCGTCGACGTCAGTGAGCTTGCGCAGCTGCGAACCGAGACCGCTCCCGTAGAAGATGTTGTCGCCGAGCACCAGTGCAACGTGGTCGGGCCCGATGAACTCGGCGCCGATGGTGAACGCCTGCGCGAGCCCTTTCGGCTCCGGCTGCACGGCGTACGTGATCGAGAGCCCCCAGGGCGAGCCGTCGCCGAGCAACCGCTCGAACTGCGTCGCATCAGCTGGTGTCGTGATGACGAGGATGTCGCGAATGCCCGCCATCATCAACGTCGACAGCGGGTAGTAGATCATCGGCTTGTCGTAGACGGGCATCAGCTGCTTGCTCACGCCCCGGGTGATCGGCCAGAGCCGGCTGCCGGTGCCACCCGCCAGGATGATCCCCTTCATGCGGCCGAGGTTAGTCAAGTGCCGCCGGCGCACGAGTCGATGTGCCACCTGCCGGTGTCGAGCGCCTGCCCGAAAGCAGCCCAGGCAGTGCCGTAATAGGTGGGCGAGGATCGCGCCGCTGCGGCTGCGTTGGCATAGAGCGACGACGCTGCCGTGTCGCCTGCGGCGTGCGCGGCGGCGCCCGACGCGACCAAGGACAACGGGACCGCGGTGCCGTCGATGACTTGCCCCTGCGGCGACAGCGACAAGGCGTTCGGATGACTCCGCAGCAGTGGCCACCAGGCAGCTGCCAGCGAGTGTCCCGACGTGCTGCAGTCGTAGGCCAGCCAGACCGGTGTGCGCGCCGCATCTTCGCCGTACGACGCGGACCCTCCGCCCGACGGTGCCGATGACATGGTCAACGTGCCGGATCCGAAGTGTGCCCAGTCGGACGGCAGGCGTTGTCCGTTGGAGGTCAGGCCGGACAGCAGTCGCAGCGAGTCGTCCGCGAGCTTCCGCCAGCGTGCGTCGCCCGTCATCGTCGACAGCGCACGGAACACCGGCGGCATCAGATATGACGGATCAACGGTTTGCGGTGATGACATCGCCCAGGGCCCGGCCACGAGCACGCTGACTCCGTCTTGCGTGACGGTCTCGTTGGCGAGGATCGCCGCGGCGATCCGGTCGCCGTCGAGATGCAGATGCTTCGCGTCGGACCCTCGGTAACGCAGCAGCGCATACGCCGCCAGCGTGTCAGCGTCGGAAGCCGATTGCTGGTCGAGCACCTGGCCGGAGGAGGTGGCATGGAAGCTCAGCAGCCCGTCGGGGCGCTGAAGGTGGCGCTGTGTCCAATGCCAGACAGCACGCACGATCGCCGGCCGGTCCGCAACTTCGGCGAGAACCATCGCGTAGGCCTCGCCCTCGCTCACGATGTCGCCGCCCTGGTCATGGCGGATGACGCGACCGTCGCTGGTCACGTAGCTGTCGAGAAACGTCGCGGCCATGCTCGCCCCGGGCCGCACTCGCTCGGAAGTCGGGCCGCTGTTGCGGGTGAGGACGACGACCACGGCAACGATGACGGCGACCACCAACGCCGCCGGGAGCCCGAGCCGCGACCACCACCCGCGCAGCGTCACGCCGGCACCCGTGCCGCCGTCCCCTCGCTGATTGCCTGCGCCGGCCGCGCGAGGTGACGACGCGGACGAAGGGCATATGACGCGCCGGTCAGCTGAAGCACCAAGTGCACGAGGGCGAACGCCGCGTTGTTGAGGCTCGAGGGACTGCGGCTGTTGGCCAGGCCGAAGACCGCTGCGCTCATCAGCGCGCAGACGGCAAGCAGCGATGGCCAAACCGCGCCGGGTTGCCACGTCGAGCCGGCGTCCTTCGGGGTCACGACGAACCGACCGGGCCGGCGCAACATCGCCCGCAGGCTCGACCAGACGTGCACCCACCACGTCGAAGCGGCGAGCGCGAACCCACCGAACGTGTAGCTCCCCCGGCCGCATCGGGCGACCGCGCCCAACGCAATGGCGAAGTAGGGAGCGAAGTGCACCAGGAACTGATCGGCACTCGCGCTCGCCAACGGCTGCAGACCGGTGAAGATCCGGATGACCGGTAGCGACATGTAGATCAGCACGGTCCAGCCGGACAAGAAGTACATCGACGAGAGCAGGTATTGCAGGCGTTGGCGCAATGGCAGGCGAGACCCCAACACGGACGGCAGCGCGGCAAGGCAGCCACGCGACCAGCGCAACTGCTGGCTCACGTACGACGCCATGTCTTCCGGACCGAGTCCGAGCGCGAGGACTTCAGGCACATACGCCGAACGCCAGCCCAGTTCGTGCAACGTGATCGACAGCTGGAAGTCTTCGGTGAGCGACTTCTCCGGAAATCCGCCGGCGGCCGTGAGTGCAGCGCGGCGAAAGACAACGTTGGTGCCGGCACAGAACATTGCGCCGAGCGCGTCCTTGCCGCGCGCGATCGTGCCGAAGAAGAGTGCCTGCTGCGCCCAGGCAGCAGCCGGCACACCGCCACGCGATGCGTTGGCATAGCACTGTGGCGTCTGGACGAAAGCGACCTTGGCGTCGCGGAACTCTCCCAGTGTCCGGACCAGAAAGTGCGGCTGCGGCACGTGGTCACAGTCGAGCACCACGACGAGCGGCGCCCGCGTAAGGGCCAGCGCATGGTTGATGTTGCCGGCCTTGGCGCCGTCGTGCCGCGAGCGGGTGATGTAGCGGGCACCGTGCCGCTGCGCCACGGCACGCATTCGCGGATCGTCCCCGTCATCGAGCAGCGCGACATGCACGGTGGCGCCGGAAAGTCGGGTTGCCGCAGCAATCGTCGGCTCGACGACATCAACCGACTCGCCATAAACGGGCACCAGGATGTCGACGTCGACGACGTCGGGGAACGGTTGGAGCAGCCGCCGCGGCCGGTCGCGGGAGGCCGTCCACCAGAAGCCGCTGGCCTGGGCGAGGTTGAACAACTCGGCCGCGAGAAGCACGGCGTACAACACCGTGTTGCCGATCCGGCTGGGTTGCAGCAGCCACCCGAAGTACCAGATCGATGCGGCAACCGCCAACACGAGGAAGAGCCAGGTCGTCACTCGGCTGCCCGGGCGGTCGTCGGCAGACCACGGAGCCTCGGCCAGGCGCGGATCGTCGATCACCGGAACTCCCACACCCTCACGTTGTCCAGCCGCCATTGCGCAACCAGGCGGCGGTGTTCGCGGAGCACCGCCATCAGCGCCTTGCTCTGCTGCGTGCCGCCGAGCTCGAAGAAGCTGGCCAGCACGAAGACCCGCCGGTCCCTCGAAGTCGCGTCGACAACTGCTGTCGGGCTGCCCTTCATCGATGCCTGCCTGACATTCGGCGCGTAGTAGTGCGCGATGTCGTGGAGGTACGGCGGGGCCAGCAGCAGCTCGTCGTTCGGGCCGGCCTGCGCCGAGATTCGTTGCAGCGCCGGCGCGAAGTCATAGCGTCGCGGGTTGTCGCCGTTGAGCTGCTGATCCACCAGCCCGGCAACGAGGCTAATGCCGACCGCCCCGACGAGGAGCGCCGAGCCGAGCCGGGTGCGTGCCCAGCTCGTCGTGGCCCGGGCAACGACGAGGAGCAGGAGTGGGACGCAACCGATGAAGTAGCGCAGGTCGAACAGGAAGCGCTTCTCGGTGCCGATGGCATACATGACCGCAACCGGCAGAAGTGCGGCTGTCAGGCACAGCGCCGTGGCCCGCGAACGCCCACGGCCGAGCAGCGCGAGCGTCAGCAACATCCCCATCGGCCACAGGGCGCCGAGCGCCGTCATGACGGTGTTGGAGTGATAGCCCCACACCGCCCACAACATGTTCGCGATCACGACGTAGGGCGACACCGAGCGGCCGGGCTGCACGATGCCGTTGTTGGTGGCAGTCGGCGATCCGAAGCCGCGGCCGGCAGCCTGGTTGACGTCGTACTGGTTCAACGCGAACGGCACGAGAGGCGCCACCAAGACAGCCATCACTGCCATCCCGAGCAGCCAGCCGATGACATCCGATCGCACCGGATCGCGGCGGTGCCGACGCAGGCTCAAGACGGCAACGGTCACCAATTGCTGCGCGAGGATCACGAGAACGCTGAAGTACTGCGTATAGATGAGCGCTGCGCACAATGCCCCGTGCACCAGCCAGATCGGGAGACGTCCGGTGCGCAGCGCGCGACTTTGGGCCCACACCGACAAGGTGACCAGCAGCATGAAGAGCGCGTACATCCGCGCCTCTTGGCCGTACCAGACGACTTGGGGGGCCGCGATGCCCAGCGCGGCGGCGGCCATTCCGGTGCGGTGGTTGTAGAGCTCTCGACCAGCGAGATACAGCGCGGGTATCAACACCAGCGAGATCAGGATGGAAGGCAGCCGCACCGACAGCGGACCGCTGCCGAAGACGTGCACCCATGCCCAGAGCAGTGAGAAGTAGCCGGGCGGATGCACGTCGGTGCTGCGAAGGTTGTGCAGCATGGCCCCGAAGGGCATGCGCACCTGCGTGACGCTGATCGCCTCGTCCAGCCAGAGTCCTCGGGTGATCAGCAACCTCACCGCCAGCCCCGCGCCCATCATGAGGCCGAGCACAACCGGTGTGCTGCGCCACCATGCGACCACTGCCACAGACGTGCGGGCGCGGGCTGGCCGGCGGATCAAGACCGCCGTACCCGCGGTCAGGAACGCCGCCGCTGCCAGCGTGGACAGCGAGATGGCGCGCGGCGTGCGCAACGCAAGGACGATGATCGCTGCTTGTGCCGCCGCCGCGACGAAGGTGATCACGAGGACGCTGCGGCGACGACCTTGCGCCACCAGACGGGCGACAAGCACCCGCCCGATGCCCAGGAGACCCATTGCCGCGAGATACGGGGCGGCGAGTCGGGCGACACCGCCGTAGCGGTTTCCCAGAACCGCCGTATACACAGCGCTCGGGACAACGGCACCAGCGATCGTCGCCGCAACTGCGACACCCGCCGTGATGACGAGGGCGAGCCGTGTCGCCTTGCGTCCGGCCATGCCGGGATCGGCTGCCCGCGGCAGCAGCACCAACGGGACCGTCGAGGTCGTGAACGCCACGATGCCGCCCACCGTCGACAGCGCGGCGAACAGTCCCGCGGCACGCGCGTTCAGCAGGCCGTTGCCCCAGACGACGTCCTGGCTCTGGACGATCGCCAGCAGGGTGAAGATCGCGACCGTGACAACGGGCAGCCGGGGCTGTGCCCTCGACACGACGGCTGCCGGTGCTCGATTCCGTGCGGTGGCCAGCAACCCCATCGCGAGGCCCGCATATCCGCCGGCGACGACCCCGACCGCCCCACCGATGGGCCCCATGGCAGCGAGGAGCGGCAGGCCCAACCCCAACCGGAGCGTGGGCTCGGCGACGAGCGTGCTCGCGGCCGCCAGCGGACGCTTCTCGCCGAACAGCCGACCGCGCACGAGCGCCAGCGGTGCAGCCCCCGGCAACGCCGCGGCCAGCACCGCGACCATGACCACCGGAAGGTGGAGCGGGCCGGAAAGGAACGGCGAGAGAGCTCCCAGGGCGACTCCCGCAGCCACGCCTGCCAGCAGCCCGCGCTGCGCCGATCGCCGGGTCGCACCGGGCTCCGCCGACGATCCGGCCGAGAGGCCGAACAGGGGCATGAGCAAGAGCAGATACAAGGCCAGGAACGTCGCCAACCTGGCGAAGCCACGTGCGTCGACCAGGCGAAGCCCGGCAAGCAGGAACGCGAAGTTGCCGACACCGGAGAGCACCTGTCCTGCGATGACGACGCCCTGCTCGTGCACCAAACGCCGAAGTGACGGGGCAGCGGCATCACCGCGTGGCGCGCCGGTCGCGAGCGGGCGGTCGAGTGTCGCCGTCGTCGTCACCACGCCGGCTCCAAGCGCAGGCCCGAGATGTCCTCGACCGGCTGCCGCCCTTCGGCGAGCATCAGCCGGAGAAGTCCGAAGGCTTCGGCGGCCGCAGCGATCTCGCCGCGCACAGCGGCAGCAGCGGGTGGAGCACAACCGAGCGCCGTTGAAACCGCAGCCTCGAGCTCGGCGGGGCTCGCCCAGACCGACGTGGCCGGCTGGTCCAGCTGCTCGGCCAGCGCAGTGTGCTTCGCCTCGTGCGCTACGACCAACGTCGCAGTGCCGGCAGCCGCGGCCGCAACGGCGGCATGAAAGCGACTCGTGATGACGAGGCGTGCCCCACTGAGCGCGCTGACAGCGTCGGTGACCTCGTGCGGCGCCGGCAGCAGCTCGGCTCCGTGGCCCAGCCGTGTGATCAGATGTCGTGCGATGGCACCGTCGTCCGGGCCGCCGGATGAGCCACCGACTTGCCACGGCTGCACGTGCACGCGGGTGCCGTGACGCAGGAGCGGCTGCACTGCGTCGGCAAGCGCCTCGACGTGACCTGGCGCCTCTGCCACCGCCCACCGACTCGGTACGACGACGACACGGTCGTCGCCTCGCGCCGGCTTCGGCACCCCGTCGAACAGCGTCCACACCGGGTCAGCGGCGACGCGCAGCGGCGCAGGCACACCTGCGGCTGCAAGCAGGTGCGCCGATGTCGAATCGCGCAGCACCAACAGGTCGCATTGCGCTGCGACTTTCCGCGCCAGCAGTTGCGCTGTCGGCGTGTCCAGCCGGCCCACTCCGACGCCGACAGCGAGCACTGGACGGCCTTGCGCACGCGCATATGCCGAGAGGCCCAGGGCCGAAACGAGCAACGACAGCGGATGCCGTTGCGTCTCGGCCGGCAAGGTCTTGAACACCGTGCCGCCTGCCATGACCACTGCAGCTGACCGGTGCACCGCGCGCGCAACCTCACGCCACGATCGCGCGTTCACTGCCGCGATGCCGTGCATCGATTCGCTGCGCGCGGGATCACTGCTTGCGACGGTCAGCGGTCGATCGTGCAGCGCTCGCCGAAACGATGCCAGCAAGGCTTCGTCGCCGGGGTTGCGCTGACCAAACGCGCCGACGAGAAGCACGCCGCGGGGCTTGACGTGAGTGGGCTTCGTGTCGGTCATCTGTGCATCGCTCCCACGGCTTCATAGACCTCGCCCAGGTGCCGTCGGGCCACCTCGCCCCAACCACGATCGGCGGCGAGTGGTGCCGTCGCCGCCGCCAGCCGCTGCAACTCCAAGTCGTTCCCGGCGAGCTCGCTGAACCGATCGGCCAGATCGTGAGGCGAGCGAAACTCTGTTTCCGCAGGTAGTCCGCAGGTGCGCGCCAATGCGGTCGAGGCGAGCACCGGGCGATCGTGCGCAATGGCCAGCGCCAGCGCCCCGCTGCTGGCGTGCGGCTTCGGGTAGGGCAGCACCACGACATCGGCGGCGCTGAACCACTGCGTCACCTGAGCGTCCTCCAGATATCCGGTGAAGCGCGCAATGTCCCCGGCCGATCGGCGCAGGAGATCCGCGTACCTATGCCGTGCTTCCAGCCGCGGATGGGCTCCACCGGCAATCACCAGCTGCACGCGGTCGGTGCCGGCAATGCGCGCCGCTTCGATGGCGGACTCCAACCCCTTGTACGGCGCCACGAAGCCGAAGCACAGCGCCACCAAGCGACTGTCCAGTTGCAGTGCGTTGCGGGCGGCTGCGCGATCAACCGGAGCGGAGCTCTCGACCCCGTGCGGAATCGTGATCGCACCGGGCACCAGCCGGGCGAAGTTCGGCTCGTGCACAACGATCGCGTCGGCCTGCGTGTTGATCGCCCGCTGCATGCTGGTGATAGCCATTCGTGCGGCGATCGGCGGCATCGCCATCCGGTGCAAGCGGGTGAATGAGGCGTCGATTGCGCGGGGATCGACGACCTGGTGCATCGTCACGACCGTTCGCGAGCGGCTTAGCCGCGGTCGGCGCAGCGACGTGAGCAGTCCGGGCAGCGCAGAGGGCCCGCCGTACAAGAACAGCTCATGCTGCAGATGCACAACCGGCGCGCCGGCCGCGCGAGCGGCGCCCATTGCCATCGGTAGCGCGCGCGGGCCGCGCGGAAAGACGCGTCTGACGGTGACGCCGTCGTCGTCGCATTCGGTCGGCTCGCCATCTTCCATCGGGGCGACGACCGCCACTCGCGCGCCCGCGTCGCCCAGCGCGTGCGCAAGATTCACGGTGTAAGACGCCACCCCGCTCGCGCCGCCGTGCCGCACGCCGAGCCGCGGATAGGGCGCAACGAGCACGACGTCAGGACGGCTACCGGACATCGGCCCGCTCCGTGTCGTCGCTGTCGACAGCCGGAGTCGAACCGGGCGGAGCCGGCCGCGACGGTTCGTCGGGATAGGCCGCCGGCGGCTGGACGCGAAGCACTCGGTGGTGCAGCCACAGCCGCAGCAAAGACGCGGCCATCCGCTTGCCGTCGTGCACCGGCTGAAGGCGCGAGCCCTCGCGATCGACCCACACGGTCGGCACCTCGGCGATCGTGAAACCGAGAGCGCGGGCCGTCACCAACAAGTCGACATCGAAGAGAAAGTCCCGGCTCGAGAGCAGGGGAACCAACCGCTCGGCTACCTCGCGGCGCAACACCTTGGCGCCGCACTGCGTGTCGGAGAACGGCAGCCGAAACGTGGCTCGAACCGCCAAGGCGAAGGCACGACTCGCCAGCCGGCGAAGCAACGGCCGGCGCCGTCGTCCGGGGATGACCGCGCTCGGATGCCATCGTGCCGCGATCGCGCCGTCAACCGGCTGCTCATCGATGACGTCGGCAAGCCGCAACAGCTCCGAGGGTGGCGTGGCGCCGTCCGCGTCTACGAACGCAACGAGATCGGCGTCACTTGTGCGGAAGGCCTCCATGATCGCGCCGCCCTTGCCGAGGCGCGGCAAGCACAACGCACGAACTCTCGTGTCCTCCCGGGCGTGCCGGTTGACCACCTCGGCCGTGCGATCGGTGCAGTCGTCCAGCGCCACGACGAAACCGGTCGTGGGAGGGCAGACGGCCCGATAGGCGGCGAGGGTGGCGTCGATGCGGTCTTGTTCGTTGTGGGCGGGGATGATGATGTCCAGATGGGTCAACAGGGCATCTCTCGATCAGGGTCAGGGATGGGAGCTCCTCGCTCAGGTACTTACCTGCCAATGGTACGAACGGAATAAACAACTACATTTCGGGCACGAGATCATCTGGTTAAAGACCGCCCAATAGGCTTTCGCTCATGAAGCTGCTCGTCACCGGAGCCGCGGGGTTCATCGGCTCGCACTACGTGCGCACGCTGCTCACCGGTGGCTACCCGGGTTACGAGCAGGCGGATGTCACGGTCTACGACAAGCTGACTTACGCCGGCAACCTGGAAAATCTGGCGCCGGTGGCGAGCAGCCCACGCTACCGGTTCGTGCAAGGCGACATTCTCGACGGCGCTCTGCTCGACGAGGTGCTGCCTGGTCACGACGCCGTGCTGAATTTCGCCGCAGAATCACACGTTGATCGCTCGATCCACGGCGCGGCGGACTTCGTGACTACCAACGCCGTCGGCGTGCAGGTGCTGCTCGACGCCTGTCTTCGCGCAAGGATTCCGCGAGTCGTGCAGGTGTCGACCGACGAGGTCTACGGGTCAATCGCCGAAGGGTCGTTTCGCGAATCCGATCAGCTTTTGCCGAACTCGCCGTACTCAGCAGCGAAGGCCGGCGGTGATCTGATTGCGCGTGCTTACTACGTCACCCACGGCGTCAACGTCTCGATCACGCGTTGCACGAACAACTACGGCCCCTACCAGTTCCCGGAGAAGGTGATCCCCCTCTTCGTCACCAACCTGCTCGACGGCACGAAGGTGCCGCTCTACGGCGACGGGCTCAATGTGCGCGACTGGCTGCATGTCGACGACCATTGCCGCGGCATCCAACTCGTTCTCGAGCGCGGTCGGCCCGGCGAGGTCTACAACATCGGTGGCGGCGTCGAGCTGAGCAACCGGGACCTGACCCAGCGGCTGCTCGACGCGTGCGGCCGGGATTGGGATTCGTTCGTCGACTACGTCGAAGATCGCAAGGGCCACGATCGGCGCTACTCGCTCAGCGACGACAAGATCCGCGCCGAGCTCGGTTATCGCCCACTCGTTCCGTTCGAAGAGGGGCTCGCCGCGACAGTGCAGTGGTACCGGGACAACGAGTCGTGGTGGCGACCGCTCAAGGAGAAGGCCGCGACCGCCCGGTGAGGTGGCTCGTCACCGGGGCCGGAGGGCAGCTCGGTAGCGATGTGACTGACGTCCTGCGAATGTACGGCGAGGACGTCGTCGGTTGTGACCGGACCAGACTCGACATCACCGATCCGGCCGACGTGCAGTCGGTCCTCGACGCGGAACAGCCGGACACGGTGATCAACTGCGCCGCCTACACACGCGTCGACGACGCAGAGAGCGACGAGGAGAACGCCTTCTGCATCAACGCAGACGGCCCGGATCTGCTCGCGCGCTGGTGCTACGACGCTCACGCGAGGCTCGTGCACGTGTCCACCGACTACGTGTTCTCGGGCGAGGCCGTCGAGCCGTATCCCGAAGACACACCGGTCGCACCGCGGTCGGCGTACGGTCGGTCCAAGGCAGCCGGGGAACGCGCAGTCCTCACCAGTGGAGCGCATGCCTGGGTGGTCCGCACGGCCTGGGTCTACGGTGCCGTCGGCGCCAACTTCGTCAAGACGATGGCGCGCTTGGCGAAAACCCGCGACACAGTCTCGGTTGTCGACGACCAAGTCGGTGCACCGACCTGGTCGCTGCACCTGGCTCGCGGCCTCGTGGCGCTCGGCGCCTCGGCGACCAGGCCCGGCATCCTGCACTGCACCAACGCGGGCGAGGCCACGTGGTTCGTGTTCACTCGGGCGATCTTCGCCGAGATGGGCCTCGACCCGGCTCGGGTGCAACCGACCACGACCGACGCCTTCCCGCGTCCGGCACCGCGCCCGGCCTACTCCGTGCTCTCGAACCGGCGCTGGGTCGCGGCAGGGCTACCCGAGATGCCGCACTGGCGCGACGCCCTGCACGAAGCCTTCGAGACCGTAGGCGCCGAGTTCACCGACAGCTGAGTATGGCTCGTGAGCCGGACGACATGGGTCCAATCCGTGATCATGGCGTTCAGGACGGCTTTGCGGCGTGATCATGGCGTTCGGACGTCCTAAACGCCATGATCACGGGTAGTTCAGCGCGCGCGTTGTGCGCACCAGCATTGGATCCATCTATCCGGCTTGCCTGCCGTACTCACCGACCGCTGACCAGAGCCACCTCGCCGGCAACTCAGTCGAGCCTTTGCTCGCGGAACCAGGCAATGGTGCGCTTCAGCCCCTCGTCGAACGGCACCACTGGCTCCCAACCCAGCACCTCACGCGCCAGGGCGATGTCCGGCTGACGCACTTCCGGATCGTCTTCCGGCCGTTCGATGAACCGGATGTCCGACGACGACGCACACAACCGCTTGATGGTGTCGGCGAGCTCGAGCATCGACACCTCGTGCGGAGTGCCGATGTTGATCGGCCCGGAGTGCGACGCCGCTGCCATGCGCACCACACCCTCGACGAGATCGTCGACGTATTGGATCGACCGCGTCTGAGTCCCGTCGCCCGC
>DASSEQ010000232.1:0-2789 GCA_035695245.1 Mycobacteriales bacterium | reverse complement strand
GCCGTAGCCTGGAGGCGTGAGCGCGCGCACGTACGAGGTCCGCACCTATGGGTGCCAGATGAACGTGCACGACTCCGAGCGGATCGCCGGCCTGCTCGAGGATGCGGGCTATGTGAAAGCCGTCGATGCGGTGCCGGATCTCGTGGTGTTCAACACCTGCGCTGTCCGCGAGAACGCCGACAACCGGCTTTACGGAAACCTCGGCCACCTGCTGCCGACGAAGAAGCAACATCCGCAGATGCAGATCGCCGTCGGCGGATGTCTCGCCCAGAAGGACCAACACACGATCGTCGATCGGGCCCCGTGGGTCGACGTCGTCTTCGGCACGCACAACGTGGGATCGCTACCTGCACTGCTGGAACGCGCGCGCGTCGAGCAAGAGGCGCAGGTCGAGTTGCTCGAAGCTCTCGAGGTGTTCCCGTCAACCTTGCCGACACGACGCGAGTCCGCTTATCGGGCCTGGGTGTCCATCAGCGTCGGATGCAACAACACATGCACGTTTTGCATCGTTCCGTCGCTCCGCGGCAAAGAGCGTGACCGTCGGCCGGGGGAGATCTTGCGCGAAGTGCGCGCACTGGTCGACGAAGGCGTCATCGAGATCACGCTGCTGGGTCAGAACGTGAACTCCTACGGTGCAGAGTTCGGCGACAAGCAGGCGTTCGGCAAGTTGTTACGCGCGTGCGGCGACATCGACGGACTCGAACGCGTTCGCTTCACCAGCCCACACCCGCGCGACTTCACCGACGACGTGATCGAGGCGATGGCCGACACCGAAAGCGTGATGCCGAGCCTGCACATGCCGTTGCAGTCCGGCAGTGACGCGGTGCTCAAGTCGATGCGGCGTTCGTATCGCGCCGACAAATATCTCGGCATCATCGATCGTGTGCGTGCAGCGATGCCCGACGCCGCGATCACCACCGACATCATCGTGGGCTTCCCCGGCGAAACCGACGGCGACTTCGCAGCGACACTCGATGTCGTGCGGGCCGCACGGTTCGCCGGCGCCTTCACCTTCCAGTACTCGAAGCGACCAGGCACTCCCGCCGCAGAGATGCCCGACCAGGTGCCGGCTGCCGTCGTCGCCGAGCGCTACCAGCAACTCGTCGAGGTGATCGACGACATCGCGTGGGCGGAGAACAAGACACTCACCGGGACGAAGGTCGATGTGCTGATCGCCGAAGGCGAGGGACGCAAGGACGACGCGACGCGGCGCTTGTCCGGTCGGGCGCGTGACAACCGGCTCGTGCATCTCGCTCCGTGCGGTGCGCGTCCCGGCGATGTTGTGGACGCGGTCATCACCTATGCCGCGCCGCATCACCTGGTGGCCGACGAGGTCGGCGCCGTACGACGCACGCGCGGCGGCGACGCACATGAGGCGCGCACGACTGCGCCGGTGCAGCGGGGCGTCGCGCTCGGCATGCCGACCGTGCGGTCCTAGCCGCGCCGTGCTCGTTGCCGCGGCTGTCCTGCCACATCCGCCGTTGCTCGTCCCGGCGCTCGCGAGCACAGCGGCCGCCGAGCTAGACCCGTTGCGGGGGCGCTGCGGGGCAGCAGTCGGCCGGCTCTGGGCAGCCAGCCCCGGCGTCGTCTATGTCATCGGCGACGACCGCGGGTTCCGGGCGTCCTCGTTCAACCCGTGGGGCGTCGACGTCGCGGTCGACGTGCCCGAGCCGGTGCCGTTGGCGCTGCTCGTGGGCGGATGGCTGACGACGGGCCGGGTGCGCTCCTTCGTCGCCGTCAGCGACGACCTGGAGGGGCAAGACTGCGCCGACATAGGCGCCGAGCTGGCCGGATCGGCCGACCGCGTCGCGCTTCTCGTCATGGGTGACGGCTCGGCGCGCCACAGTGAGAAGGCGCCCGGCCACCTCGACTCCCGGGCGGCCGCATATGACGCCGACGTGCACCGCGCACTCGGCGCCGCCGATCTCGGCGGCCTCCTCGGGCTGGACGCGGACCTCGCCCGGGAGCTGCTGGTCGCCGGTCGGGCGCCCTGGCAGGTGCTCGCCGGTGCGGCCGCCGGTTTGCCACCGCCGGAAGTCGTCGATCTTGCCTTCGAGGCGCCGTACGGCGTCGGCTACCACACCGCTTCATGGACGTGGCAGGAATCCGCCTGATCGACGGCGAAGTGTCACAGCATGTCGCGCCTGCGCTTGTCCCTCGCTCTCGCCACTTCGGCCGCGGTGGCCACCGGAGGCCTGGTCGCCTCCGCGTCCGCCGCTCCCAAACCCGTGCTGAAGTTCTCGCACGAGGTGGTCGTCGACGAGCAGCGAGCCGGCTTCGAGCCGGACATCGCCATCGACAGCGCCGACCGCTGGTACCAAAGCGTGCCCAACGGCTCGTCGACCACTCACAGCTTCATCTGGACGTCGCTCGACCACGGCAAGAGCTTCCAGATGATTCCCGGGCAGATCGGGCTCGGCAAACCGACCACCTGCCCGCAGGGCGGCGGTGACACCGAGCTGCAGATGGACCGCAAGGGCGACCTGTTCTTCTCCGACCTGCAGAACCTCAGCAACCTGTCCAACAGCGTCAGCACTGACCACGGCACCACGTGGACGACTCAGTGCGCATCAGTTCCCAACTCGCCGGTGGACCGCATGTGGTACGCCGTGCACGGCAATCTCGGCGACCCGGACTTCGCGATCTACGAGGAGTACGACGACGTCGTCGGCGGCCAGAACATCGAGGGCAACTTCCCGTCCAACCAGCTGGTCGAGGTCGGGAGCCACGACGGCACCAACTTCCTGCCCGTCGTCAACTCCAAGCTGACCTCCGGCTCGGTCGACCCG
>DASSEQ010000231.1:0-2188 GCA_035695245.1 Mycobacteriales bacterium | reverse complement strand
GGTGACCTTGATGTTCTGCTCAGATCCTTCGACGACATAGATCGGCACGTCCGGCAGGTAACGCAGCACAACGCCGCAGTCGTCGGTTGCCTGGAAGTTGGGGTCCTGCCCGGCGAGCTCGTAGGCGCGCCGGATCGTCGGCAGCGTGAATCCCTGCGGCGTCTGACCGCGCCGCAGTCGGCTTCGGTCGGGGATGCGCACGATGCGATCGTCCTCGACTTCGATGATGGTGTCGGCCGAGGCGATCGCGACGTCGACGGCGTCGTAGCGATGCAGAGCGTTGACGCACTCACGGATGATCCGCTTGGACAGCAACGGGCGGACAGCGTCGTGGAAGAGGACTCGGCCCTCGACGTCGGGAATCGCAGCCAGCGCCAGCTCGGTCGACTCGTTGCGGGTGCGACCCCCCGGCACGACCGCGCTCACCTTGGTGTAGCCACCGCTGGTGACCATCCGCTGCACGTCAGCGATGTAGTCCGGCGTCATCATCACGATGACGTCGTCGATTTCCGACGACTGTTGCAGCACTCCCAGCGTGTGTTCGATGATCGGCTTGCCGGCAATCTTCAACAGTTGTTTGGGCACCGGCAGGCCGACGCGAGAGCCGACTCCACCGGCCAACACGACCGCAACCGTGCGCAGTCGTGTCGAGGGTGCCGTCACTCGGCCAGCATAATGGCGCTCGATGAATCCAGACCTCGACCCGCGGGCGCGTCTGGTCGGTGCGTCGGTCGGCGTCCTGCTCTGCCTTGCCTATGTGGCAGCCATCGGTGGCGCGTTCGCGTCGGAGCCATGGACCGTCCTCGTTTCCGTCTGTGTCGCGCAGGCCCTGGAGCCGCTCGCGGAGCAGAGCCCGTTCGTGCGACCCGTGCTGCGGCGAGCCCAGATGGGCCCGGCGGCGCGCTCGATTCTGCGCGATGCGGCAGTGCTCATGCTCATCGCCAACGACGCCTGGGCCAACGGCAGTCGGGAGCACGGGCTCGAGCGGGTCGTGGCGGTCGTCATGCTCGCGCGGTTCGTGACGCTCGTGCTGCACGTGGCAGTGCGCCGGCGGGTCCTACCAGCCGTCGAAGTGCGCAATTTGGACGTTCCGCCGGTCACCACCTTTCGGCCGGCGTGGTTGTACGACGACGAGCTTCCGTTGCGGTTGCACCATGTGACGGCGCTGGCGGCGATCGGCGTCACCCTCGGCCTTGCCGTCCACAGCGCAGCCCTGGGTTACGTCACCGCACTGGTGACTGCAGGTGCGCTTGGTGTCGTCATGTTGGTCATGATCGGCCACTTCCTGAAGTCGCGGCGGCACCCGGGCGCGAACCTGCGCATGGCCGTCGACGCCGCGGTCGAGGCGCTCGCGCCGCGGGTGATGCTGTATTTCTCGGGTAGCGCCGACTCGACCTACCAGCTGTCCATGTGGCTCAGCACCCTCGAGCGTCTTGACGAGCCGACCATCGTGGTGATGCGCGAGCGGGTGCACATGCGTCAGCTTCCGGCGACGACCGTGCCGCTCATCTGCGTGCCGGCGGCAACCGAGTTCATGGCATTCGGCTGGAGCTCGGTGCGGGTGGCGGCCTACGTCGCGAACGTCGGCAAGAACATTCACATGCTCCGCGAGCGTGGTGTCCGGCATGTGTTCATCGGTCACGGCGACAGCGACAAGACCGGAAGCTTCAGCCCGTTCTCCAAGGTCTACAACGAGATCTGGGTTGCCGGTCCGGCCGGCCGCGAACGCTACCTGCGCGCGCGCATCGGCGTCCGGGACGACGAGGTAGTCGAAGTCGGCCGCCCGCAGCTCGCCGGCATCGAGGCAGGCGCTCACTTCGACCCGGACGGTGAGCTGGTCGTGCTCTATGCGCCGACCTGGGAAGGCTGGCCGGGGGATCCGCCGCACTCCTCACTGGCGACTGCGGGAGAGCGCATCGTCACATCGTTGCTCGCGATTCCACGCGCTCGCGTGATCTACAAACCCCATCCGTTGACCGGCACCGTGTCGTCCGCTGCGCGCCACGCAAACGAGCGCATCGTCGCGACACTGTCGGCCGCCGGTGGGGGTCACCAGGTGGTGCTGGGCTCAGAGCCGAGCCTCTACGACTGCTTCAACACTGCGCACGTGCTCGTCGGAGACATCTCGAGTGTCGTCACCGAGTTCCTTGCCAGCGGCAAGCCCTACCTGATGGCCAACCTGCACAGC
>DASSEQ010000230.1:0-3326 GCA_035695245.1 Mycobacteriales bacterium | reverse complement strand
ATCCTGCTGCAATATCCGATCCCGCCGCAGCTCGACTACGAAGCGGCGTTGTACGAGATCGACCCGGACAAGGACGCCGACGCGGCGCATCCGACCAACATGGGCCGGCTCGCTCTCGACATGCCGGGCCCCAAGCCCTGCACCCCGGCGGGGATCGAGGCCATCCTCGCCTTCTACGAGATCCCTGTGTCCGGCCGCGACGTGTGCATCGTCGGACGCGGTTTCACGATCGGGCGGCCGTTGTCACTGCTGCTTTCGCAGAAGCGGCCGACGGCCAACGCCGCGGTCACCGTTGTTCATACCGGGGTGCCCAACTGGGCCGACCACACGCGCCGCGCCGACATCGTCATCGCGGCTGCGGGAGTGCCGGGCATGATCCAGCCGGAGCACATCCGTCCGGGAGCGACGGTGATCGGCGCTGGTGTTCGTTACGAGGGCAAGCGGCTGCTACCGGATGTCGACGAGTCGGTCGAACAGGTTGCCGGTGCGATCACTCCGCGCGTCGGCGGTGTCGGTCCGACGACGATCGCCATGCTTTTCAGGAACTGCGTCGAGGCTGCGGAACGCCGCGCAGCTGTCTAACCGGCCCGGCGCACTGCGGTGCCGTTGCCGGGGAGTGGTCGCACGATGCCGAGCGCGATGACCTCGTTGGCCAGTCGGCCGCGACGGTTGCCGCCTTCGGGCACGCGGAACTTCGAGTAGAGGCGCAGCAGGTGTTGCTTCACCGCCGCCTCGGTCACGACCAGCTCGTCGGCGATCTCCTTGGCCGTGGCCGGCGCGACGAACGCTTCCTGGTTGAGGGCCGGGCGGCACAGCGCCTGCAACACTTCCACCTCGCGCCGGGTCAGATCCGGCGCCGCCACCCGACGCAGCTCGACGGTGTCGTCGGCCGCTTGCTCGGACTCGGCGAGCCCACCGACGCGGGCGCGCGCCGCACCGAAAGACAAGACGTCGCCGTCGACGAGCACGCGGCGTCCCACCGGTCGGCCGTTGACGCGTGTGCCGTTCGATGACAACCCGAGGTCCGACACATAGACGTGTGGACCCCGACGAACAAGCTCGGCGTGAAGCCGGCTCACGCTGGGGTCGTCCAGGCTGACATCGACACCGGTGCCACGACCAACTGTCGTGACGTCTCCGCGTAGTTCGTACACGGTGCCGCTGTCCTCGAGGCGCAGGTACGGCATGTCCACGTGCGGGGCGTACCCGCATATGTCCGGGTGACACGTCCGTGGCCTCGAAGAGGTGTGCTGGTCGATAGATTCAGCCACGATGAGCGCGCCCGCAGGCGAGGCCGCGGCGAATCTGTCGCCGCAACTCGATCCGACGCACCTCGCGGTGGTGCGCTATCCGGCTGGGTGGCAACCGCCGTTCACGACCGTCGACGGAGCGTTCTTCGCCCTCATTCGCGGCGAGCACGAAGTGACCGTGGTGGGACCGGAAGCCTTGCTCGACGACGACGCATGGTCGGCCGACGCTGAGCTGGTCGACCGCGCTTGGCGGCGGATCACGTTCCCCGGCCCGCTGCCGTGGGAGATGGTCGGGTTCCTTGCCGACGTGGCCACGCGTCTCGCCGATGCGCAGATCCCGTTCACCTCGATCGCCGGATTCACCACTGACCATGTGCTGGTGCGCGCGGCGCAGGCGGACCTCGCCGTTGCCGTTCTGTCCGGGCAGCCTCCGCCGCCCCAACGCCCGGTCACCAACCCGTGACCGAGCCGGAGCCGCCCCCTCCGCGCCGGCGGCTCGATCCGCTCGTCCTGGTCCTGATCGGTGTTGCTTTCGGCGTGGCGCTGGTCGCGATGAACCGGCTGCGCGCCGGAATGTACGTCGTGGCCGGATCGCTTGCCGCCGCCGCGCTTTTGCGGTTGGTGCTGCGCCCGAGGGCAGCGGCGTCCCTCGTTGTTCGCGGGCGGCACATCGACGTGTTCGTGCTCGCCGCGCTCGCCGCGGCCATCGCCACTCTCGCGGCGATCACCCCCTTGCACAGCGTCGGATAGCCTCGCGGGCGGATCCAACAGCCAGGAGAGTCGTTCATGACCACGCATAGCGTGACCCTCATTCCCGGTGACGGCACCGGGCCTGAGCTCACTGACGCCACCCGCCGGGTGCTCGAAGCAGCGGCGGCCACGGGTGGTTCGTCGTTCGACTGGGACGTCCAGGAAGCCGGCGTCGACATCATGGAGACGGCCGGCACGCCACTGCCGCAGGCGACGATCGACTCGGTGCGGCGCAACGGCGTGGCCATCAAGGGGCCGATCACCACCCCGATCGGCACCGGCTTCCGTTCCGTCAACGTGGCACTTCGTTACGAGCTCGACCTGTATGCGTGCCTGCGTCCGTGCAAGTCCTACCAGGGCGTTCGCAGTCGTTTCGACAACGTCGACGTGGTCATCGTCCGGGAAAACACCGAGGACCTCTACGCCGGCATCGAGTACGCCGCGCACTCCCAAGACGCAAACGAGGTCATCGACTTCCTCAACCGCACCGGTGAACACAAGCAGATTCGCGAAGGCTCCGGCATCAGCATCAAGCCGATGAGCGAGTTCGGCTGCGAGCGCATCATCCGCTATGCCTTCGAGTATGCCCGCGACAACGGTCGCAAGCGCGTGCATTGCGTCACGAAGTCCAACATCATGAAGCACACGGACGGCTTGTTCCTCGCCGTATTCCGCGAGGTGGCCAAGGACTTCCCGGAGATCGATCCCTGGGAGAACCTCGTCGACGCCACGTGCATGGGCCTCATCCAGCGCCCGGAAGAGTGGGACGTGCTGGTGCTTCCCAACCTCTACGGCGACATCCTGTCCGACCTCACTGCGGGCATGGTCGGGGGACTCGGTGTCGCTCCGGGCGCCAACATCGGCAAGAACATCGCCGTCTTCGAGGCCACTCATGGTTCCGCCCCGAAGTACAAGGGCCAGAACAAGGTCAACCCGACCGCGATGATCCTGTCCGGAATGCTCATGCTCAAGCATCTCGGCGAGGGCAAGGCCGCGGACAACCTCGAGCATGCCGTCGCGAGCGTCATCGCAGAAGGAAAGAACACCACCTACGACATGAAGCCGACGCGTGACGATCCGACCGCAGTCGGCACGAGCCAGTACGCAGACGCGATCATCCAGAAGCTCGAGGAGATGAAGTAGCAGCATGGCAAGGTCTGGCAAGGTCACCGTCGTAGGCGCAGGGTTTTACGGCTCGACGACTGCACAACGGCTGGCGGAGTACGACGTCTTCGAAACCGTCGTACTGACCGACATCATCGAGGGCAAGCCCGAAGGCCTCGCCCTCGACATGAACCAGTCCCGGCCGATCGAGGGCTTCGAGAC
>DASSEQ010000229.1:0-10804 GCA_035695245.1 Mycobacteriales bacterium | reverse complement strand
GATGTCGTCGCGGACGATCTGGGCCAGGTCGGCAGCGTCCGGGACGTCGACCTTGTTGAGCGCGACCAGCCGGGGCCGATCGGCGAGGCCGCCCTCGACCTGCTCGTCGTACGCCGAGATCTCCGCCTCGATCGTCTCGATGTCACTGACCGGGTCTCGGCCCGGCTCCACCGTCGCGCAGTCGACTACGTGGACGAGCACCGAGCACCGCTCGACGTGGCGGAGGAACTCCAGGCCGAGCCCGCGGCCCGCAGAAGCCCCGGGCACGAGCCCGGGGACGTCGGCGACGGTGAAGACGACGTCGCCGGCCTGGACGACACCGAGATTGGGCACGAGCGTCGTGAACGGATAGTCGGCGATCTTCGGCTTCGCCGCGGACATGGCCGCGATCAGCGACGACTTGCCTGCGTTGGGGAATCCGACGAGTGCGACATCGGCGACCGCCTTGAGCTCGAGCACGACGTCGCGCGCCTCGCCCGGCTCCCCGAGCAGCGCGAAGCCGGGTGCCTTGCGCCGGGCCGAGGCGAGGGCGGCATTGCCAAGGCCGCCACGGCCGCCGGTGGCAACGACGTACGTCGTCTGCGCGCCGACGAGGTCGGCGAGCAACTCTCCGGTGTCACCGTCACGGACGACAGTGCCATCCGGCACCGGCACGATCACGTCCCCGCCGTCAGCGCCGCCGCGCATCGACCCCTGACCCGGCTTTCCGCTGCCGGCTTTGCGATGCGGGTGGCGATGCAGGTCGAGCAGTGTCGTCACGCTCGGGTCGACGACGAGCACGACATTGCCGCCTCGGCCGCCGTTGCCACCGTCAGGGCCGCCGAGCGGCTTGAACTTCTCCCGATGGATCGAGGCGCAGCCGTTGCCCCCGTTGCCACCGGTCACGTGGAGCACGGCGCGGTCGACGAATGTCGCGGCCATGCGGGTGCGGAGGTCGAGGAGTCGCGCCGCCTAAGCGGACGTCGACGCCGTCGAGTTTTCTGGGCTTACGACGCTGACCACGCGCCGGCCGCGCTTGTGGCCGAACTGCACGGCGCCGGCGATCTTCGCGAACAGCGTGTCGTCGCCGCCGCGACCGACGTTGTCGCCTGGGTGGAAGTGGGTGCCACGCTGGCGGACCAGGATCTCGCCGGCGTTGACGACCTGGCCACCGAAGCGCTTGACACCGAGCCGCTGCGCGTTCGAGTCGCGCCCGTTGCGGGAGGACGACGCGCCCTTCTTGTGTGCCATCGGGAGCTCTACCCTGCCCTACTTCTGGCCCGCGTCGATGCCGGTGACCTTGAGCGTCGTCAGCTGCTGGCGGTGACCCTGACGCTTGTGGTAGCCGGTCTTGTTGCGGAACTTGTGGATGATGATCTTGGGGCCCTTGCCGTGCTCGACGATCTCGGCCGTGACGCTGGTCTTCGCCAGGGCTGCGGCGTCGGAGGTGACGCGCTCACCGTCGACGAGGAGCAGCGCAGGCAGCGTCACGGTGTCGCCCGGGCCGGCCGAGAGCCGGTCAACGGTGAGGGTGTCGCCGACAGCGACCTTGTGCTGATGGCCGCCGGCGCGGACGATCGCGTACACGACTGTGCTCCTCGAAGGTCAGAGGGGGAACCGAACTAGGCTACGGATCTCCGCCCAGGAGGGTCAAACCCGATCGGGCTAATCGGACACTTGGTCCGGACGAGCCATTTTATGCCTCGTCGACACTGCCGATCATTGAGTCGTGCAGGACGAGGAGCTCGACGACATCGTGCAGCGGCTGGCTGTCGCGAAGTACGCCCTCGCCGCGCACGACGAGGCCCAGGTGAGCCAGGCCATCGACGAGGCCCTGGCGCTGTCCCGCCGGTTGATGAGCGCGCGGCGCCGGGCCGCGCGCAAGACCCCGATGGTCCGCAGCCGAGCCGCCGACTCCGCCTAACGCCGACTCCCCGGCCGCCCTCGCCCATGGCCTCGTCGAGATTGACGAAATTGGCCTCAGGCGTCGACGGCTAGCGGCTCGGGGGCGGGGGTTGTCTCGGCGGTGGCTTCGCCGCCTCCCTCGCTCCCCTCCGCTTTCGCGCCGCCTCGCCCGCGGCCGCCGCGCTTGCGCTTCGGCTTGTCGCCAACCGCCTCGGCCTTCTCGCCGCCCTCGGTGTCGGCCGGCTTCGCTGCTTTCTTCGGCCGCTTGTCGGCGACCGGGTCCAGCGTGATCATCACGCCGCGGCCCCCGCACTCCTTGCAGGGCTCGCTGAACGCCTCCAGCAGGCCTTCGCCGACCCGCTTGCGGGTCATCTGGACCAGGCCGAGCGAGGTGACCTCGGCGACCTGGTGGCGGGTCCGGTCGCGGCCGAGGCACTCCATCAGCCGGCGGAGGACCAGCTCGCGGTTGGACTCCAGCACCATGTCGATGAAGTCGATGACGATGATCCCGCCGAGGTCGCGCAACCGGAGCTGCCGCACGATCTCCTCGGCCGCTTCGAGGTTGTTCTTGGTGACGGTCTCCTCGAGGTTGCCGCCCTTGCCGGTGAACTTCCCGGTGTTGACGTCGACCACGATCATCGCCTCGGTGCGGTCGATGATCAGGTAGCCGCCGGAGGGAAGCCAGACCTTGCGGTCGAGCGCTTTCGCCAGCTGCTCGTCGATCCGGTACGCCGCGAAGATGTCCTCGTCGTCGGTCCAGCGTCGGGCTCGCTCGGCGAGGTCAGGCGCGACCCAGCGCACGTAGTTGTCGACCGTGTCCCACTCGTCGGCGCCGGAGACCACCAGCTCGGTGAAGTCCTCGTTGAAGATGTCCCGAATGACGCGGATCACGACATCCGGCTCGCCGTAGATCATCGACGGAGCCGCGGCGCTCTGCGCCTTCTTCTCGATGTCCTCCCACTGCGCCGACAGGCGCTTGAGGTCACGCTCGAGCTCCTCCTCCGACGCGCCCTCGGCCGCCGTACGGATGATCACGCCGGCCTCTTCCGGCGTCAGACGCTTGAGGATGCCCTTGAGCCGGCTGCGCTCGGTGTCGGGCAGCTTGCGGCTGATGCCGGACAACCGTCCGTCCGGCACGTAGACCATGTAGCGGCCGGGCAGGCTCACCTGGCTCGTCAGCCGCGCGCCCTTGTGCCCGATCGGGTCCTTCGTGACCTGCACCAGGACCGACTGGCCGCTCTTGAGTGCTTGCTCGATCCGCGGCGGCCGGCCATCGAGCGCGCTCGCGTCGTAGTTGACCTCACCGGCGTAGAGCACCGCGTTGCGGCCGCGCCCGATGTCGACGAAGGCGGCCTCCATGCTCGGCAGGACGTTCTGCACCTTGCCCAGGTAGACGTTGCCGACCATAGACGTGTGGTCCTTGCGGGCGACGTAGTGCTCGACGAGGATCCCGTCCTCCAGCACCGCGATCTGGGTGCGGTCGGGTGACTGCCGGACGACCATGACCCGTTCGACTGACTCGCGCCGGGCCAGGAACTCGGCCTCGGTGATGATCGGCGGGCGACGACGCCCCGTGTCACGGCCCTCACGGCGGCGCTGGCGCTTCGCCTCGAGCCGGGTTGACCCCTTGACGCCCTTGACGTCTCCGCCCGGCCGGCTGTCGTCGTCACGCGACTTCGGCTGGTTCGACTTCGGGCGCGGCTCACGGACGTGTACGACGGTCTCGACCCCGTCGTCGTCGCTCGCCTCGTCACCGCCGGACTCGCCGTCGCCGGTGCGGCGGCGCCGCCGGCGGCGGCGCCGCGACCCGCCGGTCCCCTCCGCATCACCCGTCGCGGCAGCGTCAGTCTCGGCATCTCCGGCGGCGGCATCGTCGGCCTCCGCATCGGGTGCAGTGTCGGAGTCGCCGGACGCAGCGTCGTCTCCCGCCTCGGCCGCGACGTCGGACCCGCCCGCGCCGCCGCGACCACCCCGGCCACGGCGACCGCGGCGGCGCCGGCTGCCGGTCGGGGCTGCAGGCTCGCTCGCGCCCGGTTCGGTCTCCGCCGCAGTCTCGGTCGAGGTGATCGTTGCCGGCGGAACTTCCGCCGGTGCCTGCTCGTTCGAGCCTGCCTCAGTAGTCGCTTCGGTGGCCGGCGACTTGGGGGCAGCGGCCTTCTTCGCCGCGGTCTTCTTCGCCGCCCGCTTGCGCGGGGCGGCCGTCGCGGCCGGCGGGGCTTGGAAGATCACCGCAGGGACGGCGCCCGAGTCGGACGATTCTGCTGCTGTGGTCTCGACCTCCGCTGCAGCCTTTGCCTTGGTCGTGCGCTTTCGGGCAGCGGTCGTCTTCTTCGGCGCCGATGCCGCGGCGTCCGCGCCAGCGGTGGCGTCGGAGGTCTGGTCGGGCCGGTCCGGTGATGACGCCGGGGCCGTCTTCTTGCGGCTGCGGGTCGTCTTCTTGGGAGCGGCTGGCTCGCTCGCCCCGGCTGCGCCGGAACTGGTCGCCCCGGCTGCGCCGGAACTGGTCGTGGTGCGCTCGTCGTCGAGCATTCGCGGGGTTCTCCCGTCCGCTCCTGGGGTCTTGGCGAGAACGCAGTGCACTTGCGAGCGCTCGACCAGGAGCAGGTGTCCGTGCCGCCGGGCTGCAATCAGCGAGTGGCGCTCAACGAGCGAGGGGCTCGCTCACCGCGGCCGGCGGAAGCTGTTGGCCGTCGACGTCACGCAGCGGATCGAGGAGCGTTATCGGCTCCGTCCCCGCGGGCGGCGCGTCACCCAGCAGGCCCTGCGCCAGCCGCGTCACAAATGGCGTAACGGGCGTCGACAGGGCGCCTACCTGGCGGAGCGCCGTCAGGACATCGTCGGGGCGCACAGCGGGTGTTTCGTGCCGTACGACCAGTTCAAGTATCGCACAATCGGCGCCCTCGACCTCCGGCGCCACGCGCGCGAGCACGAGCGGGGCCCGCGCGTCCACGATCCGGTGACCGTCCTTGGTGAGTTTCGTCACCGGCGCCTCGGACGCCGCCAGGAGAGCGACGACCGCTCGCTGGGTGTCCTCGACGGTCACGCCCCGGAGCTCGACGCGCCAGAGCGAGGCCTCGATTCGCTCGGCAAGCGAGGGCGGCTGGCCGTCGACGACCTCGACGATGTCCAAACCGGGCGGCAGCGCGTCGTCCAAGGCGGTGCGCACGTGTTCGGGCTCGCGCCGCTCGGCCAATCCGATCTCGAGGTACTCCGCCTCGGACGCGACGCCGGTCGGCGCCGCACCGGCGTACGAGACCTTCGGGTGGGGGGTGAAGCCAGCCGAGTAGGCCATCGGGACGGCAGCGCGGCGCAGTGCACGCTCGAAGGCGCGGGCGAAGTCACGGTGGGACGTGAAGCGCAGCCGACCGCGCTTCGCGTAGCGGATCCGCAGCCGCTGGACGACCGGCGGCGGGGGCGGTGTGTCGGGTTGGCGGGCCACTACACCGGCGTCAGCGGGAGCAGGGCGCGGCCGGTCGGGCCGACCTGGGTCTCTGTGCCCATGCCCGGGCAGACCCCGCAGTCGTAACAGGGCGTCCACCGGCAGTCCTCGACCTCGCCGCCGGAGAGCGACTCCTGCCAGTCCGCCCAGAGCCAGTCCTTGTCCAGCCCGGCGTCCAGGTGATCCCAGGGAAGTACCTCCGCCTGCTGCCGCTCCCGCGTGGTGAACCAGTCGAGGTCGACGGGGGTGCCGGCGAACGTGTCGGCGCACGCCTGCTCCCAGCGCTCGAAGGAGAAGTCCTCACTCCAGCCGTCGAACCGGCCGCCGGATTCCCAGACCTTGCGGATGACGGCGCCGACCCGCCGGTCGCCGCGGGAGAGCAGGCCTTCGATGAGCGAGGGGCGGCCGTCGTGGTAGCGAATGCCGATCGCGCGGCCGTAGTCCTTGTCGCCCATCACCGCGGCCTTGAGGGCACGCAACCGCCGATCGACGGTCTCCCAGTCCAGCTGCGCGGCCCACTGGAACGGCGTGTGCGGCTTGGGCACGAACGCCCCGATCGAGATCGTGCAGCGAATGTCCTTGCGGTTGGCAGCCTCGCGGCCGGCCTGGATCACGCGGCGCGCCATCTGGGCGATCTGGAGCACGTCGTCGTCGGTTTCCGTGGGCAGGCCGCACATGAAGTAGAGCTTCACCTGCCGCCAGCCGTTTCCATAAGCGGTCGAAACCGTGCGGATCAGGTCGTCCTCGGTGACCATCTTGTTGATCACCTTGCGCATGCGCTCGCTGCCGCCTTCGGGGGCGAAGGTGAGACCGGTACGTCGACCGTTGCGGCTGAGCTCGTTGGCAAGCGTGATGTTGAACGCGTCCACGCGGGTCGACGGCAACGACAGCGACACGTTTTCGCCGTCGTACCGATCGGCGAGGCCCTTGGCGATCTCGCCGATCTCCGAGTGATCCGCACTCGACAGCGAGAGCAGACCCACCTCCTCGAAGCCGGTCGCGGCGATGCCCTTCTGCACCATGTCGCCGACGGTCGTGATCGAGCGCTCACGCACGGGCCGGGTGATCATGCCGGCCTGGCAGAACCGGCAGCCCCGGGTGCAGCCGCGGAAGATCTCGACGCTGTAGCGCTCGTGCACCGTCTCGGCCAGCGGGACGAGCGGCCGCTTCGGGTAAGGCCACTCGTCGAGGTCCATCACGGTGTGTTTCGCGACCCGCCACGGGATCCCGGACCGGTTGGGCACGACTCGTTGGATGCGGCCGTCCGGCAGGTAGTCGACGTCGAAGAAGGCGGGCACGTAGACGAGGCCCTCGGCCGCGAGCCGCCGCAACAGCTCGTCGCGACCCCCCGGTCGGCCTTCCGACTTCCATGCACGAAGTGCATGAGTTATGCGTATGGCGCATTCTTCGCCGTCGCCGAGCACGGCGGCGTCGATGAAGTCCGCGATCGGTTCCGGGTTGAACGCCGCATGTCCGCCGGCGATGACGATCGGATGGGTGTCATCCCGGTCGCGCGCGAGCAGCGGGATGCCGGCGAGGTCGAGCGCGGTGAGCATGTTGGTGTAGCCGAGCTCGGTCGAGAAGCTCAGACCGAACACGTCGAACGCACCGACCGGCCGGTGCCCGTCGACGGTGAACTGCGGCAGCCCGTGTTCGCGCATCAACGCTTCCATGTCGGGCCACACGCTGTAGGTGCGCTCCGCGAGCGTGTCATCGCGCTCGTTCAGCACCTCGTAGAGGATCTGGACGCCCTGGTTGGGCAGGCCCACCTCGTAAGCGTCCGGATACATGAGTGCCCAGCGGACGTCGACGGCATCCCAGTCCTTGATGACCGCGTTGAGCTCGCCGCCGACGTATTGGATCGGCTTCTGCACGCGGGGCAGCAGCGGCTCCAGTGCAGCGAACAGCGACTCGACCGGCACGAGGAATCAGGCTACGCCGTCACCAATCGCCGCTCAGACCGCCCAGAGGCGGTTCAGGCGGCGATCCGCACCACTTCTACGCCCGGGGGCAGCCCACGTCCTGCGTTGCGGATGTACACGCGTTCGAACTGGGTGATGACAGCGCGCCCTTGCAGCGAGATCCGGCGAGGCGTGTTGTGCATGACGATGAGCCCCGACTCTGTCATCTCATCGTGCCGCTCCTGCATGTCTTCGAAGAGATCCTGCCGGGCGTGTGCTCGTCGTCCGTTGGTCTCGTGAACGAGGCCGGCGTCCACCGCGAGCGCGTCCGGGGAAACCATGCGACCCGTCGGCAGCCGGAGCAGGCAGTTGTAGAGCAGCGGAGGCAGCACAAGGCTGGCAGTGGCGAGGCCGCGGAAATCGACCTCCGACACGCTTCGTGTGCCCGCGCCGAGTTCCGCGAGCGCCCGATCAGTCGGAGCGGCATTGCGCGGAGACCCCTGGATGTGTGCTCGGACGAGAGCGTCCACGGTCACAAGCCGGCGCTGGACAGCGTCGCTGAGGATCGCGAGCACCGCCCGATCAGACGTGCGTCGGCGCGCCGCGGCGATGAGTGCCGTTGGGGCATCGACGTACCGCAACGTCTGCGTCTGCACGACGAGCAGCGGCGCGGATGTCCGGCGTACCCGAACAAAGCCGTGGCTTCGGGCCGGTGACATCTGCGACGCGGCGACGTGGACGGTCGCGTCATCCGGCCGGACGACTCTGCTCCCGTGAAAGAAGGCGGCGTCATCTGCGTCGATGGCAGCGTCGTCGCCGACATAAAGCTGCGCCGCGACGAGAAGCTGGCGCCGGCTCGCCTCGCCAGCATGGGTCAAATACACCTGCGGAAGCAGTCGTTGCCAGCCGTCGTACTCGAAGCAGTTCTCGATCGCATGCCTCGTCAGACCGCCTGCGAGCAGCTGATCTCGCGAGACGACATGGTCCTGCCCAGCCACCAGCGCCCGAAGGCGGGGCCCGCGAATCGACATGAGGCGAGACTGGGCCACACGCCGATAAGCGGACCACTCCCGAACCAACTTCTGTGTAAGGCAGCGCCATCGCGACCGCCTGTGGGCGGTCTGAGCGGCGATGGGTGGGACGCAGCCGCCCAGCCGCCTGTAGCCGCCTAGGTGCGGCTGCGCATGTGCACGTTCTGCAAGAGCCCGACGGCGAGCATCACCGCGAACATCGACGAGCCCCCGTAGGAGACAAGGGGCAGCGGTAGGCCCGTCACCGGCATGATCCCCACCGTCATCCCGATGTTCTCGAACGACTGGAAGCCGAGCCAGCACACGATCCCGACCGCGACGAGAGTGCCAAAGGCGTCCTCGGCCCGGGCGGCGATGGACAGACCGCGCCAGAGCACCACCCCGACGAGCAAGATCAGCAACCCGGCGCCGACGAAACCGAGCTCCTCGCCCGCGACGGTGAAGACGAAGTCGGTTTGCTGCTCCGGCACGAAGTGCCCGTTGGTCTGCGTGCCATGGAAGAGCCCCTCGCCGAACGCCCCGCCGGACCCGATCGCGATCCGGGCTTGATGCGTGTTGTAGCCGAAGCCCTGGGTGTCCTTGGTCGGGTTGGTGAAGTTGGTGAGCCGATCGATCTGGTACTGCTTGAGCAAGTGCAGATGCACGATCACGAGCGCCACCGCGAAGGCTGCCAGCAACAAGCCGAACACCCATTTCGACGACACACCGCTCATCGCGATGATGCCGAAGATCACGAACGCAAGCACCATGATCGTGCCGACATCCGGCTGCTTGAGGATGAGCAGCACCGGCAACGCGCAGATCGCAAGCGACAGCCACACGTCGCGGTCGTCCGGAGCGCCGGCGCCGTCAGCGCGCTCCCCCAGCAGCATCGCCATCAGCACGACGATCGCGATCTTCGCGAACTCTGACGGCTGCACCTCGAACCCAGCCGCGATCGGGATCCACGAGTGCGAGCCGTTGATGGTCACGCCGATGTGCGGAATCAGTACGGCGACAAGGCCGATCACCGACGCGAGATACACAACCGGCGCATAGGCCCGGATCGTGCGGTAGTCGACGATTGCTGCGATCGACCCGAGACAGAGTCCGACGGCGATGTTGAGGACGTCCTTCTTCAAGAAGGCGTTGGGGTCGAGCCCGAGCGAGAGTTGCTCGGGCTTGGTCGCGCCCCACACGAGCAGCGCGCCGAGCGCACACAGGCAGGCGACGGCCGCGAGCAGCACCCAGTCCAGTCGCCGCAAGGGCGACTCGCGATCGAGCGCGCGCTCGCGCAGCGACTCGCGCCGCCGACCGTACGGCGACGGGCGAGCGGTCCAGTCGGTCACAAGGCGCCGACTCTTCGCCGTATGACGACGTCAGCCGGCGGCAGCGCGCCGAGAGTGGACGAGCTCGGCTTCGGCGACGCGGCCGGCGACGCAGGTGAGTGGGCGGACGCCAGCGGCGGGCCGACGTGCGGCAGAGCCGTGGGCGGGGCGCCGGTCGGGAACGCGGCCTTCTTGCCCTCGACGCCGAACACCGCGTCCCACACCTTGCGCACGGCCGGCGCGGCAACGACGCCACCCTGGCCGCCCTTGTCGACCATGATCACGGTCACGAAGCGCGGCTTCTGCCCGGCAAGCCCGGCGAACGAAGCGAACCATGCGGTCGCGAGGTTGTGCTCGACGTCGACCTCGGCGGTGCCGGTCTTGCCGCCGACCTTCACCTTGTTCTGCGGGAACCCGTAGAAGGCTCCGTAACCCGTGCCGCCCTGCTCGCTCGTCACGCCGTACATCGCGTCGCGGATGTAGTTCAGATCGATGCTCGACGGGATGTGCGCACGCACCGGGGCCTTGATGTTCTTCACCAGCTGTCCGGACGGTGACACGATCGCCTGCGCGACCCGCGGGGAAAACACGGTGCCGCCGTTGGCCAGAGCGGCATACGCGACCGCGAGCTGCAACGGCGAGACGAGCACGGTGCCCTGACCGATGTCTTCGTTCATCTGGTCGCCGGGTTCGAACAGGTAGCCCGAGGTGCAGAACTCCTTGTCGATCGCGCGGCGATAGGCGGAGAACTTCTTGTTCTTGGCGCCCTTGCAGTAATCGCTCTTGGTCTGCTCCCACCGCAGCTTGGTGTTGTTGCGGTCGGCGATGTGACCGACGGTCGCGTTGGGAAGGTCGAGACCGGTCGGCTCGCCGATGCCGTACATCCGGGCGATGCGTTGCACGCCCTCGACCGGCTTCTTGTGCGCGTTGATCAGGTGGTAGTCACGCCACCAGTCGTTCCAAGCCTGCCGGTAGTAGACCGTGTCGCAGGAGATGACGAGAGTCCGATGCAGGCTGATGACGCCGGCCGCCTCGCCTTCGAAGTTGTGCTTGCCTTTGAACTCCGACGCACAGTCGTAGCTGCCGCCGGTGCTCATCTCACCGTCCCAGAGCAACCCCGACGTCGAGAGCAGCTTGAACGACGATCCGGGCGGATACGCGCTCTGGAACGCCTTGTCCAACAGCGGTGTGCCGGGCTCCTTCTGCAACGCGTCGTAGACCTTGGCGTCGACGTGGCCGGCG
>DASSEQ010000228.1:0-8167 GCA_035695245.1 Mycobacteriales bacterium | reverse complement strand
ACGAGCGCGGCCGCGCAGACCGGTCGACGGCCGAGCCTGTCGCTCAGCCGACCCGCTCCGGTCAGCACCGGGAGGCAGATCGCGCCGGCCGCGACGAGCACGAGGTTGGCCGCCGAGGTGCCCAGGTGGCGATCGGTCTGCATGTAGTCGACCGCGAAAACCGTCGCTTGCGTCGTCAGGTTGGAGAAGACGACCGTGCCGCAGATCAGGAGCAGCCGGTTGCGATGCGGCGGCTCCAGCAACGCGCGAGCGATGCCATGCGCGCGACCGCTTGCGACGAGTCTTTCGTAGCGCTCGCTTTCCGGAAGCGACCGGCGCAGCAGGATCAGCACCAGCGCGAGCGGCAGGGACGCGGCGTAGATCCACCGCCAGCTCGCGCCGAGCGGGCTGATCACGCTCGCCTCGAGGATCGCTCCCCAACCGGTGCCGAGTGCACTGGCCAGCGCGAGGATGCCGAACCCGAAGCCGCGCGACTGCGGCGGCAGCTCCTCGGCGGCGACGGTCCAAGCCACCGCAACTTGCACGGTCAGGAAACAGCGGGCGAGGAACTGCATCGCCACGAATACGCCGATGTCCGGCGCGAGGGCAGTGGCGACGGAACACAGCGAATAGCCCGCGACCGCGAGCAGCAACACGTTGCGCCGGCCCTGCCGATCGGCTCGCCGGCCGAGCCAGAGCGCCGGACCTGCGCCGAGGTAGACCCCAGCCACCCACAGATCGGCAACGGACCGGCTGAGCCCGAATGTTTCGCGCAGATGAGGCAGCGCCACGATGAGTGCGTTGAAGTCATAGCCCTCGGTGAAGCAGGCGACGCCGAGCAGGAACAGCAGCCAACGCTGCCGCCGATCGAGCATCCGCTGATCTTCCCATCGGAAGGGCTCGTCAACGTCGATGCTTCGCCCAGATCCGGCGCATGTGCTTCGGATTGATCTGGCTCTCGATTGCGTGCACGAGCAACTTTGCCAGCGAATAGTCCGAATCCGTGGCGAGCGCTCGTTCGGCGGAGGCGATGCCGACGACCCCATCGCCCCGGAAATAGCCGCAGACACCCAGCATCGTCGCCGCCGGAGCGTCGTACGGCGGCTGCGCCAGCCGGGCCAGGTCGGCGACGAGTCTGGCCAAAGCGTCATCGCCGCGGGCCAGCCGACCGAGCAGTGCGTCACGAAACTCGACGTTGTGCACGCGAAGGGCAAGCCGGGCCGCGCTGTCGTGCGTCAGCGTGACCGGGCCGTCGGCATAGCCCGCACAAAGCCGATCGACCATCTCCAGTGACGAGTCGACCAGGTCATCGCCTACGTCGATGCCGGTGACATCGTCGAGCGCGCGGTCGATTGCCTGCCGCATCGACGCTGCGGCGACCCCGCCGACTGCCCTGGTCGTCGCGACCAAAGCGTCGCGGCTCGGCAGGAGCACATCGCCGACGAGAGCATGCGCCGCTGCCACGTTGACCGCACCAGGCGAATCACCAGTGAGCAGTTGGCCCTCCGGCGGGCAGCACTGCGGCTCGGCGCACAGGTATGACCAGACGCGCCCGTCAGCGACCAGCGCCGCATCGCGCAACGGCACTGGCAAGGCTTTCTGGATGTGCTCGACCAGCGCCTGGCGAGGAAGGTCACCCGGCCGCTTCGGCGGCGACGTGTAGATGAACAGCAAAACGCTTTTCGCGTTTGCGTAAGTCATCCGCTCGGCGCACATGCGGGCCACGTCTGCGTCGTGCTCGGGTGGCAACAAATCGAGCCGCATCGTGAACGACAACCGCTCCCGCGGTCCTTTCAGCGCAACGGCGACCACGCTCTCGGCCGGCTGGAAGCCGAGCGAATAAGGGATCGCCGACACGATGTCGACCAGGGTGGAGAGCTTCAGGACCTGCGGAGCAACAGAGCGCGACGTCATGCCGACGACGGTGGCCCGGGACGCCTACTGATTCGCGACCCGAGGCGAAGGATGTGGAGGCCGTCGACCTGTCGCTGCCTGTGGATTCAGCGCGCGAGGAGCCGCTGCGCGATCGCTGCCGCACGTTCGCCGTAACTCCCTCCGAAGAGGGTGGCGTGCACGAGCAACGGATGCAGCTGGTGCAGCCCGATCCGTTGCTTCCAGCCGGGAGCCAGCGGCGTGACCTCCTCATAGCCGTCGCGGATCGCGTCGAGGTGCGGCGCGCCGAACAACGCCAGCATCGCGAGGTCGGTCTCTCGGTGCCCGCCGTGCGCCGCCCCCGCGTCAACCAGCCACACCTGGCCGTCAGCCGCCCAGATCAGGTTGCCGCTCCACAGGTCGCCATGGATGCGCGCCGGCGGCTCCAGCGGCCCGGAGAGTTCCGGCAGCCGCTCACAGACCCTCTCGATCAGCCGACGTTGTGCGTGGTTCAGTGCATCGGCGTACGGCGACAAGCGGCACTGCGCGTAGAAGGTCGGCCAGTCATCCGCCCTGGTGTTGGGCAAGGGCAGCGGGCCGATGAAGCCGTCGACGTCGGCGCCGTACGACGGGGCGCCGGTCGTGTGCAATCGCGCGAGTGCTTCCCCGAAACTCCGCGCCGCCGCCCGCGTCGGCGCTGCGGACTCGATCCACGCGGTCACCAACCTGCAGTCATTCCACCCGATGACGGTCGGCGTCGGCGGCCCACCCGGCACGGTCAGCCACTGCAGTCCGCGCGCCTCGGCGGCGAAGAAACCTGCCGGTGCGTTCGGCAGCTTCTTCTCGAACACCTTCATGCCGAGAGGCGCTGATGCACTGTCGCCAGAAGCCCGCGGCAGCCTTGCTCGATCATGTCGAGCGCGTGCGCAAAGCCGTCTGCGCCACCGTAGTAGGGATCGGGGACGTCGGCATCATCACCGGCATACGACATCAACAACGACACCTTGTCCTGCTGATCGCGCGGCGCCATTCCCTGCAGGGCGCGCAGATGCGTGCGATCCATCGCCACGATCAGGTCATGGTGCGCGAACCACGTTGGGTCGAACTGCCGCGCACGGTGCCGGTCTGCGTCGTAGCCGCGCGCGGCCAGCTCGGCGATCGATCGGTGATCGGCAGTCTCACCGACATGCCAGTCGCCGAGCCCGGCGCTGCAGACCTCGACGGCGTCCTCCAGCCCGTTGGCGACGAGGAGAGCTCGCATCACCACCTCGGCCGACGGTGATCGGCAGATGTTGCCCGAGCAGACGAAGCAGATGTTCACCACTCGTCCCGCAGGTCGCGCACCGTGCCGTTGTCGCCCCTCAGCAGCACTTCGACGACAAACCTGGCGGCGTGGTCCGGCTCGACCAGCTCGCCTCGCTCATGTAAGCCGTGGAATCGCTCATAGAACGCGTCCCCGACCTGCTCCCGAGAGTGCGAACGCATGAACGTCTGCATCTCAGTAGCCACCACGCCTGGGCGCACAGCGTTTGCCGTCACACCGCTGCCGTCCAACTCGCGAGCGAGGTGCAGTGTGAACATGTCGAGCGCAGACTTGCTCGTGCTGTAGGCGTTGGCACTCTGCATGCCTGGCGGCTGTGCAGCGCCACTGGAAATGGTGGCGATCCTCCCCCAGCCGCGCCGGACCATGCCGGGCAACATCGCGTGCACAACGCGCACCGCACCGAACAGGTTGATCGAGGTTGCTTGTTCCCACTCGGCAAGGTCGGTGCGCTCGAACTCGCCGAGCGGCCATACGACCCCGGCGTTGGCCACGACGATGTCGACCTCGCCGAACGACTGCAGGACCGACTTCAGTCGATCGGCGTCGGCGACATCGGCGATCAGCGGCGTACCACCCACCGCTGCGGCGGTGCGTCGTACCTCATCAGCCGAACGGGCGAGAACGCCGACATGTGCGCCGCGCCGCGACAGCTCAGCGGCAACTGCGGCGCCGAGTCCGCGACCCGCTCCGGTCACGACAGCAGTGCGGCCGGAGAGATCGGTCATGTGATCAACCTATGGTGAGTCGATGAAGATGGGATTCGGCATCCCGGTGTCGGGGTCATGGGCGACGCCGCGCAACATCGTGCAGATCTGCCAGGCGGCTGAGCGACTCGGCTACGAGTCGTTGTGGAGCTTCCAGCGCACGCTCTACCCGGTCGACGACTCGATTCCTGTGCCCTACCGCAGCGTGCACGACCCGATCGCGATCTCGGCGTACGTCGCCGGCGTCACCGAACGAGTGCGGATCGGCACCGCGATCATCAACATGCCGTTCTACCCGCCGCTCGTCCTCGCAAAGGCGCTCACGAGCATCGACGTGTTGTCCGACGGGCGACTGGACGTCGGATTGGGGCTTGGCTGGAGTCCGGACGAGTTCGCCGCGGCGGGTGTGCCGATCGAGCGCCGCGGTGCGCGTGCCGAGGACTACCTCTCTGCACTGCGAAGCATCTGGACCCAGGATCCGGTCGAGCATCGCGGCGAGTTCTACCAGGTGCCGCGCGGCCGGGTTGATCCGCGACCGGTGCAGCGGCCGCACCCCCCGCTGTTGCTCGGCGGTGCCGCCGAACCGGCACTGCGGCGCGCGGGGCAGCTGGCCGACGGTTGGATCTCGGCGAGCCGGTTCCCGGCCGCCGCCGTGCCCGGTGCAGTGGCGACGCTTCGCTCTGCGGGTGAAGCCGCGGGCCGTGACATGACTGACTACCGAATCATCGTGCGTGCTGTTGTGCGCGTACGCGACGAGGACGAGGAGCAGCAGTTCAGCGGCACTGTCGAGAAGATCCGTCGGGACTTCGACGACTACGCGCGCAATGGCGTCACCGAGCTGTTTGTCGACCTCAACTTCGACGAGCAGATCGGCTCACCGAGTGCCGACCCAGCGCAAAGCATGGCCCGGGCACGCGAGTGCCTGGAGGCGTTCGCGCCGACGTAGCCTCAAGGGGTGGCACCCGAGCGCGCACGCACACCCCGGCTGCGGCCGATGGCGCCCGGCACGATCGCCGACAACGTGCGCGCGAGCGAAGGCGTCAGCGACGAGGAGCTGGTCGCCCGTTTGTACGACGCCCTCGCCGATCTCCCGCCGGCCGAGCGCGCAGCTGCCGTCGTCGCCTTCGGCTTCTCGGAGGGGTCCGGCGGCGTCGCCGATGAGCTCGGCCTGCCGGTCGAGGACGCCGATGCGCTGGTCCGCAACGCGTTGCAGCTGCTCCGCGGCGCTCTCGGCGACATCGACCTCGACGAGCCCGTCTACTTCGGCCGGCTGGAACGCCGGCGCGGCCACCGCACCAGCCGCTCCGAGACCTCGGAATAACGAAAGCCCCGGACGATGTCCGGGGCTTTCGTACCGACCCGCCAGGTCTGCCTCTCGGCACTGATTCGCTCGAAGCGACAAAGGTTGGGACCGGGGGCCATGGATCGGGTCGGGGACGCCTAGGACGTCCTGTCGTACAACCTACTCTCTCGGCACTGCATTCCGAGTCTTGATGCTGCGTAAGGGCGCGGTTACTTCAGCGGACGGCCGCTCGTCTGGCGGACGACGTATGCCGAGGAGGAGAAGTTGTTCGGGCCGTTGGTCTCGTCCGGGCGGTTGTAGGGGTCGCCGGGGAACGCGACGAGCAGCTGGCCGGTCCGGGGGTCGACCGAGATCGAGTCGAAGTCGGCCAGGTTGCGGTTGCTGGGCTGACCCGGGATGAGACCACAGAACGTGCCCTGCGTGCAGATGTCGCCGTAATGGATCGGGCTCGGCGTCACCGTGCTCTGGTTCCACGTCTTGCCACCGTTGAAGCTGGTGGACACGTAGTAGCGCCACTGGTTCTTCTGGTAGTTGGGGTCGCTGTTGGTCGATGTACCGAACCAGCCGACGGCGACCTCGTTGCCGCGCAGTCCGCCGACGACGGCGGGCATCACGTTGGCCTTGAGGTTGGGCGCGTTGACGCGGATCGGCGCCGTCCAGTGCACGCCGTGATCGTGGGAGACGAAGAGCCAGACGTTGGTGTTGGTCTGGTTGGCCGTGGTCTTGCCGGCGGCGATCACGTAGACGTTGCCGGCCTTGTCGACCGTGACGCTGTTGAAGATCTTGCCGAGGTCAGCACCCGGGTTGGTGTAGACCGTGTAGTTCTTGAACAACGTGCCCGGGCTGCACCCGTTGTCGGACTCGGCGATGTAGAGGCTGTTGAGGGCGGCGCCGACGACAGAGGTCGTGGTCTGTGACGGCTCGGTGACCTCGACATACATCCGGCCGGCCGGGTCAATCGCAGGCTTCGCGACGAGTGTGCCGTTGACCGGGGAGTAGTTCTGTCCAGCCGGGCCGCTCGGGTTGAGGATCGAGCCACACGGAGCAAAGGTCGCAGCGCCGTCAGTGGAGCGCTCGATGATCGGGAAGCCGGCGGAGAAGTCGTGGTAGGTGAGGTAGACGACGTCGGCCTGGCCATGCGCAACCGTCAGCCACTGACGGTCGTTCTCCGGGCCTTGCTGGTTGGTCGTGACGCCGGCGCACGAGTCGGCCGGGGAGAGCGCGTTGCCGGACGACCAGGTCTTGCCGTGGTCGTGGCTCGTGCAGATCGCCGCCGCGGTGGCCTCGAGGTCGGCGACGTAGACGGTGCCGTCCGAGCCGACCGCCACGTCACTGTCGCCACCACCGCTGTATGAGCCGATGTTGCGCGCCACAGGGAAGGTGCGACCGCCGTTGTAGCTAGCCCAGAAGCCGACACCTTTGTCGCCGGCAGGTGCGCCGAGGACGCTGTTGGTGATCGCCGGGACGAACTGTGGGGCCGTCACGTAGACGTTGTTGGGGTTGCGGGGGTCGAGCGCAAGCGACGGCTCGCCGCCGGCGTAGCCCTTGAGCATGACCGGCTTGGTGAACTTCGGCGCGGCCGAGCTGGAGTTGGCCAATGCGGGAGTGACGGCACCAAGGGTGCCGACGAGGCCTGCGGCGATCAGGGCGGTACGACGGTGCATGTGGGCGTCCTTCGTCGAGGAATCGTTAACTCCTGCAACGATCGACGCTCGGAATGGTGACGGCCCCGCTCTTTCAGGCCAGGCTCACTCCGGCCGGACCCGCTTGGCCGATCGGTAGCGGGTGGCCGCATCGAGCTGGACCTTCCGCAGCCGCACCGTCGCAGGGGTGACCTCGACACACTCGTCCTCGCGGCAGAACTCCAACGCCTGCTCGAGCGACAACTGCCGATGCGGGATCAGCCGGACCAGCTCGTCACCGGTCGATGACCGCATGTTGGTGAGTTTCTTCTCTTTCGTCGGGTTGACGTCCATGTCGTCGGATCGTGCGTTTTCGCCCACGATCATGCCTTCGTAGACCTCGGTGGTCGGCCCGATGAACATCGTGCCGCGGTCCTGGAGGTTGAACAGCGCGTACGACGTGACCGCGCCACGACGATCCGCGACCAGCGAGCCGGTCGGCCGCGTTCGAAGCTCGCCGTGCCAAGGCTCGTAGCGCTCGAACACATGGTGCAGCAGCCCGGTCCCCCGCGTCTCGGTGAGGAACTCGGTGCGGAAGCCGATGAGCCCGCGCGCCGGCACGAGGTATTCCAGCCGGATCCACCCGGTGCCGTGGTTGACCATCTGCTCCATGCGGCCTTTGCGCAGCGCCATCAGCTGCGTGACCACACCCAGATAGTCCTCGGGGATGTCGACGGTGAGCCGCTCCATCGGCTCGTGCAGCTTCCCGTCAATGGTCCGGGTGACGACCTGCGGCTTGCCGACGGTCAGCTCGAATCCTTCCCGGCGCATGATCTCGACGAGGATCGCGAGCTGGAGCTCGCCTCTGCCCTGCACCTCCCAGGTGTCCGGCCGATCGGTCGGCAGCACCCGGATCGACACGTTGCCCACGAGCTCTGCGTCGAGTCGCGACTTGACCAGTCGCGCCGTGAGCTTGCTTCCGCTCTGCCCAGCGAGTGGCGAGGTGTTGATGCCCACCGTCATCGACAAGCTCGGCTCGTCGACGGTGATCACCGGCAACGGTCTCGGGTCCTCCGGGTCCGCAAGAGTTTCACCGATGGTGATGTCGGCGATGCCGGCGATCGCCACGATGTCACCCGGGCCTGCCTCGTCGATCGGCACCCGTTCCAAGGCGACTGTGCCGAGCAGCTCGGTGAGCTTCACCCGCTCGACGCTGCCGTCGGTCTTGCACCACGCGACCTGCTGGCCCTTGCGCAGGGTGCCGTTGTGCACCCGGCAGAGCGCAAGCCGGCCGAGGTAGGGCGAGGCGTCGAGGTTCGTCACATGCGCCTGCAACGGCGCGTTCTCGTCGTACGACGGTGCC
>DASSEQ010000227.1:0-4614 GCA_035695245.1 Mycobacteriales bacterium | reverse complement strand
CGCGACGACGGAGTTGCGCTCTACCGGCTGACCGAGGCCATTCACGCCGCGCCGGAGAGCCTGCCCGAAGGCGCGGCCCTCGGCGCCGTGATCGAGATGCTCACCTACGCCCAGCGCGTGTGGGAGGAGAAGACCGCCACGCCCGGCGACGACCTCGCCTCCGCCCTCGTCACCGCCGAAGTCGACGGCCACCGCCTCGACCAGATCGACTTCCAGCTGTTCTTCATGCTTCTCATCGACGCCGGCGGCGACACCACCCGCAACCTCGTCGCGAGCGGGATGGATGCACTGCTCGCCCACCCCGAGCAACGCGCGATCCTCACTGCTGACCTCGACCACCTGCCGACCGCGATCGAGGAGATGCTGCGCTGGACCAGCCCGGTGATCTACATGCGACGCACCGCGACCGCGAACACCGAAGTGCGCGGCCAGCAGATCAAGGAAGGTGAGAAGGTCGTCGTCTACTACGGCGCGGCCAACCGCGATCCGCGCGTCTTCGACGATCCTGACCGCTTCGATGTGACGCGCACTCCCAACGAGCACCTCGCCTTCGGTGGCGGAGGGCCACACCACTGCCTCGGCGCACACGTCGCACGCGTGGAGATCGAGGCGATGTTCGCGCAGCTGCTGACTCGACTGCCCGACCTCGAGAAGGCCGGTGACACGGAATGGCTGCCGTCCAACTTCATCTCCGGTCCCAAGCACCTGCCGGTGTGTCGCAAACGCTCGTAAAACGGGTTGCGAGGCCCGCGTGCGGTAGGTCAATCTGGCAGGCGCTACATGACCGAGGGAGGTGTGTGTCCTTGTCGTCGTACGCGTTCATCAACCAGGACCTCCACCACACCTCCTTGGAGACAACGTGCCTTCTCGCGAAGAGAAGCGAGTCGCCTATGTCATGGCGGCAAAGCGCAACACCGAAGATTTCGAACGCATGGCGCGTTCACTCGATCCCGGCCAGTGGGACGATGACGCCAATGATCCCGACGCCTCCAGCTACCCAGCCGCTGACCACGGTCCGGATCCTGTCCCTGACTGGCTGATCACGTCTGGCGATGCCCGTCAGTTCGACCTCGGACTGCTGAAGACCGGCAAGGAAGCCGACGTGCACCTCGTCGAGCGTCGTCATGGCGACGACGTCAACGTGTTGGCAGCCAAGCGATATCGCAAGTTCGAGGAACGGCAGTTCCGCAACGATGCTCGCTACCGCGCCGCCCGCCGCACCGGCGAGAGCCGGCTCGATCGCGCGATCGCCCGCGGCAACAAGGCGGGCATGGCGTTCCGCGCACAGCTGTGGCTGGCAACAGAGTTCGATGTGCTGTGCCGGTTGTCATCGGCCGGCGTGCCGGTCCCCTACCCGGTGCAGAAGCTGGGCAACGAGCTGATGCTCGAACTCATCGGTACGACGGAACAAGCCGCGCCGCGTGTCGTCCATGCCGGCTTGGACAAGGCCACCCTTGGTGAGGCCTGGTCGCAGCTCGTCGACGCGATGCACGCGATGACGCGGTGTGGTGTTGTGCACGGCGACCTCAGCCCTTACAACATCCTCTGGGACACCGACCGCGTTGTGATCATCGACTTCCCGCAGTCGGTCGACCCGATCGCGCATCCCGAAGGCACTGCGCTGCTCGAGCGCGACGTCAGCAACGTGACCGACTGGTTCATCCGTCGAGGAGTGCATTGCGATCCTGACGAGCTGTTCGCGTCTCTTCTCAGCGAGGTGTACCACTCCTGAGCAATTGCGGTCAGGTCGGCGGTGCGATCGAATCGAGATCAGTCAGCAGCAGCTTGCGGTTGCCGTCCTCGGCAATCTCCGCGGCAGCACTTCGGGCTTGCTCCAACCACCGGCGGGACTCGTCGGTGTCGCCTGCCACGGCATGCGCCCGAGCCAACGACTCGTAGGCAAAGCCGAGGTCCCAGTCGCCGATGCCTTCGCGCTCGCAGATCTCGAGGCATCGCCGGCCGTGCCAGATCGCCGGTTCGCCGCGCCCAACTACGGCATAGACACGCGAGCACTGCCACTCGCTGCGGGCCCGGTTTGCCGCAGTGCCGACCTGCATCCAGTGGTAGGCCGACGCGTGCGCGGAGTGAATCATCTCGTCGATCTGTTCCTGGGTGCGACTTTCCAGCTCGAGCAGTGTCCAGGTGTGGTTGAACAACGCGATCCCGACCTGGCGATGGGTCGCCGCGTCCAGTCCCGGGTCTGTTCTGGGTGCCATCGAGTCCCTCCCGTTCGAAGCCGGCTCAATTGTCCCCACGTAGCAGGCCGTAGATCACGCTGTCCCGCCATTCGCCGGCTCGGAAGTTGAGCCCCCGAAGGACGCCTTCTCTCGTGAAGCCGACCTTCTCCAGCGCCCGCTGCTCGGCGACGTTGCCCACTTCCGTGCCGGCTTGCAGCCGGTGGACGGTGGTCGTCGCAAACAGGTAGTCGACGAGCAGTCGCTGCGCCTCCGTGCCGACGCCTCGGCCGCGAAAGTCAGGAAAGAGCGCGATGCCGATCTCGATCGCTCCGCTGCTTCGCGCAACACTCAGCCACGTCACCCAACCGGCCAGACCGTCGCCCTCCTGAACCGCCAGGAAGGAGCGTTCGTCACCGATCAGCCCGTCGGCGTGCCAGCGCTGCTCGAGCTCTCGAGCCCGATCGACCCGGTAGCCGAACCATTGCCACTCACCGGTTGCCTCGGCGTCGTGCATGAATCGCGACAGCTGCGGCAGATCGGCTGCTTCGACCGGGCGAAGGCGGATGGCACCACTCACGACCAACAGTTTCGCGCGCCTCGGATTCAGCGGATGAACGTGAACAGCTGATCCGGGATCGCCCGCGGCGCCGCGGCGTCCGGCGATCGGTTGACGCCGACCCCGAAGCCGCCCGGTTCTGACTCGAAGTGGACCTCGGTGAAGCCCGCCTCGTTGAACCATTGGCGCACCTGGGGCCGAAGATCGCGTTCGCGGCGCGCGCCACGCGTCCAGATGACCGTCCCGCCCTTGGGCAACATCGCGGGGGCAGCCTCGATGGTGGAGCGGATGTCGTCGTCGGAGATGTTGCCGAAGATGCCGCACAGCATCAGCAGGTTGACCGGGAGGTGCTGCCGCCAGAGCGAGGTGTCACCTGCGTCCGCCGCGATCACCGTCGCCGCGACCCCGGCGTCTTGGGCGTTCTCGCGAGCCGCTGAGGCCAGTTGTTCATCGAGCTCGACCAGCACGAGCTCCGGCCGGCGCAGCGCAGGAAGACCGGCAACGACAGGAATGACATCTCGGCCGTCGCCGGCACACAAGCTGAGCACCCTGTCGTCGCCACTCATCGGTTCGACGATGCCGGTGAGCAGTCGCCGCACGACCTCCAGCCGGCGGGACAGCGATGACCCCGGGTCGTCGTACTGCTCGTGCCACACATGCCAGTCGGTCACGCGCAACTCCTGTTGAGGCTAGGTCTGATGCTTCGGCTGGACTAGTGCGGGTCATGTCGGGGCGGTGACAGTTGGCTGCTCGCGGGTCAGTTTCGCTCAAAACCACCCGAAGTCATCTCTGCCGGTCGGTGAGACTCCGGCCGATCCCCATTCTCAGTAGGAGCTCGGTAGTCCCGTGAACACATTTTTGGTACGCCGCTGGCGTCACGTCGCAGCGCTCGTCGCCCTTCTCGGAGCGGCGCTCGTCATGCTGGTCAGCGGCGGCGGATCCGCTCGCGCGGGCAGCACGGTCGTCTCTCCCGCCGGTGACCCCTTTGTCGGCCGACACCTCTTCCTCGACCCCAACTCCGCAGCACACGCCGCGGCCACTGCGCTGCGCGCGACCGACCCAGCCGGTGCCGGCGCCCTCGACCTGGTCGCGAGCCAGTCGACCGCTGACTGGTTCGGCGGCTGGGATCCGACGGCGACCGTCGCGGCAACCATCCGGGCGCGTGTCGCGCAGATCACCGCGGCCGGCGACTATCCCGTGCTCGTCGTCTACAACATCCCCGCCCTCGACTGCTCCGCCTACGGCACTGCCGGCGCGGTCAACGCCACTGCCTACAAAGCGTGGATGACGCAGGTTGAGGCCGGCATCGGCAGCTCGGCAGCAGCCGTCATCGTCGAACCCGACGCCCTCGCCGGTTTGTCGTGCCTGACCGCGTCGCAGCAGTCGGAGCGACTCGGGCTGATCAAGTGGGACGCCCAGACGCTGTCGGCTCTTGGCCACACCGAGGTCTACCTCGACGCCGGCAACGCCGGCTGGCAGCCCGCGAGCGTCATGAGCAGCCGACTCAACTCGGCCGGCGTCTACTATGCGCGCGGCTTCTCGCTCAACGTGTCCAACTACGACAGCACCGCGTCGGAGATGGCCTACGGACGGATGATCGCCTCGGGCAGTGGATGGAAGCACTACGTCGTTGACACGGGCCGCAACGGACTCGGCAGCAACGGCCAGTGGTGCAACGCGACCGGACGCGCGCTCGGCGACCGACCGACGGCCAAGACCAACGACGACCTCGCCGACGCTCTGCTCTGGATCAAGCCGCCGGGCGAGTCTGACGGCACCTGCAACGGCGGCCCAACGGCCGGCACGTTCTGGTCGGCGTACGCGATCGGTTTGGCCCAGCGCGCCAGCTGGTAGGCGCGACGCGGTCAAGGCTCGGGGACG
>DASSEQ010000226.1:0-6222 GCA_035695245.1 Mycobacteriales bacterium | reverse complement strand
AAGGATCGGCAAGAGGTAGCGCTCTTTCTGCTCGGTGCTTCCCGCATGGATGATCGTCGGGCCGGCCCAACCGATGCCGATCTGGTTGGACGGTCGCCGCACGCCCGATCGCTTCAGCTCGTCGTCCACGATCAACTGGTGTACCGCGTCTGCACCGAGGCCCCAAGGCTTCGGCCAGTGCGGGGCGACGTAGCCGGCCTCGGCGAGCTGTCGCGGCGTCGGCTTCGGATGGCTGGTCAGCCATTCGCGTACGGCGATCCTGCGGTCGTCGTCCTCACCGGGAAGGTCGAGATCAACCGGCTCTGTCACGGTTGCGGAGACTATCCCGCGTCGGCGTCGCCCAGCGGGTGAGCACGCAGGAAGGCGGCCACGTCGCCATGTCGTCGCCAGACTGCGAGCGTCTGGGCGGCCCGGTCCGCTTCGACCGGAGAGGCGTCCGGACCAGGTGGCGGCACTTGGAAGTCTGCACCGTAGACGCTGCGGTAAAGCGCGGCGTCGAAAAGCGATTGCGGCACCAGATCGACCTCGTTGTAGGGCAAAACAGCATCGATGCCGGTCGGTTCAGACGTGTTGAGCTGCGTCAGCGACTGTGCCGGGGTGACGGCGTCGTACGCCGTCAAGTCCGGCTTGTTGTGCGACGGGATGAACACGTCGTACATCGGTTCGGCAAGACCGTCGTATAGCGACAGCGGATGCAATCCCAAGATCAACTCGATCGTCCGCAGCACGGAAAGCTGGTCATAGCGCGTATGCATGACCACGCCGTGCCTCGCCCACGGCGAGATCACGAAAGCGGGCATGCGGTGAGCATCTACGTGATCGGCGCCATCCTGCGAGTCATCCTCGACGACGAAAATGGCGCTTGACGACCAGATCGATGAGTGGCTGATCAGGTCGACGAACTGTCCGAGCCCGAGGTCGTTGTCGGCAACCAACGCCCGCGGTGTCGGGTAGTTCTTCTGCACACCGTTCGTGTGGTCGTTGGGCAGCGTGATGTAGTTCAGTGCCGGAACGCTGCCGGTAGCGAGTTCTCGCTCGAAATCGGCCTGGAAGAAGTCGAACCGGCTGTTGCTGGTGTCCGCTGCTCCGGCGGCGCCGAGGGTGCCAGAGTCCGTGTCACAGACAGCGGCGTTGTTGACCCCGTCAGGCGGGGCAATGCCGGCGTTGTCACATCCGAAGAACAGGGGGTATCCGAGGACGAAGTTGTCTTGCGACGTCGCGTACGTGGGCCGCCCGTCGTCGGCTTGCGGCGTTGCGCCGGCGTTGTATTCGCCGTAGTTGCGGAACGAGATTCCCTGCCGGACGGCTTGATCGAAGATGAAGTCATTCGGCGGAAACGTGACTGGGTCCTGACCGAAGTTCGCGATCCGTCCCCGGCTCGCGTAGTTGGCCTGAAGAGCCCGCTCGACGTAGTCGGTGGCGTAACCGCCACTTGTGATGAGATGCCCGTCGACGGAGACCTCGCTGTCGGCGTAGAAGTGGTCGAGCAACGGGAACATCCGCGCCAACCGATGTGCGTTCGGGGTCACCCCGCCAGCCGGGCCGCGCGCACCGTTGTCGTCGAAAAGCTCGAGTGCCGGATCACCGTCGCCCCGCGGGTCTGAGCCGAAGACCTGGTCGTAGGTGCGGTTCTCCTTGACGATGTAGAACACGTGCTTGATCTGCGCGCTCGGGCCGCCGCCTGGGCTCTCGATCGGTGTGTCCAGCGGGGGCGGCGTGAAGTTAGCCGGCCGAACCTCGCGGTTGACGATCGAAGCCATCGCCCGCAACTGACTGTCCGACGGAGCGCGCAAGACGCCCACACGTCCGAGCAACATGTCCGGGTCGTACTGGCCGTACGGCGCCGCCTCGCTGTCGGCGAAGTGCTCGCCGGAGTCGGGATTGGGACCGGAGCCCAGCCCCTTTGCGGCGAGCCAGACAAGGCGACGTCCGTCGGGCGTGACCGCAACACCCGAGGGATACGCAGCAGTCGGCACACGTCCGACAACTGTGTCCGTCCGCACTCCCGATCGGGGCCTCAACGCGATGGCGGCGACTGCGTCCTCGCCAGCGTCAGCGACGTACACCGTGCGACCGTCCGGGGTCACTGCCAGCGCCACCGGCGCCGACCCGATGCCGCCGGGACGAGCGACCGAGATCGTCCGGTTCAACGTGTCGACGTCCGTGTCGACGACCGCGACGGCATCGCGATTCGTGACTGCAACGAAAAGTCGATGCCGTGCGGCATCGAGCGCCACACCTTCGGGGTGCGCATTGAGGTCCCCCGCCAGCCCGCCGACGGAAATAGTGGAGACGACCGAATCGGTGGTCAGGTCGATAACCGAGATCGTGCCGTCGTATTCGTTGCTCACGTAGGCATGCCGGGCGTCTGCGGCGACACCAAACGGATATCGACCAACTTTGACCAGGGTGGTCGCGTGGGTGAGCAGGTCGATGACGACTGCTTGGTCTGCTTGGTTGAGCGCGACAACAAGCGTTCGCCCGTCCGGCGTGACGGCCAAGCCGATCGGCCAGCCCAGGCCCGAAGATGGCCCCGGCCCCGGCGGCTGCAGGATGAATGACGCCGGATTGGCACCCTCTTTCTGCGCTGTGCCTCCGCTCGTCGTCGGCAGCGTCAGCGGCGTGGTTTCCTTCGCGTGGCCCGTATGCGGGTCCACGGAGAAGACATGGATCGCGTCACCGGTCGCGGCCTTCACCGGTCCGGTGGGCACGGAAGACCCTTGCGGCTCGCCGGACACGTAGGCGTGCTGGCCGTTCGGGCTGAACGCAATGCCACCGTAGGCGCCGGGCAGTGGCAGCACCTGCACCACGCGGCCGGATGCGACGGAGACGACGTTGACGTCGTCGCGGCCGTGGCCGGAGTCGACCGCCCAGTAGAAGCGTCCGTCCGGAGACAGCGCGCCTCCGGACGGAAAGTCTCCGACCTTGGTCATCCGGCCAGCCGGATGCAGCACGCGGCCGTAGGGCGTGGTGCGGTATGCCGGGCCGATGCGTCCGGACGTGACGGAGGCCATCGCTGCCGTCACCCCTCCGGCCACGACCGCAAGTGCGGCTACCGCGCTGATCGTTCGATTACGGCGACGAGGCAAGGTCACGCGGGCGAGTTCGCCGACGGAGACAGGCTCCCTGCCGATGCCCCGCTATTGAACCGGAGCGTTCATCTGGTGGCCGCCCGCAGTTTCCGGACCGGCCTCGGCCGCGCCGACAGATGTCGCGGCGCGAGTGGCAGCGAAACTCGCCGCGGCGATGGTGAGGAGCGCTCCCAGCAACAGCGCGCCCGGCTCCCCCGGCTGCAGCAGGTGCCGTTGCGTGCCGAGAGTCACGGCCGCAATCGGTACGCCGAGCTGCGCACTGGACACGACGGCGAGCGGTGGTCGTTGCCGGGCGAAGGCCATCAACGCGTGAGCGGCGACCGCGGCCGCCCCGAGACTGACGCCGAGCAGCAGGAACTTTGGATGATGCCCCAGAGCGCGAAGGTCGAGGGACGCGCCGATCCAGACGAAGAACAGGGGACCGAAGAACCCCTCGGTGAGCCCGAACACCTGTCGCGCCAGCCGACGTGGTTCGCCGACGGCGGCGATGACAAGCCCGAAGCTGAACCCGGCCAGCATGATCGACACGTGTGACCTGGTTGCGAGCGCGGCGAGAGCGCAGAGCGCGAGCAGGCTGATGCGAAGCTCGAGCGCGAAGTTGCGTTCCTCGCTCAGCATGTGCACCCGTCGACGAAGACCGGAGCGCTCACCACGATCGAATGCAACGAACACCGCGACGGCCGCGACCGCGACGGCAAGAGCGCCCAATGCTGCGCGAGCGGCACGACTCGGCTCGATGGCGAGCGGCAACGCGACGATGCAGAGCGTGTCGGCCACGGCGATCTGGGCGACTGTGTCCAGCGCGTCGGCAGGTTTGACGCCAACACCGTCAAGGAGCGGCAACGCCAACGCGGCTGACGAGGACGCCACCAGCACCGCATACAACGCCTCGTGCTTGGTGCCGAACGCCGATGCAATCGCGACGCCGAGTCCGACGGCGATCGCTACCACGCCTGCCGCTCGAACGGCACCGGCGCGCAGCGAGCGTCGTACGGCCGGGTCGCGCACCGGCACATGCGAACCGGCGACGAACATGATGAGTGCGAAGCCGATGTCGGCAAGGAACGTGAAAGTCGTGTTGGTCGGATGCAATACGCGCCCACCCGTCTTGCCGACAACGACACCGGCGACCAGCTCACCCACCAACATGGGGATCGGCGAACGCTTCGGCGTTGCGAGCAACGGCCCGAGCAGCGCGATCGCCATGATGACAGCGAGCGTGCTGAACGTCACGATGTCATCGTCGGCCCTTACCGGTCGCGGTGCACGGTTTTGACACACATTGATCTCGAGGAGGCCGCGATGGCTACGACGCGCGCGCGAAAGGTGTCTTGGAAGCAGGAGTCCGACGCTCACGACTATCCAGCGGCAGCGTCGTACTTGTCACTGTTATTCGACGACCCAGATCTAATCGGGCGGATCGTCGAGGCGCTCCCCAAGTGTGAACCCAACAAATACAAGGCGAAGGACCTGCTTCGCGCCGCCGACCTGCCGCTGCTGCCGGCGACGAACCCGCATGTGGCGAGCGACCTGAAGAAGATCCGCAAGGGCCGGTCGCTGTCGCAGGTCTTGCTCGTGCGCGGCGACCTGCTACGCGGATTCCCGCTTCAGATCGCCGACGGCTACCACCGGGTGTGCGCCAGCTACTTGACCGACGAAAACACCGAGATCCCGTGTCGGATCGTCACGATCCCGACCACTCAGATCAGAACGCCACGATCCAGTCCTGCCTCGTCAGGAACACGCCCTCGCGCAACGCCCAGGGGCAGATGAGCAGCTCGTCCAAGTCGAGCAAGCTCATCGTCGTCGCCGCAACGACTGCCCCGGCGAGGAGTTGGGGCGCGCGCCGCACGGACACTCCCGGCAGCTTCGCTCGGTCCTTTGCCGACAGGGACGACAGCTTGTCGACGAGGTTGTGCGCCTCGTCGACCCTCAGCACCCGGCGAACGTACGGGCCCTCGCTGGAGGAGGCAGCTCCAGCGACACGCGCCAGCGAACGCAACGTCTTGGAGGTGCCGACCGAGACATCGACCTGAGCCGAACGGAACGGCCGCAGGCGTGCCGCGACGGCGGCGGAGACGTGCTCGCGCAGCGCCGCGACATGCTTCGGCGCGGGCGGATCGCCAGGCAGGTGTTCGCGGGTCAGCCGCCGCGCACCCAACGGAAGCGACGCGACGTGCTCGGGAGTTTCGTCCGCCCCCGCGGCAATCTCGAGAGAGCCACCTCCGATGTCGACGACGAGCAGCCGTCCACTGCTCCAGCCACACCAGCGGCGGGCAGCGAGAAATGTCAGGCGGGCTTCGTCGTCGCCCTCCAGCACACCCACGTCAATGCTGCTTTCGACGCGCAGCCGCTCGAGCACCTCATCGGCATTGGCCGCATCCCGCAACGCGGACGTGGCGAATGCGGAGAAGTCTGCGACACCGAGACGATCGGCCTTCTCGCGGGCTTCGTCGACGATCCGGATCAGCTCGCGCTGCCCTTTGTCCGACAGGATGTTGTCGCGATCGAGATGGTCGATCAACGGCGAATCCCAGGCGACGTCGGCTGCCGGCACCGGTCTTGCGCCGGGCTCGGCATCGACGACGAGCAGGTGCACGGTGTTGGATCCGACGTCCAGGATGCCCAGCCGCACGTTCCCAGCATGCCCGTTTGACACGCAGTCCAACAGCCGCCCCGCCCAAGTCAGTGCTGACACACTGGCCTCGTGGCCAACCGCCTCGCACTCATCCGCCATGCAAAGGCAGAAGACGGCCGCGTCGACGAGCGCCGCGCGTTGACCAGTCATGGCAAGAGCGACGCCCGCGCGATCGGTCGATGGTTGCGCGAGCACGACGTCGTGCCCGCGCTGGCACTCGTGTCACCGGCACTGCGCACGGTCCAGACCTGGGAAGCGATCGCGGACGAGCTGGGGGATACAGATGTGCCGGTGACCCTGGACGAACGGATCTATGACAACCGCGTCGCCGGCTTGGTCGCGATGGTCGAGGAGTGCGACGACGCGACCTCGACGGTGGCGGTCGTCGGGCACAACCCGTCGATGCACGCGCTGGCAAGTCAGCTCGCCGGTGATGCGGACAGCGCCCAGCTCAGCGACTATCCGACCGCAACGGTTGCGGTGTTCACGGTG
>DASSEQ010000225.1:0-7000 GCA_035695245.1 Mycobacteriales bacterium | reverse complement strand
CGACTCGAGCGCCCAGACCAGGTGCGGCAGATCGATGCGGTTCATCGTCGAGCAGAAGCACACCGTCTTGTCGAGGAAGACGATCGTCTTGTCCGGATGCGCCTTCGCCAGCCGCGACACGAGGTTGAGCTCGGTGCCGATCGCCCACGCCGATCCGCTCGGCGCCGCTTCGATGGTGCGGATGATGAACTCGGTCGAGCCGACGAGATCGGCAGCAGTGACGACATCGTGCTTGCACTCGGGATGCACCAGCACGTTGACGCCGGGAATGCGTGCGCGCACGTCGTCGACACACTCGCGGCTGAACCGGCCGTGCACCGAACAGTGACCCTTCCAAAGAATCATCGTTGCGTCGCGCAATTGCTGCGCGGTCAAGCCACCATCCGGCTTGCGGGGGTCGTAGACCACGCAGTCGTCGAGCGACAGCCCCAGCTTCAAGACGGCGGTGTTGCGACCCAGGTGCTGGTCGGGGAGGAAGAGCACCTTCTCACCCCCATTTGATCGAGCAGCATCGAGGGCCCAGCGCACGGCGATCTCGGCGTTGGATGACGTGCAGATCGTGCCGCCGTGCCGGCCGGTGAACGCCTTGATGGCCGCGCTCGAGTTCATGTAACTGACCGGCACCGTCGTGTCCGCAACACCGGCGTCGGTGAGCACGTCCCATGCTTCGGCAACTTGCTCGGCACTCGCCATGTCGGCCATCGAGCAGCCGGCGGCGAGATCAGGCAGCACGACTTGTTGCTCGTTGCTGGTCAGGATGTCGGCCGACTCGGCCATGAAGTGCACGCCACAGAAGACGACGTACGACGCCTGCGGCCGAGCGGCAGCCTCGCGCGCGAGCTTGAACGAGTCGCCGGTGACATCGGCGAACTGGATGACCTCGTCGCGCTGGTAGTGATGACCGAGCACGAAGACCGAGTCGCCCAGCGCCGCCTTGGCGGCGCGGGCACGCTCGACGAGCGTCGGATCCGACGGCGCCGGCAGGTCGCCGGGGCACATCGTGCCGCGCTCCGATGCGGGGTCGCTTTGGCGCCCCAGCAACAGGAGCGCGAGCGGCGTCGGCTCGACATCGAGTGGAGTCGTCACGTCAATCCCAACAAACGGCAGGCCAGGCTGCTTCCGGCATCAAAGGTTACTGAACCGCCGCGGGAGGATGCGCGTCATGCGGGTTGTCGTGGCGCCGGACTCGTTCGGCGGCACGCTGACGGCGGTGCAGGCAGCGGCCGCGATCGTCGCCGGTTGGCGCGAGGTTGCGCGTGCCGATGACCTCGCCCCGGTGCCGATGTCCGATGGCGGTCCTGGGTTCGTCGACGTGTTGCACGCGTCGGTCGGCGGCCGACTCGTCGACGTCGACGTGAGCGATCCGCTCGGGCGCACGGTGCGGGCGCAGTTCCTGGTCGAACGGAAGACTGCCTACGTCGAGTCGGCGCAGGCCTGCGGTTTGCACCTCATGCGGCCGGACGAGCGCGACCCCATGCGAGCGACGACGCGCGGCGTCGGTCAGCTGCTGCTGGCCGCGAGCGACACGCCTGTCGACAGGCTCGTGGTCGGGCTCGGCGGGTCGGGCACCAACGACGGCGGACGAGGTATGTGGGAGGTGCTCGGCGGCGTGGCGCCGCACGCGGCGCTGGCCGCAGCGACCGACGTGGACAACCCGTTGCTCGGTCCCAACGGCGCGACTGCGGTTTACGGGCCGCAGAAAGGCGCCGACCGTGCCATGGTGCTCGACCTCGACGACGCGATGCGCACGTGGGCGGACGAGGTCGAGACGGCGGTCGGCAAGCCTGGGCTGCGGGACCAGCCGGGCGCGGGGGCAGCCGGCGGCCTCGGGTTCGCGTTGCTTGCGCTCGGCGCGACCCGCGCGTCCGGCTTCGGTGTGATCGCCGAAGCGGTGCAGCTGGAGGCCCGCATCGCGACGGCCGACCTGGTCGTGACCGGCGAAGGCTCGTTCGACGCCCAGTCGTTGCGCGGCAAGGTGCCGACAGGTGTGGCGCGCCTCGCTCAGGCGCACGGAGTGCCCTGCATCGTGCTCGCCGGACAGGCCGAGGTTGGCCGCCGCGACGCCGCTGCAGCCGGGATCGAGGAGGTCCACTCGGTCGCGGAGACCCTCGGCAGCGTCGATGCGGCGATCGCGGCGGGAGCGGCCGGAGTGCGCCGTACCGCCGCGGCTGTGGCGCGGATGTGGAGCGGCGGGGCGGGGTAGGCCTACCCTGGAACAGACCGGGCCGCGGCCCGGTTGCGACCAGTGACACCGTCTATTACTGGAGTGACCCTTCAATGACCGTTCAGGACACGACCACGGGCGAGACCGCGACCGGCGTCATCCTCACCGACGGGGCGGCCGCGAAGGTCAAGCACCTGCTCGACCAGGAGGGCCGCGACGATCTCGCGCTGCGAATCGCCGTGCAGCCCGGCGGCTGCTCCGGTCTCCGCTACCAGCTGTTCTTCGACGAACGCTCGCTCGACGGCGACACGCTCGTCGACTTCAGTGGCGTCAAGGTCGTCGTCGACCGCATGAGCGCGCCCTACCTCGGCGGCGCGGTGATCGACTTCGTCGACACGATCGAGAAGCAGGGCTTCACGATCGACAACCCCAACGCCACCGGCTCCTGCGCCTGCGGCGATTCCTTCCACTAGGCCGCGTCGCCAGTCGCTCGCAGCCAGCGTTCTCGCTCGCTTGCGTGCTTACGCGCGGCGCTCACTGCCGCTTTGCCGGGAGCGAGTGACTTGGTTTAGTCGTACTCCGCCCGACATCGTTTGCCGCTGAGCTCGTAGCCGAGACGTCCGCATAGCCGACTAGCGTTGGAGTTTTCGCCGTCAGCGACGCTGACCCGTCGCCGGCCGCCGCGCATATCTCCTGCGCCCGCCCCTGGCCTCCGCCCGTTTCTTTCAGGTCGACGTGATTAGCCCAGACGGGCTATTGCATCGAGGAACGATATTTCTCAGAATGGGGCCTTCGAGGCATCCGGGCTGTCGAGTTGCTGGCGGGCAGGCGCACACACGGGGGCTAGGTGTCACAACAAGGCATGGTGATTGACGGCATTCAGCCCCGGGTTCGTCCTAGAACTCGCGAGCCACGTGCGGGCGATTGGCGTTCCGAAAGATGGCTCAATCACCCCGTAAGGGTGTCGGATCGCGCGGCCACTTCGTCATCGGGAGGGGCAAATTGACAGGAACACCACGCGCAGTCTTCCGCGCAGCGGTCACGCTCGCCATCGGGCTTTCCCCGCTCTCACTGCCGACAGATGCGCACGCAGTCACCTGTGGAGGGTTCGTGATCTCCCTCGACGGGTTCGACGTCTCCCCAGCGAACTACAGCCAGACTCAATATCAATACGAAGGCTCGTCCTCGTTTATCGTCACGCAAAACAGCGCCGTGTGTTCGACGGACGACCACGGAGCTTCGGCGTGGTCAATGATTGCAGAGAACGATGGTGCAAGCGGTTGCGGCTGGGCGCAAAGTGGCTACATCACGTTCCCCGGCCAGTCGCCCGAATACTTCGCACAGTCGGCCACTGACGGCTGCGTAACGTCCACGACGTACTACACCAGTCCTGCGGTGGGCTCTAAGCATGCTTATCGATCACTATGGGTGCCGGCGTGCTCGTGTATCCAGATGAGCGTCGACAGCTTGGTACTGGAGTCGACGAGCTTCAACCCGAAGTCCAACTGGCCATGGCCGTGGCAGCCCCAGTTCTTCGGCGAGACCGGCTTTCACGAGTCCAACGTGCCGGGAACCCCGTCCGCACAGACGAACTACTCGGCGATCGGGGTCCAGCGAACAGCCGACAACACTCTGGTCGCGATCCCTTGCATCATGGAAAGGACGGATCAGTACTCGACCAGGTATGCCGACGTTGGGACTTCCGGCATCTGCGACGCATTCGCCATCTACACCTTTTAGCGAATCGAGGACGTCATGAACGCCAGTCGGTTGGGGCCTGCATCCGTAGTTGTTCTCGCTGGCGCGATGCTTGCCGGCTGCGGCGCCGCGGTGGCGGGACACGCGACGTCACGCCTTGCCGTCCAATCGGCCACTACTCCAGATCAATCTGGCGGAACAGCTTCTCCGGCGTGGTCACCAGCGCCTGCTAGTACGGGCGAAGTGGTCTATCCGGGAACAGGGGTGCGTTACCACTTGAGTAACGAACAGGCTCCGGTCTCCGCCGCTCAAGCCCGTGGCGTCGCTGAGTCCGCGCCGTACGCCTCACTCCTGACGGGGACTCCGCTGAGCCAGCTGGCTCGAATCACAGACGACGACTTTCCGCCAGATGGGGGGACGCCGGCTCACCACGACGAGAACCTTCTTGCGTGGGTCCTCACCTACCGGAACACATCTCCTGCGCCCGGCGGCGGACAGCGTGCATCCAACATGACTACTACGAACGACTGCGACTTCGTGGTGGTGGTCAATGCTACGGATGGCTCGCTCGTGACCGGCTTTCAGTCATGTCCGGGACAGATGAGCGTCACGTCGACCTCGTGAACATGCGGTCCGGCTAATGCGGGCGATCCGAGGTACGGAAGAGGTCAAGGGGACCAGGCGGAGGTATCTGTTTGTCGCCTCGAGTGTTCTTGCGCTCGCAGGGTCCGGGTGCACGACGCACGGCACGACCGTGGGTGCTCCGAGCGGCACCGCAGCCGCCAGTCCTCGATGTAGCACGCTGACAATCAACGTCGCTTCGGCCATTTGGCGTCCCATAGTGGCGCCGAGCCCAGTCCCCCAACTGTCGGTAGGCGTCGGGCAGAGACTGCACATCAAGATATCTGGCGACTGTGCCGCCCAAGTGCAACTCCTCCTGCGCGGGAAGACGGCGGCACTGGTCAACCCGATGGACTTGGAGGGGACGCATCCGGGCGTCAGCTCACTTCAAATCTCGCTGCCCCGGTGTGCCGTCGTGCCCCCGACTATTCCGCCCTGTGTCGGCGGAGATCGGGATCTGGGGCGTCTCCCCGTCAGAGTTCACTAGCACTCCCGGAAGTCGAGTCACCGTTTGCCGGCTGCCGCTCGCGTCGCCGAGTCTGAAGCGACTCCCCGACGACGAGTTCGGGTGTTCCCACCTCCACCTGCCGCGCGGCACCAGTGCGGCGAGCTGCATGCTGAGGCGAAGATCATCGATGGATAGAGGCTTGGCTCAGCGGCCGCGGATTGGCAGAGTCAGCCGGGCATCATTCGTTCGGCTTAGTCCGAAATCGTCCTAGTGGGCGATAGGGACAGCGGCCCAGATTTCGGACAATCGGTACGTGACCCAGATAACCGTGGCCGTGTGGCACGCGCCGACATGCCCGGGCTGCCTGGGGACGGGCAACTGCTGGGTGTGCCTCGGCACCGGATCGCTCGCTGTGCCTGACTCGAAGCCGACGCGCTGCAAGCGCTGTGACGGGTCGGGTCGCTGCGCCGAAGCGCGCCCAGGACCGGTCGCGTCCCTCGGCCTGCCGGCTTAGCCGACCCGGGGCCTAGCCGACGTAGAGCTCGTAGTCCTCGAGCTGCGTGACGAGCGCGTCCGGAATGTGAATCTCGCGACGCGGCGTCGGAAGCGTCAGGTCGATCACCACGCGCGGCTCCGGCTTCGTGACCGGCATCTGTCGCGCAGCGTCGATGAGCTCTTGCAGGCCGTCGGTCTCGATCACGACAGCGACGCTAAGGACGTACTCGCGGGTAGCCAAGGCTTACCCAGCAGTAGGTTCGCCCGCCCCCTTCTTGCGTCGTTTCGCTAGCGTGGCGCGCCGTGCGCATCGCCGTTACCGGGTCCATCGCGACCGACCACCTGATGACGTTTCCGGGCCGCTTCGCCGAGCAGCTGCTGCCCGACCAGCTCGCCCACCTCTCCGTCTCCTTCCTGGTCACTGACCTGGAGGTACGCCGGGGCGGTGTCGCCGCCAACATCGCTTTCGGGATGGGCGTGCTGGGCCAGCGGCCGCTGCTTGTCGGCGCGGTCGGCCCGGACTTCGGCGACTACCGGGCCTGGCTCGAACGGCACGGCGTCGACGTGGCCGGCGTGCGCGTGTCGGACCTGCGGCACACCGCCCGCTTCGTCTGCACCACGGACGCCGACCTCAACCAGATCGCGTCGTTCTATCCGGGCGCCATGTCAGAGGCGGCCGAGATCGAGCTCGCCGCTCTTGGCCCGCTCGACCTGGTCGTCGTCAGCCCGAACGACCCGGGCGCGATGATGCGGCACACCGAGGAGTGCCGCGCGCGCGGCATCGCGTTCGTGGCCGACCCGTCGCAGCAGCTGTCGTCACTCGACGGCGATCAGGTGCGGGCGCTCGTCGACGGTGCGGACATCCTGATCACCAACGCTTATGAGTCGGCCATGGTCGAGCACAAGACCGGTTGGACGCAGGCCGACATCGCCGAGCGCGCGCGAGTGCGGGTCACCACCCACGGCGCCGACGGGGTCACCGTCGCGGTCGCGGGCGAGCCAGAGCTGAAGGTGGACGTGGTGCCGCCGCGCACCATCGCCGACCCGACCGGCGTCGGTGACGCGTTCCGCGGCGGGCTGCTCTCGGCGCGGTCATGGGGACTCGGCTGGGAGCGGTCGGTGCAGGTCGGGGCGCTCCTCGCGACGCTCTGCTTGGAGTCGACTGGTCCGCAGGAGTACGCGTTCGCTCGCGCCGAGGCCCTGGACCGGCTGTCGTCGGCGTACGGGTCCGAGGCCGCGGCGGAGATCGCCCCGCACCTTCCGAAATGATCATGGGCTTGTGCGCCGACACGCCCTGCGTGTCGCGCACGCAGCCCCATGATCATTTGCGGGGAGGGGGTCAGTGGGTGCGGCGGACCTGGTACGCCGTGCCCTGCGCCTGCGGTGTCGCGCCGAGGTAGTCGTGCTCGCGCATCCGGCACCACGCCGGCACATCTGACGCGGCGGCCGGATCGTCGGCGACGACGGTGACCGTCTCGCCGACGGCGACGTCGCCGATGCGGCGGGCCAGCTCGATGATCGGCAACGGGCAGAGCCGGCCGAGCATGTCGATGCGCAGGTCGGTCACAGGTCAG
>DASSEQ010000224.1:0-2577 GCA_035695245.1 Mycobacteriales bacterium | reverse complement strand
CGATGCGCGAGCTGGGTGAGGCGAGCGAACGATCGGCGCGATCGTCACGCGAACTGCGCGAGACCGTCGCGGCCCTGTCGCGCGAGGTCAAGGCGCACGAGCAGTGATGTGGCGTCTGCGTCCGTGGCGTGAGGTCAAGCGCCTCCGACTCGCCTGCGAACTACTGCGACTGTCCGCCGTTGCCGTGCGTGGCGACTACGCGCTCGCCTCACTGAACGACGCGCTCGCTGGACGATGACCGCGTCAGGCTGGCACCGGAAGCGCGCCACGCCGGCCGAGGCTCAACGCCGGCGCGACTACGGCAGCAAGCAGCACCGCGACCAACACGCAGCGGACGCGCGGATGGTTGCCAGTGGTCACGCGATCTGCTGGCGCTGCCGCCGACCAATCCCAGCCACGACACCGTCCGGTCAATGGCACTCCGGTCACGACGACAACGACCGCCGCGTCTACCGAGGACCAGAGCACGCGTCATGCAACCTCAAAGCCGCGGCGAGCAAAGGCGCGCGGGTGGTCAACGCGAGGCGAGTCCCGCGCACGCTGCCGCGCTGGTGACCGTCCGCAGTTGCGTGCTGGTTTTTAGGCAAATCGGGCGAACGTGACCCGCGCGTCGACATTCTGTATCTATCGAATTTTCCACAACCCACCGCGTTGGAGATGTTGATGACCGCTCGGAAGGCTCCGTTGCGGGCGGTCAAGCCCGGCGAGCTGTCGACCAACCCGAAGTCGCTACTCGAGGCCGTCGCGGATGGCGACTATCTGGCCGAACTGAAGGCGACGCACCAGCGCATCGCAAAGACGGTCAACGATCCCGAGACTTCCCCGCGTGATCTCGCTGCGCTGACACGGCGACAGCTTGAGATCTCGAAGGAGATCCGGGCTTTGGAGTTGGCACGGGAGCAGGAGGAGGTCAGTGCCAACCCGAGCCCCGACGAAGAGTTCGACGCCTCGGCTATCTGAGGCCGCGCGTCACGTCGTCGTCCCGTCTGGCGTCACGTCTACGGGCTGGCCGGCTGTTCGGGACAAGTGCCGCGACCTGGGGCTGTCATTCCGGCCCTGGCAGCACGGTGCCGGGCAGATCATCCTCGCGAAGCGCCGGACTGGCGTGTATGCGGCGACGATCGGCGGGACTGGGCTGTCGATTCCGCGGCAGGTCGGCAAGACGTTCCTCGTCGCGGCGATTGTGTTCGCGTTGTGCCTGTTGCGGCCCGGCTTGACGGTCATCTGGACGGCGCACCGCATGAAAACCGCCGAAGAGACGTTCGGCAAGATGCTCGTGTTCGCGAAGCGCCCGAAGATCGCGCCGCACATCGACAAGACGCCGACCGGGTCAGGCGACGAGGCGATCATCTTCGCGAACACGTCGCGGATTTTGTTCGGCGCTCGTGAGCGTGGGTTCGGCCGCGGCTTCGACGAGGTCGACGTCCTGATCTTCGACGAGGCGCAGATCCTCGGCGAGAGCGCACTCGACGACATGGTGCCCGCGGCGAACCAGTCGCGGCAGGACTCGGGCGCACTGCTGCTGTTCCTGGGCACGCCACCGAAGCCCAGCGACAAGGGCGAAGTGTTCGCTCGGATGCGCTCTGAGGCGCTGTCGGGTGAGGACGAGGACACCGGCTGGATCGAGTTCGGCGCCGACCCCGGCTACACGCCGACGCCGCTGCCGGCGCCGCTGAGCAAGGCGGATTGGGAGCAGGTCGCGAAGGCCAACCCCTCGTTCCCCGAGGACACGCCCCGCGAGGCGATCCTGCGCATGCGGAAGAAGCTCGGCCCCGACTCGTTCCTGCGGGAAGGTCTCGGCATCTGGGACGAGGACGCAGCGCACGGCCCGATCCCGATGTCGGTGTGGCTCGCGCTGGCCGATACCAGCCCGCAGCCGCCGCGGCCGGTCGGCAAGGTCGCGTTCGCCGTCGAGACGTCGCCCGATCGTCGCCGTTCGTCGATCACGGTCGTCGGCGGTCGACCGGACGGGATGCCGCAGGTGCAGGTGGTCGAGTCGCGCGACGGTGCCGACTGGGCGATCGAGCGACTCGTCAGCTTGTCAGGCTCGCACCAGTGCTACGGAGTGTTCGTCGACAAGCAGTCCCCGGCCGCGTTCATGGCGGATGCTCTGCGGCTGCGCGGCGTGCCCGTTGAGGACATGGACACAGCCGACGTGAAGCAGGCGTTCGCGATGTTCTACGACGCCACCGTGGAAACGCGGCTACTGCGGCACCTGAACCAAGAAGAACTTAACGACGGCATCCGCACTGGGAACGACCGGATGGTCGGCGACGCGAAGCTGTGGGACCGCAAGGTCACAGTGCCGGCGGTCGTCGCCGCGACGAACGCTCTGTGGGGGTGGACGACACGCACGCGCTCCGCAGACATCTTGCAAGCGGTCTGGTGAGGCTGGCGGCGTTCATCTTGTCGCTTCGCCGGCCAGCGAAGGGGCTTGTCGTGTTGGGGCTCGCGTTTTACGGCGCGTGGAGCATCTACCGTCCCGCGGGTTATCTCGTCGTCGCCGTTCTGCTGCTGATTGAGCTTGCCACTGACCGGCCGACCTGAGAGGACACAGCCGCATGGGTCTGCTGTTCG
>DASSEQ010000223.1:0-2485 GCA_035695245.1 Mycobacteriales bacterium | reverse complement strand
CGCGGGCCCGAAATGCCGCGCAAGACGTGCCGTGAGTCGGCTGGATAGGCCGGCCTCACAAAGCCATGCGGGCGCGAGACTACGAAAAGTTGGACGGGATTGAGCCGTGGAACTGCTTGATCCTCCAGCCCGCGTCCGTTTCGACCGCTAGCAGCGTCGCTCTGAATGGCGCCCGACGCTCGCCTTCCTCGTCGGCCACCACGATCTCTCCGAACGCAGCCATGCCAATCACCTCGGAGCTCTCGAAGAAAGGAATGATCTCGCGCCAATCCCAGCTCAACCGCTCCGGCTGGGTAGCCACAGCCGTCAGGTACTCACGCCGCGCTCCGGACGTTCGTGCGTCGGCCCCTGCGCCAATAAGCATGGCCGGCTCATCCCCGAACAGCTGCATCAGCGTGTCCGGGTCTCGCGAGTCCACTGCGGCCTGCAAGGCATCAAGCACTGCCCTGCTTCGACTCTCACCGTCTGAAGTCACCTCCCAGTCATGCCCGCTGGGAAACTCGTCAACGCACTGACGGCCGCAGCCGCGAGGAAGGGCACTTGCAGTTAGCCGATGGGAGGAAGGCCCTGTCTCATCCGCTCGACGCGTCGTACGTACTCCGCCTCGCTGATCTCGCCGAGGCATTTGACGCCGTACGACACCCAGATGCTCGCCCCCTTGTCCTCGAGGCCGAACCAGCGGACGAAGATGTCCTCCGGCGACGGGTCGCAAATACGTCCGGGGTGTCCCTGCAGAATGCGCCCTTCCTCTTCGCCCTCGAAGACTTCGCCGCAGGCCCACTCGACTGTCAGGTCGATCGCAAGCCGCCATTCGTCCAACATGGGCGCAGGCTATGTGCCGATCTAGAGTCGAGGCGTGTGCGCTGCGAGGAACGATTGCACCCTCGGTAGGACTGTCGCGGTGTTGAGGAAGGCGTTGATGTGCCCGAAGCCGGCCATGCGCAGCAGCTCGCCGTGACGCATTGTCTTGATGATTCGGCCGACATCGTCGTCTTCGTCTTCGAGTTCACCGGTAAGAAAGAGCACCGGGGCTTTCAAAGCGGGGAGAGCGTCCCACTCTTCCCAGTGCCAATCGACGTAAGACTCGATCAGGTCGATGAACTGCCCGACATCGGTCTCGCGGATGCTTGCGGTCATCCACTCGGGGATCGGCTCCGGCTCCTGAGCCTCGAAGCGCGCGATGAGCTTGTCCCAGCCGTGCTCACGAAACTCAGCCGCGGAACTCGCACTCCAGGCTGCGAGGTCCTCGGGTGTGTCCGGCGGCCCGACCGAGCCGCTGGCGACAAGCGCCCACACACGGTCAGGGAAGCGCTCGGCCAGGCGAACCCCCGGACTGATGCCCGAGGAGTAACCCCAGAACGCGGTTGATGCGAAACCAAGAAGGTCCAAGAGTTCAACGACGTCGGCCGTGAGTCGATCGAGGTGGTAATTGACGGCGCCGCGTGGGTTGTCGCTGAGACCATGCCCGCGATGGTCGAACAGGATGCAGCTGTAGGAGTGTGCGAGCGGCTTGACATAGCCGGCCGCTCGCCACAGACGAGAGTCGCATCCGGCGCCCAGATGCAACACCAGCGGTGGCCCCTGCCCTTCGACCTCGTAAGCAAGGCGGGTCCCGTCAGAGGCCTCCATGAATGGCACAACCGGATAGTGCCACCAGAAGACGCGACACTGAAGTGCCGCTTAGCCGCCGAACTGTCGGATGCTGGTCGCCGTGCTGGGTCTTGGAACGGTGACCGGCACACCCCATCGGGACATTCGACTGGTGATGCTGTCACCACTCGATGCGGCGGCGACATATTCGACCGGCAGCCCCGCGCGCGGGTCGATCCATAACGTGGCGGTTGCACCTGGGGGCGCGTCTGGTCCTGCACCGCCGCTGACGCCAACAACGGTCTGCCCGTCGCGGGTCTGTGACGGCAGGAGCCGCAGTGGGCTGGTGACCGTTACCTCCTGCAGCGCCGAACCGATGGAAACGCCTCGGGTTACGTCGGTGTAGCCCGAGTCGCCAGGCACCAGGAGCAGCCAACGGTTCGCGCCGCGGCGTGCTGCGTCCGCGGGCAAACCGAAGTACCCGCCCAGAGCGGTGGCGTCGGCCTTCATGTAGGTGTCGTGACCCAGGACGCGCACAGTGCCGGCGCCGCCGCCGCGGATGGTGATCCGCTGGATACCGGTGTTCGGCCCGTCGTCGTCGCTGAAAGCGATCTGGTGGCCTGATGCCAACGTTTGCACGTCCATGTGGACCCACTGCTTGGCGGTTGCGGCGGCCAGTGCGGAGCTCAGCAGTTGCTGAGCTGATGCGACCGGTGACGCCGAGTGTGTCGAGGGCTGCGCTTGGTGTGGATGACTGCCCTGCCCGCCACAACCGGCGACGAGGAGCAACACGGCCGTTGCAAGCAGGCCAGACCGCCATCGTCGGCGGCAGAGGAAGTTCTCATGCGTCGTTGCGAACGTCATGCCTGAAGAACATCACAGATAGGCGCAAACC
>DASSEQ010000222.1:0-6618 GCA_035695245.1 Mycobacteriales bacterium | reverse complement strand
GACACGACATCGATGTCACGCGTGCGCCGGCTTGGCACGATGCCGATCTCGTGCAGGTGGTAGCCGCGGCGGGCCGAACGTCCGAGGCCGATCTCGACGGCGTCGTTCATAGTGGTCAGACCCTCATCGGGACTGGTAGTTGGGCGCCTCGACCGTCATCTGCACGTCATGCGGGTGGCTCTCCTTCAGCCCCGCGGACGTGATGCGGATGAGCGTTGCCTGCTGCATCTCAGCGATGGTGTGCGCACCGACGAAGCCCATTCCGGCCTGCAGCCCACCGACGAGCTGGTGGATCACGCCGGCGAGCGGCCCGCGATAAGGCACCTGCCCCTCGACCCCCTGCGGCACGAGCTTGTCGTCGGAGAGCACATCGTCCTGGCCGTAACGATCCTTCGAGTAGGACCGCGCCTGTCCGCGCGACTGCATGGCGCCGAGCGAGCCCATTCCCCGGTAGCTCTTGTATTGCTTGCCGTTGATGAACATGAGCTCACCTGGGGTTTCCTCGCAGCCGGCGAGCAGCGAGCCCAGCATCACGGTGTCGGCACCGGCCGCGATCGCCTTCGCGATGTCGCCGGAATACTGCATGCCGCCGTCGGCGATGACGGGCACGCCCGCCGGCGCGGCAACCTGCGCGCAGTCGTAGATAGCGGTGATCTGCGGCATGCCGGCACCCGCGACCACGCGCGTCGTGCAGATCGATCCGGGGCCGACACCGACCTTGATCGCATCCGCACCTGCGTCGATCAGCGCTTTGGCGCCTTCCGCAGTGGCGACGTTGCCGCCGACCACATCGATGGAGACGTTGGCCTTGAGCCGGCTGACGGTGTCGACGACGGCGCGGGAGTGCCCGTGAGCAGTGTCGACGACGAGAAAGTCGACACCGACGTCGACCAGGGCCATCGCTCGCTTGTAGCCGTCTTCTCCGACGCCGACAGCGGCCCCGACAACGAGCCGGCCTTCGGCGTCCTTGGTGGCCATCGGGTAGTCGCGCGTCTTGGCGAAGTCCTTGATCGTGATGAGCCCGCACAGGCGGTTGTCGCCGTCGATCAGCGGCAGCTTCTCGACCTTGTTGCCCTGAAGCAGGCTGAGAGCCTGTTCACGCGAGACACCCACCGGCGCCGTGACCAGCGGCATCGGCGTCATGACCTCGCGGACGAGTCGCTCGTGGTTGGGTTCGAATCGGATGTCGCGGTTGGTCACGATGCCGACGAGTGCGCCATCCGCGTCAGTGACGGGTACGCCGGAGATGCGGTAGCGGCCCATCAGAGTGTTTGCGGCCGAGATCGTGTCGTCGGGCGAGCAGGTGACGGGATTGGTCACCATGCCCGCCTCGGAGCGCTTGACGATGTCGACGTTGGCCACCTGGTCCTCGACCGAGAGGTTGCGGTGGAGCACGCCGACGCCGCCCTGTCGGGCCATGGCGATCGCCATCCGCGCCTCGGTGACGGTGTCCATGGGGCTGGACAAGATGGGCGTGCGCAGCGTCAGGGACCGGGACAGCCGCGAGGTCGTGTCCGCCTCGCTCGGCAGGATGTCGGATGCGGCCGGGACCAGCAACACGTCGTCGAACGTCAGTCCCAGCGTCGCGAACTTCTCCGGAATCTTGCCGGTGTCGCCCACTACGCCCCACCTACTACTCGTGACGGGAAAAAGTCAGTCTATGCAAGCCGGGGGGCTAACGTGTCGGACGTGCGCGACGACCCGCCGCTCGACCCCTTCGCCGAGGACCCTGGCGACCCGTCCGACGACTTGGGCGCGGGTGCGTTCGGCGGGAGCGGTTTCGAGGACGGCGACGTCGAGGACATGGAACCGCTCACCCCCGAGGAGCGGGCGGACATCCTGGCCGACCTCGAGGACCTCGACGTGTTCCAAGCCCTGCTCGAACCGCGCGGCGTACGCGGGCTCGTCGTTGACTGCCAGGACTGCGAGGAGCCGCACTACTTCGCCTGGGACCTGCTTCGCGGCAACCTCAAGCACCTGCTGGACGAGGGGATGCCCCGCGTCCACGAGCCGGCCTTCTCCCCCGACCCGGCCGACTACGTCAGCTGGGACTACGCCCGCGGCTTCGCCGACGGCGTGCTGACCGCCGACGAGGAGTAGCCAGGCGGGCGTTAGCGGACGAGGCCCCAGCGGAAGCCTGATGCCACGGCCTGCGCGCGGTCGTTGACGCCCATCTTCCGGAACAACCGGCGGGCGTGGGTCTTGATGGTGTCCTCGGAGAGGTAGAGCTCACGGCCGATCTCGGCATTACTGCGTCCGTGCGACATGCCGTGCAGCACCTGCATCTCTCGTTCGGTGAGCTCCGGCGGCTGCGCCCCGTGCTCGTCCGGGTGTGCTCCACCGTCGCGAAGCGGAACCTCCGAGAGCGCTGTCATCAGCGCGGCGCAGAGTTCCTCGCGGGAGAAGTTCTTGTGCAGGTAGCCCCGGGCGCCACCGGAGATGGCGAGCGCAACGGCCTCACGGTCACCGGACCCGGTCAGCATCACCACGTTGGCTTCGGGGTGTCGTGCGACGAGCCGACGGGTGGTCTCCAGGCCGCCCAACCCCGGCATGGACACGTCCATGAGCACGAGGTCCTGGCGCTCGGCCGGCCACCGGGCCAGCACTTCCTCGCCACACGCCGCGGTGTCGACGCGGTCTACGCCCGGCACAGACTGCACCGACTGACGCAGACCCTCACGGATCAAGCGGTGGTCGTCGCAGATGAGGACGGTCGTCATGTCTTCCTTCGTCGTCGCTCGTAGCCGCCGGCAGGGTCAGTTCGATGGCTCCGTGTCGTTGCTGTAGGTCACCGCCGAGCGCATGTGCTCGTCGGGCCCACCGCTCCAGCTCGGAGGCGTCAACGGAGTTGTCGGCAGATTCGGCCGACAACTTCACCCACCCGTCGGCAACAGTTGCGACGATCTGGGCGGTTTCGACGGCCCCGCGCGTGGCCGCTTCGGCGACCCGCTCGACGATGACGGCGACCGCCGGCGGGAGCAGGTCCAGAGCGGGGTCATCCGCGGCCACTGCAGCGCCTGCCTTGGCGAGGTCCGCCAGCGCGTGCCGCAAGCCGTCTGCCAGCGCGGTCACGCGGAGTTCGCGACCGATGGCGCGTACGGCGCCCAGGGCGGCCGCCGTCGCCGTCGGGAGGTTGGCCGACTCGGTGTGCGGCAGCGCGACCAACGCCTCGCGAAGCTCGTCGATGTCTGCGACCAGCTGAGCCCGGTCAGCCTCCGCGTCGAGCACCGCCTGTGCGGCGGCGCGTCGTGGCGCGGAGTACTCGGCAAGAGCGAGGCCGATCACGTCCGCGACGACCCGAAGGGCCTCGGCAGCGCGGACCGGCCAAGCACGAGGACGCGCGACCGACAGCACGGCCAACACCCGGCCGCGATGCCGCACTGGCAGCTCCAGCGAGTAGGCACCCGGGTCGATCGGCGTCAGCATCGGTGCTTGGGCGATCACATCGCCTTCGGGCAAGACCCGCAGCACGACGCGCGCGTCGTACCGGTCGCTCAGCAGGAGCACGACCTCGCCCACCCCGTCGGCGCCGTAGGTGATGAAGAGGCGCGTCGCGGCGGCGACGGTGTCGTCGGCGACCGTCGACCGGGGTCGCGCAGGTTGCGTCACCGAGAAAGTGTCGGCTCGCGCGCGCGAACCCGAAGGAGAAGATCGAAGAATCTGGCCGGCGGGTTAGCCCTCGAGCAGGGCGGAGACGTTCGGGCGGGCCAACCAGTCCTCCCGCAATTCGGGCGGAAGGTCGCCAGCTATCGCGAGCACGGCTTTTCGGGCCGCGGCCAACGAGCGAGCCGATTCTTCGGGATCGCTGCCGGAAAGAAGAGCGCCCAACAGCGCCCGCGCCTGCCAGGCCACCGGCAGCGCGGACAGGCCCTCGGCAAGAGTGGCGGCGCGACGCAAGGTGGTTGGCGCCTGTGGGTTGCCCGCGGACAACTCGGCGACGCCCTGGAAGAGCAGCCCCTTGGCCACGTGACGTGCAGCCCGGGAGCGCTCCGCTTCTTCGACGCTCGCAGCGGCCGCCGAGACTGCGTCGGCCGCGTCGTCGCCGAGCAGGGCAACCTCGGCACGCGTCCATCCCAGCCGGACCCGTTGGCGCCACCAGCTGGCGTCATGCGACCCGACGAGATCTTCCGCCTCCGCGAGCCAACGACGCGAAGCGTCGAGATCCCCCAAGCCGACTGAGTCACTCGCCAGTCCGAGCACGCAGTCGAAGACGGCTTCGGCGTGACCGTCGGCCAGCACCCGACCGCGCTCGTCGAGCTGCTGGGCGTCCTCGTGGCGGCCGAGCGACCGATGCACGCTCGCCGAGCTCGCCGCTGCGAACGCCGCGAAGAGCTTGGTCTCGGCTGACGCATCCGGGGTCGCGCCGGCATCGATCAGCGGACCCAACACGCGCAATGCCCCGCCGTACCTGCCGGCTGCCGACAACGCGACGCCGAGAAGCCATGCGGCGGCGGTCACCTCGGCCCGGCGGCCCTCGCGCTGGGCGATCACAACCGCCCGCTCGAGGTCGGCGACCGCAGCGGCCGGCGGGCCGTGGAAGGTGGCCCGCTCGCCCGCGGCGAGCAACGAAGCCAGATCCTCGGTCACCGGCCGCAGGGTAACCACCCGGTTAGCGCGAGGTCACGAGGCGCGCTGGCGGCGGATCAGCACGAAGCGCGTGAAGCCCAGCAGGATCAACCAGATGGCGACGATGGTCGGCAGCGCGGTGAGCCTCGAGTGACCATGCGTCGCAGCGCTGGGAGTCATCGGGGAGACCAGCGAGACGTTGTGCGCGTGCGCAGGTGACGGACCGTCCAGCGGAAGCGTGGAGGCGACCGCCTTGACCGTGGCCCGCACCGGGCTGACAGGGGCCGACCGGTGGACGGTCACGCGACGGGACGCGACGTGCCGCACCGGGGCAGTCCTCGTCGTCGCAACATGCACCGGGCTTGTCGCACGCACGGCGGTCGTCTGTCGCACCGGGGCAGGCTGGCTCACCGTCGTCGGCGATGAGTACTGGTCGACGAAGTCCATCGTGTTCCAGGCCTTGGCACCGGTGTAGACGACGGCGATCCCGAGGTAGCGGTAGGACGCGCCGAGGATGTTCGCGCGGTGCTCCGGCGAGTTCATGTAGGCGTTGAACAGCGTCTGCGCGGATGACGTCGGACCCATGCCGACGTTCTCGCCGTACGACGTCCAGTTGGGGCTGCCGTGCGACTCGAGCTGTGCAGCAAGGTTCGGGTTGTGCGAGAGCGCCTGTGCCGCGGCGAGGTGCTCGGTCCAACCGGCGGCGACCGTCGAGGTGCCGGAGGCAACGGTCAGTGGCCGAAGGCCGTGGTCGGCGCGGGCGGAGTTGACGAGTTGCACGAGCCGCAACGAGAACGCCGATGCGGTCGACTCGGCATGCGCGGACGGGGCGATCGCCGCGGCTGTGCCGAAGAAACCGAAGAGAGAAAGAACGGCAAGGGTAAGGCGCGTTCGCATGTCGACTCCGCTGGGCTCGGATGACTAAGTCGTACTAACCCATTCGGGCTAACCCGCAAACCTCTTGAGCCCTTCGAACCCAGAAATTCGAAGCAGAAATCGTTGGAATTACTGGCAAAACGGCAGAAGCCGACTACCAAAAGGTAGTCGGCTTCTGCCTCGAATTGACTAGCTGCGGCTAGACCCGTCTAGTGCGAGTGGCCGTGCCCGTGCCCATGTCCGTGCGCAGCCTCGGGCTCCGGCTCCTCGGGCTTGTCCGCCACCAACGTCTCGGTCGTCAGCAGCATGCCGGCGATCGACGCGGCGTTGCGGACCGCGGAACGCGTCACCTTCACCGGGTCGACGACGCCGGCCTTGACCAGGTCGACATAGTCGCCGGTCGCGGCGTTGAGGCCGTGGCCCTCGGGCAGCTCGCGCACCTTGCTGACCACGACATAACCCTCATGTCCGGCGTTCTGTGCGATCCACCGCAACGGCTCGACGAGTGCGGACTTCACGATCGAAACGCCGACGGCTTCATCGCCGCTGAGACCGCAGTCGTTCTCCAGCGCAGGCAGCACGGCAAGCAGTGCGGCGCCGCCACCGGCAACGATGCCCTCCTCGATCGCCGCCCTCGTGGCACTGATGGCGTCCTCGAGCCGATGCTTCTTTTCCTTCAGCTCCACCTCGGTGGCCGCGCCGACGCGAATGACCCCGACGCCGCCCGCGAGCTTCGCCAGCCGCTCCTGCAGCTTCTCGCGGTCCCAGTCGCTGTCGGTCGTGTCGATCTCACCGCGGATCTGCCGGATGCGGTCCTCGATGGCTGATTGCTCGCCGGAGCCGTCGACGAGGGTCGTGTCGTCCTTCGTCACGGTGACGCGGCGCGCGCGCCCGAGCACGTCCAGCCCGACGTTGTCGAGCTTCAGCCCGACCTCTTCGGCAACGACCTGCGCGCCGGTCAGGATCGCCATGTCCTGCAACATCGCCTTGCGGCGATCACCGAACCCGGGAGCCTTGACGGCAACGGCGGTGAACGTGCCGCGGATCTTGTTGACGACGAGCGTCGACAGCGCTTCTCCGTCGACATCCTCGGCGACGATGAGCAGCGGCTTCGCGGCCTGCACGACCTTCTCGAGCAGCGGGAGCAGATCGGCGATCGAGGAGATCTTGCCCTGG
>DASSEQ010000221.1:0-5846 GCA_035695245.1 Mycobacteriales bacterium | reverse complement strand
TTCGTGCCGCACATGCGGCTGTGTTCTTTCGTGCCGCACATGCGGCAGGGGAATGTGCAGGCGGTCGATGTGATGCTCGGTCAGGCTGAGCAGCGCGGGGAGCAGCGTCAGCGCCGCCGCGACCGAACACGCCACGACAACTGCGGCCGCGAACCCGAGGCTCGTCACGACGGGAATCCCGGCAAATGCGAGACCACAAATCGCGGCGACGACGGTCACACCTGCCCACAGCACCGATGACCCCGCGGTCGCCGTCGCTGCCGCCGCGGCGACGGGCACGTCGACGCCGGATCGGAGCGCCTCTCGGTGCCGGGTGACGATGAACAGCGCGTAGTCGATGCCGACGCCGAGGCCCATCATCGTCGCGAGCTCCGGCGCCGTGTCGTTGAAGTTGTAGGCGTGTGCCAGGAGCTTGACGATCGCCAGTCCGGTTACGATCGCGACCGCCGCGCTGGCGAGCGGCATCAGCGCCGCGATCACCGATCCGAAGGCAAGAAGGAGAACGAGGACCGCGACGGCGATGCCGACCTTCTCACCGATCCCACCGCTGGGCATCGACGCGTCCCGGGTCAGCGACCCGGCGACGTAGCCCTGTGCCATCGGCGCGGACGTCGCCACCCGGCGCACGGCAGTGAGGTCGCGGGCGCCGAGACCGAAGCGGCTGACGGCGTAACGGACGGGGATCCAGGCAGTGCGGCCGTCCGGCGACCAGCGGGTGGGAGCGGTGGCCTTCGCGTCGACGTGCGGGAGGGCAAGGAGCCGAGGGCGCACGGCGCGGACGGCCTGCTGCGTCAGCGCCGGGGATGACGACGACAGGAGAACGTCGACCGACTCGTTGCTCGAGCTCGGGAAGTGATCGGACAGCCGTTGCTCCGCCGCCTGCACCTCTGTGCCGGGCAGTGTCGAGCGGGAGCTGTAGGAGCCGCCGACGGTCAGCGACAGCACGGTGAGGCCGACGGCGACGAGCACCCATGCACTGATGACGACGAGCGGCCGGTCCGCGCATCGTCGGCCAAGTGACCGCAACCACGGCGTCATCGCGATTGACCATAGGCGGAGACTCAACTTCGACGCGCTAGACCCCGAGAACCCGGGTATGTCCTCCGCGATGGAGCCCACCCTCGCGCCGACGGGCCGACGCCGCATCGTCCGCTGGTTGCTCGTTTTGGCCCGCCTCGTCCCTGTTGTCGGGATCGTCGTCGCCGTCGGGACCTTCTCGCACCTGCCGCACATGCGACTCGAGCCGGCGCTCGTCGGGCTCGCCTGCTGGACCGTCGGCAACTACCTCGTCTGCCCGCTCCGGTGGTCGGCCGTCTCCACCCGCGGCAAGTCGCTGCGTTGGTATGTGCGGGTCTTCGCCGAGGGTGAGCTGCTCGGCATGCTGACACCGCAGCACGCCGGCGCTGACCTGTGGCGAGTGCGCCAGCTGGTCACGGCCGGGTCGACGAAAGGCTCTGCCGTTGCCGAGATCGCGGCTGACCGGCTCTCCGGCGGCGTCATGATCGCCGTCCTCGGCGTGCTGGCCGGGATGACCGTGCCGGCTCGCTGGTGGCCGATCGCGGGCGCGGTGCTCGCTGCGGTCGCTTTGGCCGTGTGGTGCACGCGACGCTGGTGGCAACCGCGCGTGATGGAGCTGCAGCGACCCAAGGGCTGGGCCGTCGTCCGCGCCGCCGCGATCTCCGCGCTCTACCAGCTCGGCTACATCGGGTTCGTGATCGGCCTCGTCGCGGCCGTCGGCCATCACGTCGGCTTGCTCGGGGCGGCCAGCGTGCTCGGCCTCTCGCAGGCGGCGAGCCTCCTGCCGGGAGTCCACGGCGCCGGCCCCAAGGAGGGCGCCATGACCGGCGGCCTGGTGGCGCTCGGCCTGCCGCTCGCAGCGGCGGTCTCGGTCGTCGCGCTCGCCGCGGCTCTCGCCTGGCTACCGGCCGTCGTCGTCGGCGGCGGTGGACTGGCGGCGCGAAGCCTGCGCCGGATGCGAGCGGGTTAGACCTCAGCTACGCCGGAACGGGTCCGCGCTCGGCGGCGTACCAATGTCTGCCCGTGGGCAGAGCGCGAGCGTGAGCCCGACGAAGCCCAACGCGTCGTCGCAGAGCGAGTCGACGGTCCAGCCGTCGTCGGCGCCCTTGGCCGTCACGGTCACCCGGTAGATCGTGATCTCGTAACGCGACGGCGAACCATAGATGACGCCGATCGTGCCGACCAGCTGCGCGGAGCCGGTCATCCCCAGCTCGCCGTCCCAGGGACGGTCATAACGCTGCCAGAGACCCGGTCCGATGTTCCATACTCCGCCACGGGAGACGTCGAGATCCTCCAGCGCCGCCTGCAGCCGGGCGGCTTCCTGCTCCCGCAAGACCGCTGCAGGCCGGATGACCTGCGTCGTCTCGCCCCTCGCCAACTCCGCTTCCTTCCGCCTCAGGCACCCACGGCATGCACGCCGCCGTCCACATGGACGATCTCACCCGTCGTCGCCGGGAACCAGTCGGAGAGCAGCGCAAGGCAAGCCCGGGCCGCCGGCTCGGTGTCGTTGACGTCCCAGCCCAGCGGCGCACGCGTGCCCCAGACGCCCTCGAACTCCTCGAAGCCAGGGATGCTCTTCGCCGCCATCGTCCGCAGCGGCCCGGCGGCGACGAGGTTGACCCGGATCCCCTTCGTGCCGAGCTCTCTGGCCAGGTAGCGACTGCACGACTCCAGGCCCGCCTTCGCCACCCCCATCCAGTCGTACGCCGGCCACGCGACCGTCGCGTCGAAGTCGAGGCCGACGATCGAGCCACCCTTGGACATCGCCGGCAGCACCGCTCGGGCCAAGGCCGCGAGCGAGTACGTCGAGACATGCACCGCGGTGGCGACGTCCTCCCATTGAGTGCTGAGGAACCGCCCGCCGAGCGCGCTTTCCGGCGCGAAACCGATGGCGTGCAGCACGCCGTCACAACCGCCGATCGTGTCGTCGAGGCGACCGGCAAGCGCGTCCAGATGCGCCGGGTCGGTGACGTCGAGCTCGAGCACCGGAGCGGGCTCCGGCAGCCGCGAGGCGATCCTCGTCGTGATGGACAGCCCGCGGCCGAACCCGCTCAGCACGACCGACGCGCCTTGTTCCTGCGCGAGCCGCGCCACCGTGAAGGCGATGGACGCCTCGGTCAGCACGCCGGTGAGCAGCAGCCGCTTTCCGGCGACCAGGCCGCCGCGGTCAGGTGTCGATGTCATCAGTGCCCCATCCCGAGACCGCCGTCAACCGGGATGACGGCGCCGGTCACGTAGCCAGCCGAGTCGCCGGCAAGCCAGGTGACCACACCGGCCACCTCGTCGACCGACGCATACCTTGCCAGCGGGATCTGCGCCAGCACCTCGTTGCGCCGCTCCTCCGGCAGCGCGGCGGTCATGTCGGTCTCGACGAAGCCCGGCGCAACGACGTTCGCGGTGATGTTGCGGCTGCCGAGCTCTCTGGCCACCGACCGCGCGAAACCAACCAGTCCGGCCTTGGTCGCGGCGTAGTTGGCCTGTCCGGCGGAGCCGGAGAGGCCGACAACGCTGGAGACGAAGATGACCCGCCCGCGACGCATCCGCAGCATGCCCTTGGCGGCGCGTTTGGAGAGCCGAAACGCACTCGTGAGATTCGTCGCGACGACGTCGTCCCAGTCGGCGTCGGACATGCGCAGCAGCAGCGTGTCGCGCGTTATGCCGGCGTTCGCCACCAGCACCTCGACCGGTCCCTGCCTTGCCTCGAGCTCGTCGAACATGGCCGAAACAGCGTGCTCGTCGGTGACGTCACACACCACCCCGTGCGCACCATCCGGACCGCCGCCACTGCGGGAGGTGACCGTCACCGCGTCGCCCTGGGCCAGGAACGCCGCGGCTATGGCTCGGCCGATGCCCCGGGAGCCCCCGGTGACTAGGACAGATCGAGTCACATCGGCATCCTTGCGCATCGGCCGTTTGGCGCATCGGCGCCGACCCCGTGCGCGGCGGCGAATTCGTCCCCGTGGCCGTGCTCACCGACCAGCGCCGAGGTCGATGCATCTGAGGACACCAACGGGGGAACCAGGAGGTCCGCATGACGGCAATGGCAGTTGAGACCGGGCACGTCGGGTGTGCTCGCCTCGATGACGGTGTGCTGGTCCAGCTGACCGGCGAGCTGGGCGGCGAGCAGCTGGCCGAGCTCCGGCAGCTGTTGCTCACTCCGCTGGCTCCGGGTTGCTGCGACGTCGTCGTGGACGCCGGCGGCGTGACCGCCGTTGACGCCCCGACCCTTGCGGTGCTCATCGCTGCCCGCCAGTGGGCCGAGGACCACGATGTGCGCTTCCGCCTGTCGCGTACGTCGGCTGCGCTCGAACTTGCGCTTCGCGAGCACGGGCTCTCCGAAGGTCTGCCTCGCCTGGCCGAACTCCCGAGCGCGCCGCGCGCGCCGCGCCTGCCCCGGCAGCGACGGCTGGTCGACTGACCCGTCGCGCCGCACTAGGGTCGCGCGCGTGGCTCGCCCCATCGATGACGACTTCCGTGCGCTTCCGCTGCAACTGCTGGCCGACGCTGCCCTGAGTCGCGCCCGCGATCTCGGCGTCAGTCATGCAGATGTGCGGGTGGAGCGGATCAGAACCGCCGCGCTCCGGTTGCACGACGCCCGCCCGGAGACGAGTTATGACGAGGAAGAGCGTGGCCTGTGCGTGCGGGTGATCCACGATGGGACGTGGGGTTTCGCCGGCGGCGCCGTCCTCACCGCTGACGCGGCCGCGGCACTCGCAGACGAGGCGGTTGCGATTGCCAAGGCGTCCCGGCCGGTCAACACCGAACCGGTCGAGCTCGCGTCGGAGCCGACGTACGCCGACGTCACGTGGGTCTCCGACTACGACATCGATCCCTTTGACGTGCCGGAAGCTGATCGGGTCGGGTTGTTGCAGGACTGGTCGCGACGACTGCTCGACCACGGATCGGTGCACCACGCAGACGCCACGCTCAGACAGGTCAAGGAGAACAAGTTCTACGCCGACTCGAGCGGCACGTCGACCACGCAGCAGCGCGTGCGCGTCCTGTGCGAGCTCGAAGCGGCCTGGGTCGACGCGGAAAGCGGTCGGTTCGAGTCGATGCGGACACTCGCGCCGCCCGTCGGCCGCGGTTGGGAGTTCCTGACTCGTCGCGACCTCTACGACTGGGACGAAGAGCTGACCGAGATCCCGATGCTGCTCGCGGAAAAGGCCGCCGCGCCCTCGGTCGACGCGGGCAGCTACGACCTCGTCATCCATCCGTCGAACCTGTTTCTCACGATCCACGAGTCGATCGGCCACGCCACTGAGCTCGACCGGGCGCTCGGCTACGAGGCCAACTACGCCGGCACGTCGTTCGCGACCCCCGACCAGCTGGGGTCACTCGTCTACGGGTCACCGGTCATGCACGTCACCGGCGACCGCCAGGCGCAGCACGGACTCGCGACCATCGGATGGGACGACGAAGGTGTCGCCGCGCAGACCTGGGACATCATCAAGGACGGCACTCTCGTCGGCTACCAGCTCGATCGGCGAATCGCCCGGCACACCGGCCAAACCCGATCCAACGGCTGCGCGTTTGCCGACTCACCGTTGCACGTGCCGATCCAGCGAATGGCCAACGTGTCACTCCAGCCGGCAGCCGATGGGCCGTCGACGGACGAGCTCATCAGTGGTGTCGACAACGGCATCTACATCGTGGGTGACAAGTCATGGTCGATCGACATGCAGCGTTACAACTTCCAGTTCACCGGCCAACGCTTCTACCGGATCCGCAACGGGAAACTCGGCGGCATGTTGCGTGACGTCGCTTATCAAGCAACGACAACGGATTTTTGGCGCTCGATGGAGGCGGTCGGCGGCCCGGACACTTAC
>DASSEQ010000220.1:0-4291 GCA_035695245.1 Mycobacteriales bacterium | reverse complement strand
CGGCCCAGTAGATGCGCCGGCGCCATGTCCGCGACGAGCGGCCCGAGAACGAGAATGTGAGCGATTTCGCCAATGGCCAGGACGATCGCAACGCCGGCAAGAATGCTGGCCGCACCGAGCGCCGAGTGGACGAGAGTCGCTGGCAGCACTGCGAGCAGCGCGAGCGCAAACAGCGCGCTTGTCGCCGCGAACGCGTGTGTGCGCCGCATCCGTGCCACCACGCGCACCGCCGGAATCTGTGCGATGACGATGAAGGCGGTGTTGGCGAGAATGATGATCCCGATCTCTGCCGGGCCGACTGTTGTGTGCGTCTTTGCAAACGGCGGCAGGATGTTGGAGAAGAACGTGTGCCCGACGACAACGAGCACGACGTTGGCTGCGATGACAATGAGGAAGGGCCGGTCTCGGGCAACCGCGCGAAAGCCGGTTCCGCTGCCCGGCGTCGTCGTCGTGGCAAGCTCGGCTCGCGGGTTTGGCACGGCCGCAAACACGATCAGCGCGAACCCGGCGTAGGTGACAGCGTCAAAGAAATAGAGAAGTTGAAACGTGCCGAGGTGCTCGGCAGCTGCGACGAGGAAGCCGCCGGCGGTCGCGCCGGCCCCAATGCCGAGGTTGCCAGCCACCCGGTTGAGCGCAAACGCAGCCGCTCGCTGCTCCGGCGTGATCAACCTGACGACCAAGGTCCGATTGGCCGTGCCTGCTACGCCGAGACCGGCTCCACTGATGATCGAGCAGGCAAACCCCTGCCAGGGCAGGTGCACGAAGGCGAAGCCGGCATAACCGAGGGCGCTCGCCACGCTGCCTGCGACCACCAGCGCCTTGGCGGAATACCGGTCGAGCAGCGCTCCCGTCGGCGGAGTGGCGATTGCCGACGTCCCCATGGTGGCAGCGAGCACTAAGCCGGCCATCGACGTTGAAAAGCCGCGTACCTGATGCAGGTAGATGATCTCGAACGGGAGGACGAGACCGTAACCGAAGTAGTTGACGGCGTTGCCGGCTTGAAGGATGAGCACCGGACGAGAGAGCCCAGTGCGCCAACCTGCGAACAGGTGTGAAACGCGGCTGCGCATCATCGGTTCTCCTTGCCGATTCGTGTGCCGTCGCTGGTACGGTCACGCGAAACGGCCGTCGCGTTACGCCCTCGCGGGCATGTAGTTTTTGAGCGGATGCCTCCTCCCGAGTCCTCGAGCAGCGAGACCGCGCTCCTGGCTGCCCTCCGCGGCGGCGACGAGAACGCGTTCACCGCACTCGTCGACGCACACGGCGCCGCGATGCACAGAGTCGCGCTGACGTTCGTCCGCTCGAGCGCGGTCGCCGACGAAGTTGTGCAGGAGGCTTGGATCGGCGCGCTCCGCGGCCTCGACCGGTTCGAAGGCAGGTCCGCCTTGAGGACATGGCTGCTCCGGATCGTGGCCAACATCGCTCGAACCCATGCGCTCCGCGAGGCGCGCACCGTGCCGTTCTCCTCGCTCGCGCTCGCACGCGAGGCCGCGGAGCACGAGCCGGCCCTTCCCACCGACCGGTTCCAGGGCCCGGACGAGCGGTATCCACGCCGCTGGGTGTCGTTTCCCACACCCTGGTCGACCGAGCCGGACAACGCCCTACTCTCCGCCGAGACACGCGAGCTGATCGCCGACACGATCGCGCGCCTTCCGGACGGCCAGCGGATCGTGATCACGCTGCGCGACGTCGAAGGTTGGGATTCGGCCGAGGTGTGTAGCGTTCTCGAGCTCAGCGAGACTAACCAGAGAGTGCTTCTGCACCGCGCGCGCTCGAAGGTCCGTGTCGCGCTGGAGCACTACTTGACCACGGAGTTCTCGTGAACAACGAGTTCAGTTGCCAGGAGATGACCGAGGTCGTCACTGACTACCTCGACACCGCGCTGCCCGCCGACGACGTTCAGCGGTTCGAGCGTCACCTTTCCTACTGCGCCGGCTGCAGCACCTACGTCGAGCAGATGCGCGAGACGATTACCCAGACCGGCATGGTTCCGCGCGAGGAGACACTGCCGCACGCGTTGCGAGAACGGATCGTTGCTCAGTTCCGAACCTGGAAGCGAGGCAACTAGAACGACTGGCAGGTGTCAGGCATGGAGTTCGAGGTCGAGAGGGCTCGGGAGATCCTGCGCACGACTCCGCAAGTGTTGACCGTGATGCTGGCTGATCTTCCGGACGGGTGGCTGCACGGGCGGGAGCTGCCCGATGCCTGGTCGCCGTACCAGGTGTGCGGTCATCTGCTGCACGTCGAGGAGTGCGACTGGCTCGACCGCACCAAGGTGATCCTCGAGCATGGGACAACGACTGTCTTCGAACCGGTGGACCGTGAGGCCGGCTTCGTGAGGTTCGCCGGCTTGTCCATTCGCGAGTTGTTGGACCGCTTCGCCTCGACCCGGCAAGCCAACCTCGATGAGCTAGCGGTTTTGCTCGGCCCGGGCGATCTCGACCGGCGGGGTGTGCACCCCGACTTCGGCGAGGTGACCCTGGCTCAGCTGATCGCGACCTGGACGGTCCACGACCTGAACCATGTCCATCAGATCGTCAAAACGATGGCAAAGCAGTACGGCGACGCGGTCGGCCCGTGGCGGGCGTTTCTGCCGGTGCTCGACGTTCCGTGACGGAAGCAGTGCCGCGGTGACCAAGCCGTCACCGCGGCACCACGACTCTCGAGTCCTAGCTGAACAGGGCGTCGGCGGCTTCTTGGTTGAAGGCGATCACGTCTGTTGTCTGCACCTTGCCGTCGGCGTTGTAGGTGTCCAGCACGATGTAGCGCTGGGTGTCCGTCTTGCCGTTGATGGTGGCCGTCGCGTCGTAAATCGCGCAGGATTCGTGGTCGTTGCTGAGGATGGACTGCACCCTCGTCTTGAACGTCCCACCCGTCAGCTCGAACAGCTTGAAGAGCATCCCCTGGATCTCGTCCCAGCCTTGGTAGGTGCCTGCGATCGGGGACGATCCCGAGTTTGTCCACGTCGCGTTGTCGGCGGCCGTGTTGCGCAGGTGGTCGAGATCACCACGGTCGAACGCCTCGAAGGCATCGCGGAGTCGTTGCGCGTTTACCTGCGCCGCCGTCTGCTGCGTGAGGTCGATGTTCGTCGTCATACGCACCCCCCATGGGCTTGGACGTAGCGACCGACGGCGCCGACCGCTACCTTCGGATGGTCCGGACGCTAGACCCACTTCCGCACCGTGTCGCATGGTTCGGAGATACGCCCATGTATGTCGGCGAGATCCCGCTTACGGGCGGGGGAGAAGATCCAGCGTTGGCCATGGAGGGCCGGCACGAAGCGCGGCGAGGATGTGGTCGCCGGCCCGGCGACCGTCGGGGAACTCATCGCGTGCGTCGAATCGCCAGGCGCCGACCATGGCAAGCACGAGCCGCCGACACTCGTGCAGCAAACCGTGGTCTGCATTCGGATATTGCCCGGCAACGTCTTCGGGCACGTGCGCAAGGTCGAACTCGACGGGGCCGCGGCAGCAGGTTTCGAGATCGACGAACAGCGGGCCGCCCGTCACGGACAGCACGTTGCCCGGATGCGGTTCTCCGTGCAGCAGTTGCTCGGCCGCGCCGCTCGTTGCGATCACGTGACGTGCATCGAGCAACGCGGTGCCGAGCAGGTGCCGGTCACTGTCCGCGAGGTATGGGGTTTGCTCGGGATTCGCGACGAGTTGCTCGGCTTCCGCGACCCGGTCCGTGAAGTGAGGTGTTGCAGTCCCGACGCCGCGCATGCCCTCGTGCAGTCGCGCCAGCGCGTGCGCGTAGGCGGCCGGCGAGATCGGGGCGGCGGTCGCGATCGGGTAGTAGGTCCAGAAGGTGACCGCGAAACCGTCACGTTCGTAGACCTGCGGGCGAATGCGAGGCTCGAGTGAGGCGACCGGGCATCCGCGCGAAGCAAGAGTCTGGGCAAGCTCGACCTCGAGCGCGGCCACCTCTTGCCCTACCACTGCAACCCGAGCGAAGACATCACACGGGAGCAGTCGCAGGGCGAGCTTGTTCGAGTTGTGAATCACCACGGTGTCGGCGACGGACAGGTCGAGATCGACACCCAGCGACGTCGCCGCACGTTGCGCGCATGAGACGACATCCGGCTCCACTATGGCATCGTCACACGCGCTCGTAGGATGTGAGTGTCGGCCGATGCCGAACACGGAGGTGCAGTGTGGCCGAGCTGGGGCCGCTGACGATCACCGCTCGCAACCGTGACCAGGCGGAGTACCTCGTCAGATCTCGCGCTCAGCAGCGTGGCGTGAACGTCCGTGGCGTCGACGTCGCAGAGGCAGGACCAGGCGCTTGGTTT
>DASSEQ010000219.1:0-26333 GCA_035695245.1 Mycobacteriales bacterium | reverse complement strand
GCCAGCACCGACTCGATCCGACGTAGCTCGAGCACAGCGTCCTCATAAGTGAGACGCGTCAGCTCGTCCTCGCGATCCTCGATGGCGGCTTGCTGCAATGCCGGCAACGTCACCGTCCGCAGCTCCTCGGCTTTGTGTTCGAGGAGCACCTTGCCCTCCGATGTCAGCACCGCATCGAATGGTGCAGTCACGCGCCGCGGTGTCCGTGCCGTCCGGGGTCGCACGGGGGTATCCAACGACCGCATCAGAAGCTCCTCTCGTCCGCTGCGACCAGCAGATCGTGTGCGGGTGCAGGACGGGTGCGCAGGATGTGGACGTGGGATGGAGGCATCTGCCGCCGCGGTTGCAGTTCCTCCACATCGCCTCCACATCAAGGACAACGACCGTGCGCAGGCGTCGCCTTTCCTGTGACACATGACCAGCCGGCTCACCGGCTGTCCCGTACCAGGAAGGAAGACGCCAGTGGATGGCAACGGCTTGGACCTGCGGACCTGGTTGACCGTCGTCGGTCTCTTCGTGTTGTTCTTCGGACTACCCGCCGCCAGCCTCGCCCACGACCGGCGCAAGCGACACCGGGCCCGACTCGAATCGGCCGGGGCGGAGCCGGTGAACGACGTGCATCCAGTGCGTTGACCGTGGGTGCCGTCGATGCCGTGGCTTCTCTGAACTTGTCGGGCGCGACGCCATGAGACGCGCTTCCGCATCCGCCCAGTTCAGCTCTTCGCCTGGCTGTCCAGGAAACGCTCGACGAGACCACGCACGACGACGGCCATCGGGAAGTCGTGGTCTTGCGACCAGGCGCGCAGCCGTTCGTAGAGGTCACCGTTGAGCCGGATCGGCACGACCTTCCAAGCGCCCGACTCGTCCTTCTCGGCACTGAGCTGGTCCACGAACCGTCCGTACGCCGCCGCGCGAGCGCGCCGTCCCAACGTGAGCGTCGGCAACGCTCCTTGCTGGGCCTGCTGCATCACGAGACCGCCCAGCAGCTGTCGCAACAGCTCGTCACGCTCCGGCTCGTCCAGGCCGTCGATCGCCTTGAGCAGCAGCTCACCCACGCGCTCCGACATCGCGACATCGCCTCCCGATATCGCAGGATGCTACGGAGCCGACACTGTGGCAAGCGCGCAAGAATCGGCGTGCGATGGGGAAGAGACGATGAACGAGGGCGCCGCGGACCGCGTCCGTGCCATCTGCCTGGCCCTGCCCGAGGTCGTCGAGAAGACAAGTCACGGCGCGCCGGCGTTCTTCGTCCGAAAGCAGTTCGTGATGCTCTGGCCGGACGGGCATCACGACCATGACTTCCCTCATCTGTGGTGCGCCGCCGAACCCGGAGCGCAGGAGGCCCTGGTTGCGGAGTCGGACAGGTTCTTCCGGCCGCCCTACGTCGGACACCGCGGGTGGGTCGGCGTACGGCTCGACATCGACCTCGACTGGACCGAGCTCACCGAGCTCATCGCAGACGCGTATCGCGTCGTCGCCCCAAAGCGGCTGGGCGCCCTGCTTGACCAAGAGCTGCGCTGAGTGGTCATCAGGATCTTGAACGATCATGGCGTTCTCGCCCCGAGACGGGGCAAACTGGGCGGCGATGAACCCGTCGAAACCCCGGTCGGCCCGTGGCGGTGAGGTGGCTGATCTTGGTCGCCGCGCCGTTTGGGGGGCGCTCCTCGGTGCCGCCATCTCGATCGCGCTGGCCGCCCTCGATGCATCCCTGACCGGCCGCAACATCACCGTGCTCGGCCTGCTGGCCGTCGTACCCTTCCTCGCCAGCACCGTGAGCACGCCCAGCGGCACCTTCCTCGCCGGCGCGATCGCGGCGGCGACGACCGCGCTCATGGGCGACTATGCGCGGGCGAACTGGAGCCGGCCCCTGCTCGCCCTGCTTGCGGGCATCGCGGCGTCGACGCTGATCGCCACGATGACCGCCGGACTGCGCAGCCGGCGACTCCGCCAGCTTCGTCACAGCCGCGCCGTCGCCGACGTCGTGCAAACCGCACTGCTCCGTCCCGTGCCCGACACCCTGCAGGACGTGCGCCTGGCCGCCCACTACTCCTCCGCCACGCACGGCGCGCAGGTCGGCGGTGACGTCTACGAGATCCTCACCACCCCGTACGGCGTACGCGCGTTCGTCGGCGATGTTCGCGGCAAGGGACTGCCTGCCGTGCACCTGGCCAGCGCCACTCTCGGTGCGTTCAGGGAGTGGGCCTATCAGGCGCCGACCCTCGCCGAGCTCGCGGCACAGCTCGACGCAAGCGTCGCGCGCAACGCCGACGCGGAGGAGTTCGTGACGGCGGTCCTGGTCCAGCTGGACCAACACGATGCGGAGATCATCAACTGCGGCCACCCGGCGCCCTTGCTGCTGACCAGCGAAGAGGTACGCAGCCTGGAACCTGCAATAGCTTCGCTGCCGTTCGGGTTGGGCGTGACGGCGACAGTGCAGCGGGTGCGATTCGTCTCCGGCGATCGGTTGCTGCTCTATACCGACGGTGTCACCGACGCGCGCCGGCGGGGCAAGTACTTCGACGTCGCCACCGAGGTGTCGCGGCTTCCGGAAGCCGAGCCGGATGACTTCGTGCGCAGTTTGCACCGTCGTCTCGTCAAGTTCACCCGGCGCCACCTGTCCGATGACGTGGCCATCCTGCTGCTCGAACGCAAGGGCAGTCTCGTCGCCCAGCAAGCGTCGCCGTCGATCCTCGAACAGGCCATGCGTTAACGCTGTTGCGGCACCCGATCAGCCAAACCCGGCTCCGTCGGGTATGCCACCTGGGCATCGGCCGGTCGTGCTCGTTGGAGAGGCGTAGCCGTCAGCGGCGCGTCGTGAGTGACCGGCTGGTGCGCGACGACGAGCACCTGCGCGTCGTCCCGCCCGGCATCACGTCGCGTGTCCAACAACCTGGCGGCGCCCTCGGCAAAGCCCGACAGCACGAGGTACTCAGCCTGGCCGAGCAGCCGATCGAGTCCGACGTCGAGATCCTCGCCCGGCATCTCGATCACACCGTCGGTGACCACGACCAGGGTGTCGCCGGGGGCTAACCGGCCCCGATGCTGCGACCAGGAGGCGTCGGTCAACAAGCCGAGAGCCGGCCCGGTCGCGCGGAGCAGCTGCCACTTCCCCGAGCCTGCGTGCAACCTCGCCACGGCCGGATGTCCGGCGACCCCGATCCGGAACTCGCCGGTTTCCAGGTCGACGTCGAGGTGCGCGGCCGTCGCGAAGTGCTCCTCCCAGCCCAGCCGCAGGATGTGCCGGTTGACCGCAGGCAGCAGGACCTCGCTCGGCACCTCGCCGAGAAGCCCGGCGATGGCACCGGCCAGCATCAGGGACCTCGTCGCGGCATCGGCCCCCTTGCCGGAGGCATCGACCACCACTGCCTGGAGCCGCCGCATGTTCGCAGGTGCGTCGAACACGATGAAGTCGCCGCCGATCGGGGCGCCGTCGGCGATGGCCAGGGCGACCTCGACCTGCCAGCGCACGCCGCAGTCCGGCGGGCTGGAGATCAACTTCAGATGCTCGGCCAGGTCGAGCATCATTTGCCGGTCACCCCGGCGCCCCCGTCTAACCCACCCAGTCGTCAGCCCCGTAGACACGGTCATCCCCCACCCACGCGTCAAAAGACAGCAGACCGGCGTCAGCGTCGAACTCCAAGACCACTCGCGCGTCCCGATCGGACGGAAACTGTGCCCGCGCGAGCCGAAGCCACAGCCCCACGGCGGCGGAGCGCACGTTCCAGCCCGCCATGGTGTCCGCGATGTCGGCGGACAGGCTTCCGGCCAGGGTCGCCGCTGACCCTGACCACTCGACGCGTGGCACGCCGCCTTCGTTCGACGCAACGGGGCGCGGGTCCTGCCTTCGAGATACTGAACTCGTGCGCATCTCCGCCAAGACCGACTACGCGATCCGTGCGGTCGTGGAGATGGCTTCGGTTGCCAAGGACCGCCAGCTGGTGAAGGCCGAGACGGTTGCCGAGGCGCAGAAGATCCCCCTGCGGTTCCTCCTCGGCATCCTCAACGAGCTCCGCCATGCCGGCATCGTCGAGAGCCGCCGCGGCGTCGAAGGCGGCTACCGGCTGGGGAAGCCGGCGTACGCGATCACGATCGCGGACATCATCCGTGCCATCGACGGCCCGCTCGCCAACGTCGCGGGCACCCGCCCGGACGCGCTGGACCTGACCGGCAGCGCGGTGCCGCTGCGCGATGTGTGGGTGTCACTGCGATCCAGCATCCGGGCGGTGTTGGAGCGGGTCACGATCGCCGATGTCGTCTCGGGCGAGCTGCCGCGCGAGGTCACCGAGCTCACGGCCGACAAGGACGCCTGGGTCTCGCGCTAGGCGAGCCGTCGCGTCCAGGCAAGGGCGGCGGCCGCGGCCAAAACCCCCATCCCGAGGGCCGCTCCGGTGAACGCCGCCGTCCAGTCGTTGACCCGTTTCGTGAATCCCACAGTGCCACTCAGCGTGCTGTAGACGGCGTGCAGCTGCGCTGCGGTAGGCGCCCGGAAGGTGCGACCGCCGCTCTCCTGCGCGAGGCGGGCCATCGTCGCCGCCCCCGCCGACGTGCCGACCGCGATCGTGTCGATCGGCACGCCCGCCGCCTTGGACGCCCTCGCCTCGCTGTCGGCCGCATCGTCGGGCGAGAGGCCGTTCATCCCGATCGACGGCCGGCCGTCGCTGAGCAGGATGATCGTGCCGGGAAGGTTGCGGGAGATCCCCGTGCGCGCCGACTTGATCGCTTGGAGAGCGACGTCGATCGCTCCTGCCGTGGCCGTCGCGTGCGCTGCTTGCAGGCTCTGGATCGCGGCTTGCATCGTCGGCCGGTCGAGGGTCGGAGAGACTCGCAGCTGAGGGTCCGTGCCGAAGGTGACCAAGCCGGCCCGGATGCCGGCGGGAAGGGCCGACACGAACTCACCTGCTGCTCGCTGCGCGGCCTTCAATCGAGTGGGCGCGACGTCAGTGCTCGCCATCGACGCGGACGTGTCGATGGCGAGGATGACAACGCCATCCTTGCGCGGCACCTTTGTCGACGTACGCGGACCGGCGAAGCCGGCGGTAAGCGTGGCCAGCGTAAGCACGAGAACGACCAGTGACAGGTGCCGCTGCCAGCCAGCGCGCACGGGCATCACCGAGGGCAGGAGTGCGTCGTCGACGAAACGCGCCGTGACCCGACGGCGGATGACCTGCTGGACGACGTACGCCGCCGCGACCGCCGCGGGCAGCACGAGCAGCCACAGCCGGTCGGCCGCGGAGAAAGTCATCCGTCACCGCTCTCAGTCCTGTGCGGCAAAGCCTTGCTACGTCACATGATGCTTCGCTGAGAGGTTCGTAACAGACGGCTGAGAACGCGGCGCGCGCCGGACCCGCGACGACCGGCGGACCCGAGCTTGACGGGTCCGACCTTCGACGGGTGCAACGCTTCGAGGACGGCGGCCACGCGGGTGACGTCCGTCGGTCCGAGGGCGACGGTTCCGGCCCCCAGCCGCGCCAGCAGATTCTGTGGCGAGACGTAGGCGACGTCGTTGTGTACGACGACACCATCGACTTGTCCGCGCGACATCAGGGCGATGATCGCGGACACGGAAGCGCCGCAACCGGCGAGCATCAGCTCGCGCTTGACCTGGTCACGCACCTCGATGAGTGCGCCGATCTCGGCCGAGCGCGGGAGGTCGCCGCAGACGACACCACGGTCACCGATCCAGAGCGGCCCGCTCCACATCTTCGTGTCTATGACATGCACGCCGGTTGGGCCGATCACGACATGGTCGATCGTTGCCGGCGACGTCGGGGCGCGACGCCGGTCGCGCAACACCTGCCAGCCGGGGGGAAGTTGATCGAGCAGCTGCATGACGGTGGGCTCCTTGCCACCGTCGTCACCATTGATCTGAGGTCGAGCTACCGATCTAACGTCCATCGAACCCCCGTGCGCGCGACGACAACCGTTCTAGCCTTCGGCCCCGGAGAAGATCGAGATTAGGAAGCCGGCCGAAACACTTTCGTATCCGCATGGGCAGTGCGCCGACGCGGTGCAATGCTTGCGCCGTGAAGCTCAAGCTCGACCTTCACGACATCTACAACAGTGGCCACGAAATCGATCGTGCACTGCGTCAGATCATCGACGAAGCCGTGCAAAAGAAGGCACCGCTCGTTGAGATCATCCCCGGCAAGGGCTCGGGGCAGCTCAAGAAGCGGGTGCTGCGCTTCCTCGACCAGAAGGAGATCAAGGCGCTCTATCACCGCGTCGAGAAGGACTCGGACAACTTCGGGCGCATCTTCGTCCACTTCAGGTGGAAGTGACCGCTGATCTTTGGCCCCGCTAGTCTCCGATCATGAGTGACCGAGTGATCGTTGAGATCGACAACGGCGTCGCTGACGTGCGCCTCGTCCGGGCCGAGAAGATGAACGCGATCGACAACGCGATGTTCGACGCACTCGTCGACGCCGGTGAGGGGCTGAAGGACCGCAGCGACGTGCGTGCGGTGGTGCTGTCCGGAGAAGGTCGCGCTTTCTGCGCCGGCCTGGACATGGGCAACTTCCGGCAGATGGCGTCGGGTGAGCGCCGCGGCGGTGAACCGTCACTCGACGACCTCGCCCGGGGCCGCACGGACGCCGGCGCCAACCGAGCCCAGCAGGCCTGCTACGTCTGGCGCGAGGTCCCGGTGCCGGTCATCGCGGCTGTTCACGGCGTGGCGTTCGGCGGGGGGTTCCAGCTCGCCCTCGGCGCCGACATCCGCATCGTGGCCCCGGACGCGCAGCTCGCCGTGCTCGAGATCAAGTGGGGGCTCGTCCCCGACATGAGCGGCATCGTGCTGATGCGAGGTCTGGTCCGCGACGACGTCGCCCGGGAACTGACCTGGACCGGCCGCGTCTTCTCCGGCGAAGAAGCCGTGCAGATGGGCCTCGCGACCCACGTCTCCTCGGATCCGCGTGCTGATGCCCTGGCGCTCGCGCGACAGATCGCGTCCAAGAATCCGCATGCGATCCGAGCCGGCAAGCGCCTGCTCAACCTCGCCCAGTCCGACGCGGAGATCGAGCAGATCTTCCTCGAGGAGACCCGCGAGCAGGTCACGCTCATCGGCTCCAAGAACCAGGTCGAAGCGGTGATGGCCAACATGGAGAAGCGCGAACCGGCTTTCGCGGACTGACCGGAAGCTGCTTGCTTTGTCCGGCGCTGATACCTAGCCTATCTAGGTATGGATCTGGGCAAGGGTCAGCTGGACCTGATGCTGCTCGCCGTACTGGAGCAGTCGCCGGCACATGGCTACGCGATCATCGCCGCGCTCCGGGCGCGGAGCGACGGTGGCTTCGACCTGCCGGAGGGCACGGTCTATCCCGCCCTGCACCGGCTCGAGAGCCGCGGCTGGATCGTGAGCACGACGACCGCGGTCAACGGACGCCGGCGCCGGGTCTACGGCCTGACCAGCAAGGGCGAAAGGGCGCTCCGGGACGGGCGGCGGGACTGGGAGCGGACCGTAGGCCAGATTCGTGCCGTGTTGGCGGTGGCGCCTTGACCCCGCGACACGATGACCCAGAACCGATCGAGGACTACCTCGACGAACTCCTGAGCCTGCTCCGACTGCCGCCGCGGGCGACCCGCCGACTCCTCGCCGAGACCGAGGACCATCTGCGTCAGTCAGCGAACGGCCTTGTCGAGCACAGTGGCTCGCTCGTCGAGGCTGAGCGCGCAGCCGTCGCCGAGTTCGGCTCGCCGGCTGAGGTAGCGCGGGCAGCGAACGGCGCACGTCGGCTCGGTCCACTCGGCGCGAGCGCGGTCACCGGATGGTCGTTGGGCGCTCTGTCGGCGACGGGTCTCCTCGCAATAGGAGCGAGCGGATTGCTGGCCGCACTCTTCAACTCACTCGCCGGACCGCGCTTCGTGGGCGCTCTCCCGGTGACACATCCCGCAAGCGCGTGCCGTTACTACCTGGCGATTCACCCTGGAGCTCACACGTGCAGTCAGGCAGCGATGCTCGAGACCAGCGCGGACGCGGTGAGCCTTCGCCTCGTCGCCGGGCTGGCCGGGCTGCTGCTGCTCGTCCTGATCGTCTGGGCTCGCCGGCGGCTCCCCGGCGACGTGAGCATGAACCGCCTCCGTGACGGAGGTGTGAGTGGACTCGCCGCGGTCGCGCTGGCCGGCGCCGGAGTCTTCCTCGCCGCCGCGGCCCTCGACACGGCGGTGCAGCACGGCAGCGGCGGGGTGGGCTGGTATCTCAGCGGTGCGATTCCGAGTTGCGCGGGAGCGGTGATCTGCGGTGCCGCCGCCTGGCACCGGTTGCGGTCCCTTCGTCCGTGGACCCACGTCGCATCGACCTGACGGGTAGGCGCTCATAATCTGCGCGCATGGGGATGCGGTTCGACCACGTGCTGATGCGCGTCCAGCCGACAGAGGTCGCTCGCGTCCGGGCGGACCTAGCCGGAGCCGCCTGGATCGTCGCCGGCGGCGCGGGCGGCATCGGTTGGGACAGTGACGAATTCGTCCTGATCGCCGCCGCCAAAGACGGCGCCTTGGAACCTCCGGACATCGCCGCCATGATCGGCGATGCCGGGCAGGTCGAGCGAGTCGACAAGCTCGAGAGCACGGCCCGGCCGGCAGACGTGGACCGCCCCAGTTTGGGAACCGGCGTGCTGGCTTTGCGCTGGTTCGAGCTCGCCGCCGCCGACTGGGACGAGTTCCTCGAACTGTCGGTGACGGCGTGGCCCGGCTTCGAAGCGTCGTACGACGCACGGATCCTCGGCCTGTTCCGATCGCTGGACACGAAAGAGGAGGACGCGAGCGCGCTGCTCGTCACCTGGTACGCGTCACTCGCTGCGTGGGAGCAGTCGCGCGGGACGGTGCGGGCGAGCGCGGGCGCCGAGGCCGAGGCGGGCCGCAAGTTCCTCCGACGCCACGAGCTGACCCGCCGCACGATCGTGCGCGTGTCCCGAACGCTGACTTAATAGCGTCGGGATTTTTCGACGTCGGGATATTCGCGACGTGGTCGATGGCGCAACGTGCGGTGCCGAACGACTCACCGGCAAGACCCGGCAATCACGCCAACCGGGACGGCAGCGGCAGGAACACCCCGGCGTACGACGAAGTCTGCGCCGACGAGGCCTGGAGGTTCACGATGCGCCGTTATCCGTGGCTGGCCGCGCTCGCTGCCGGCGGAGCGCTGGCTGCCGGCATAGCGATCCCGCAAGCGGGCGCATCGAGCGCGCCGGCGTTCACGACAGTGCGGTTGCCGCATTCATATGGGCTCTCAGAGCCGCGCGCAGCCGTCACCTCCCGAGGGCTGCGCTACGTCGTGACAAACGGCTTGTCGCAGAACGACCTGGGTTTCGGGCTCGAAACGGTCTACCGCAGCAGCGACGGCATCCACTGGAGCCCGACCGCGGGCCAACCCGCCGATCAGACCGAGGCGACCACCGACGTCGACGTCGTCACCACGCGCACCGGCCGGATCATCACGACAGAGCTCGACTACGGCGGCATCAACTTCCGCACCGACTACTCCGATGACGGCGGCAAGACGTGGACGCCGTCACAGGGCACAACGTTCGCAGATACCGACCGGCCGTGGATCGCGGTGGGGCCGGACGACCCGACGACGCATCAGCCACGTGTCTACTTGCTGTTCCACAACTTGCTCAGCGGCGCCGCGCAACACAACATGTTCGTGGCGACGAGCACCGACGGGGGCGCCAGCTTCGGACCGGCGGTGCCGGTCGCGATCCCGGGCCAGCAGGACTACCTCGACTTGCAGTGCGCCGACTCGGGTGGGCCTTCCAACATCTTCGTCGATCAACACAGCGGCCGCGTCTATGTCGTCTTCGGCACGCGCAGCTCGCCGATCGGTGGATGTGCCGCGCAACCGCCCGAGATCAACGTCGTCGCGGCCAACCGCGTCTGGGTGGTGAGCGACGACGCGGCCACCACGCAGATTCCGGGCACCTGGCAGCCGCACCTCGCCGTCAACGACACCGGTCCCCCGGCGCACATCGTGGGCATGCAGCTCGCGCCCGGCGCCGTGGACTCGGCGGGCAATGTCTACGTCGCGTATCCCGAGTCGATTCACGACTACCCCGACTACGACGGGGCCGCGATCAAGGTCGTGCACGCGACAGCGAAGTCACTCGACCGTTGGTCGAAGCCGTCGGTCGTCGCCTCGAGCGGCAACCCCGGCAACCTGTTGCCGCTGATCGTCGCCGGTTCGCCAGGACGTGTCGATGTCGCGTGGTACCACGGGGTCAAGGTCGGCGGAAAGACCCGGTGGTACTCCTACACGGCGCAGAGTCTCGACGCGCTCAGTGCGACGCCGCGTTGGACGACGGTCAAATTGTCGTCGATCATCGTCGAACCCGCGGCGACGGCAAGCGAGCTAATGGGCGCGTGCAAGCAGGGTCAGCAGGCGACGCTGAACGGATTCGTGTGCGGTCGGTCCACCGATGTGAACGGCATCGCGCTCGACGATTGCGGCCGCCTGTTGCTGGCCTGGCCGGCTCAAGCCGACATGCAGTCTGACGGCACCTACGTGTCGCAGCAGACCGGCGGTCCGACGCTGTTGAAGCGATCGCGAGGGTGTCGCTAAGGAGTGTTGGCGTCGCGCATGCGGAACGGCTGCGGTGCCGAATGCATCTGTGCCCGCGGGCAGGACGACAGGGTGAGGTCCGCGTGCCGGAGCGCGTCATCGCACAGCGTCTCGACCGTCCAGCCGGCCGCCACGCCCTCGGGCGTGATCGACGCACGGAAGATCGTCACCGAATAGCGCTGCGGGCTGTCATAGACGCAGCTGATGGTGCCGAGATGCTGCGCCTCACCCGGCTCGTCAGCGCCCTCCGGCCAGGATGCGTCGTAGCGACGCCAAACACCGCTGGTGGTCCACCAGTGACCACCGTCGTGGACGCTGTCGTCGGCAAGACCGGTCAGGATCTTCTTGGCCGCTTCTTCCATCAGCACCGCCGCGGGGCGGATGACTTCGGTAGTGGCGAAGTTGTCGCGCGCTGCTCGTTCGGTCACCGGTCAGCACTTCCTGCCATGTCCACATTGACACCGTGGGGATACAACCGAGTCAAGATTGCCTCGAAAGCCTCGTTGGACTGTTGACCCACGCCGTGCGGGCGCCCGAACAGGTAGCCCTGCGCGTGACTGCAACCGATCTCTGCCAGCTGGTCGGCCTGCGCTTCGGTCTCGACGCCCTCAGCGACGACCGGGATGCCGAGGTCACGGCACATGCCGAGCACCGCTCGCACGATCGCGTACGCGCCGCGGTCCTCGAGGAGAGGACCGACGAAGCTCTTGTCGATCTTCACCATGTTGACCGGGAAGTCGCGCAACAGGGATAGCGACGAAAAGCCGGTGCCGAAGTCGTCCAGGGCAATCGCGACGCCGGCGTCACGCAGTCGCCGGAGCTGGTCCACGAGCGCGTTGCTTGCCTGCATGAGGGCGGTCTCGGTGATCTCGAGATGCAACTTGTGCGGCGGCAGCTGTGTCTGCTCGAGCGTCGCCATGACGACGTCGTACACGTCACCGCGGTTGAGCTGCACCGGCGAGGCGTTGACCGCGACCCAGGTCGCATCAGCACCGACGCCACCCCGGCCGATCGAGGCGTCACGGCACGCCTGTGCCAACATCCACCACCCGAGCGACCGGATGAGCCCGGTGCCTTCGGCGATGTCGAGAAAACGGTTGGGCGCGAGCAGTCCCCGGTCGGGATGGTCCCACCGGATCAGCGCTTCGTGGCCGGCGAGCTTGCGGTCGTCGAGCGTCACGATCGGTTGGTAGAAGGCACGAAGCTGGCCGGTGTCGACGGAGGCCCGCAGCTGCTCTTCGAGCTCCAAGTCCTCGCGCGTCGCGATCCGGTCAACCGTGGCGTCGAAGAACTCGACCCGGGCTCGGCCCAGACGCTTCGCGCGCAGCAGCGCCATGTCCGCGCGCATCAGCAACTCGTCCGCGGTTTCGGTCGCAGACCCGATCGCCGCACCGATGCTGATGGTGACCGTGTGCGTGTGGCCGGCCAGATTGATCGGCTCGTCCAGCGCTTCAGCGAGCCGCGCGGCGACACCGAGCAGCGCATCCGGACCGGCGACGCGCTCGCAGATGACCACGAACTCGTCACCACCGACGCGACCGACAAGGTCCTCGGGACGCACAGCGGCACACAGCCGTGCTGCCGCCTCGACGAGCACATCGTCACCGGCGCCGTGACCAAGGCTGTCGTTGACGACCTTGAACCGGTCGAGGTCGCAGTAGAGCACGCCCACGCCGCGACCGAGGTGCTCCTGCAGCGCGCTGGTGAGCCACTGCTGCACCAGGAAGCGGTTCGCGAGACCGGTGAGCGGATCGTGCAGGGCGCGGTTGGCCAGCTCGAGCTCGGCGTCGCGGCGTTGGGTGACGTCCTGCAGTTGCACGATGATGCCGTGCACTTCCCCGTGCAAGTTGGGCACCGCCGCTGCAGTCAGCTGGCCCCACAGCTGCTCGCCGGCTGCAGTCAGGTAGCGCTTTTCTACTGAGTAGGTCTTCAGCTCACCGGCGCGGAGCTCCGCCAACTTCGCCGCGTCGAGGAAGATGTCGTCGGGATGAGTGACGTCGTCCATGGACAGCAGAACGAGTGCTTCGACCCGGCGACCGAGCATTCTCGCCAGCGAGGCGTTGGCAAGCAGGATCTCGCCCTCGGTGCTGACCAGCGCGGCGCCGATCGGCGAATGTTCGAAAGCGAGGCGCCAGCGTTGCTCCGACTCGGCAAGGTGCTCCAATGCGAGCACGTCGTCAGTGACGTCGCGCGCTGCGAACACGACGAGGTCCGACTCACCCTTGGTCACGATCTTCGCTGATACGTCGAGCCAGAGCGGTGGCGCCGACACCGGGGTCAGGCGGATCGTCGTGCGCGCCGACCCGTCTCGGCGCACCCGAGCGAACACGGCCTGCAGGCTCGCGGCGTCGAGCTCACCGACCACGTCGACGACCGGTCGGCCGACGACGTCGCTGACGCGGAGGCCGAGCATTTGCTCGACGGTGCTACTGGCCTCGAGGCACACCCCGTCGGGAGTGGTGATGAGAACGAGGTCGGCGTCGGTGTGCGGCACGGAAGCCCACGCCTTGGCCAGCGGCAGGCGTGGCTCAGGGATTGCGGGCTCGGGCACGTGACTTCCTCGGTCGCAGCGTCTGTCCCGTCATCGACCTGTATGGGCGCGCCCTGAACTATCGGCGTCAACCGCCGGAACAGATGCGCCGAGATGACCCCGAGACGTAGTCATCACGGACTACGCCGCTCAGGCGTTGACGGTGAGAGTAGGGCGGTTCTCGGCCCGCGAGAGCCCGTCGTAGGCGGCGTACTTGAACGCCTCGGTCTCGCTCGGCGTCGCGAAGGTCGCGTTGATGAAGTAGTCCAGCGTCCCGCCGGACGAGATGACTGCCTGGGCAATATGGACGAGCTCGGTTGCGTTGTCCCCCAGCAGGTGCACGCCGAGGATGCGTCGGTCGCCGGCGCGGAACACCAGCTTGACCAAGCCCGCGGCGCCACCGGTGATCGCTGTGCGTGCGTTGCGCGATAGTCGTGCTCGACCGACCAAGACATCGTCGTACGACGACCGCGCCGCCTCCTCGGTCAGCCCGACCATGGCGACTTCGGGAATCGAGTAGACGCCGAACGGCGCCTGCCCGTCGACGGCCGTGCGCACCGGGATGCCGAACGCATGACACATCGCCACCCGTCCCTGCTCCATGGAGACCGACGCGAGCGCCGGTGGGCCGGTGACGTCACCGGCCGCGTAGATGCCGGAGACGCTCGTCTCGAAGGTTTCATCGACGACGATGTGGCCCCTACCGTCCGTGCTGACGCCGGCAACCTCCAGGCCGAGACCTTCCGTGTTGCCGGCACGTCCGGCCGCGACGATGACCTTGCTCGGGTAACGGACCGCGCCGTCGCCGGTCCGTACGACGACACCGTCCGCGTCTACGGCAACGTCGATCGCACCGGCCCCGAGATGCACATCGATGCCCATGGCGGCGAACGCCTCGGCGAGTTGCGCGGCGATCTGCGCATCGACGAACGACAGCAGCCGGTCGCGGCCTTCGAGCAACGCCACCTCGGAGCCGAGTGCCGCAAAGATGGACGCGAACTCACACGCAACTGCGCCACCGCCGATGACAACGATGCTGCGCACCGGGCGGTCGAGTCGGGCGGCCGATTCCGAGTCGAGCACGTCGCGATGCTCAAACGGCATGTTCGGCGGGTGATACGGACGAGCGCCGGTCGCGAGGAGGATCACGTCGCTGGTCAAGATGTACGGTGCATCACCAGCGGACGACGGGTGGACCTCGATCCGGCCATCGCCCAGCAGTTGGGCCGAGCCGTGCATCAACGTGACGCCATGCCGGTCGAGGTTGTGCTTGACCGCCGATGACAGCAGGTGCTCGACGTGCCGCGCCCGCTCTTGCACGCCTCGCACTGCCAGCTCCGGGGCAACGTCCATGCCGACGCCGTAGACCGCACGCTGGCGAAAGCTGGTGAGATACAACGCGGCTTCACGCATCGTCTTGGTGCTCGCGACGCCGTTGACCATCGTCCCGCCCGGCTGCGGTGCGCGCTCGACCAGCGCGACTCGCTTGCCGTGGAACGCTGCAAGCGCCGCACCCTTCTCGCCCGCCGGGCCGGAGCCCACGACAACGAGGTCGTAGTGGCTGTCCACGCCGCCACTCTTGCGCGTAGTCGTTAGCGGGGCAACCACTCCGGCGAGTGCGCGCCGATCGGCGCCGGCGGGAGATCCCAGCGCGGCGGCGTCTCCGACATCGACACGGCCGGCCGCAAGTAGCAGATCGCGCCGAAGCTGGGCGTGTCCATGGTGGCGGTGAACTCGCTCACGTCGCCGAGGTGTGCGCTCGTCGCGTCGTTGTCATCACCGAGCCGCTGCACCCACATGCTGGTCTGGCAGAGCGACGCTTGCACCAGCCACGATCCGCCCTCGGTCGCGCGCCGCGCGAGCGCCACCATGGCGCCGTACGCCGCCAGGAAGCCGGTCGTGTAGTCGTTGACCGCTGCCGGCGCGAGCCGCGGCACACCATCGGCCGCCTCCAGACCTTCACGATGGGACATGCCGGTTGCGGCCTGCGCGAGCTGCTCCCAACCCGGACGCTCGGCCCACGGACCAATGGGGCCGTAACAGTTCTCCGACACATAGATGATGCCTGGCCTCAAAGCGGCGAGCTGCTCTGGCGCGAACCCGCGCCGGGCAAGCGAGCCGAGCCGGTAGCCCTGGCAGAACACATCGGCGTCACGAGCGAGCTCACGCAGCGTTGCCGCCGCTGACTCGTCGTTGAGGTCGAGTGCCGCCTGTCGCTTGCCGATCCCGGTCTCGAGCTCGAAGGGACCGCCGCGTTCGAGCTGCGGCGTGCTGACGTGAAGCACGTCGGCACCATGCTCGGCCAAGGTTTTCGCACAGGTTGGCCCGGCAAGCACTCGGGTGAGATCGAGCACGCGAACGCCGGCAGTCGGCCGGTCCCCGCCGTCGGCCGGTTCCGGTGGCGACGCGCCGATCTTCTGCACCGTGACGACCGGAAGCCCCGCGATGGCGAGACCCTGCGGATGGCTCGCCCATTCGCTCTTGCTCCGCACGACGCCACCACACACCTTCCGGGCAACCAACGCCTGTTCCAACGACTCGGCGTCGCGAGCCCCCACGGCAGCGGTGACTTCTTCGGTCGACGCCTCCTCGCCCAGACCAAGCTCGGCGAGGACTCGAGGGCCGTCATTGAACGAGCCGTGCAGCTGCACGTAGCGCCCGTCGCGGGTCGGGAGGATCCGCGTCAGTCGCCGACGGGCGGCTTCGCCGCTCCGCGCGAACAAGGTCTCGAGCGTCTGCTCCGGCTCGCCCGCGGGCCGGGCGTATTGGTAGGAACGCAGGCTGGCCGCTGCATGCCGGATGTCGACACTGATCTGCTGCTTCTCGCCCGACTTGAGCCGCCACAGCTCCGCCGCCGCCAGTCCCGTGAGCAGCCGTGCCGTGCCGGCCGCGGTGGCAAGGTGGTGCGGCGAAGGCAGCACCGGCTCGTCGCCGACCAACTCGAAGTCAAAGTGCTCCGGGAGCGTCAGCCCGGCCAAACCCGCCGCTCGTACGACCGCCTCTGTCCTCATCTGCGCGATGCTGCTGGATTTGGCCAAACGCCGCAACCGAGGATCAACGCCGCGCAACCGGGAACACTCAACGGGTGACTGCGCCACCGCTGGAGCCCATGCCGGGGACCGACCCGAAGACAGATCCCGCGGAAGTCCCGCCGATCGACCCGACGGAGCCCATTCCGGACGACCCCGGCCCACTGCTGCCGGACACGCCGGAGACGTTGCCTCCCCCACCGGTCGAGCCGTCGCCGGACGCGCCGTGACCGCTCCGGGCCACGTGTCGTCATGTCTGGCGCAGATCTCAACTACATTGCGTAGTAGTGAGACAGGCACAGCAACCACTCTCCGCGTCGGTTCGAGCCCGACGGGCGCTTCGTCGCGTCACGCGACAGTGTTGCGACGCACCTGAGCTGGTGCAGGTCTGGTCCTGGCCGGGCCCGGTCGGGGAGCGCGAGTCCCACCGCGATGTGATGGCACGCTGCCGCAACGTGTTCGACGCGCTGGGTTACTCCGACGTGACAGTCATCAACGGACGTACGACGAGAAGCGCCGTCGGCGGCCCGGCGGCGGAGCAACGGATCGACGACGATGCCCAACGGGCGGAGCGCGAAGAGTACTGGTGGTCCGGAGACGTCTGCTGGTCCAATCCGCGCAACGGTTCGCATGTCGTCGTACCCGAACTACCGCAGCAGGTCGGGCTGACCTTCGTCCTTTGGGGACCGGATACCGAACGCGTCTCTGAGGCGCTTCGGGACGTCTTGGCCTAGCCGTCAGCCTCTGACGGGCGAACGTCGAGCACCACCTTGCCGGTGGCACCGCGTTCATCAAGCAAGACGAGAGCCTCGGCGGCACGCTCCAGCGGGAAGCGCGCACCCACCATGGGGCTGACGAAGCCGGCCCCGATCAATGCGCTGACCTCGCGATGCGTGTCAGCCATGACGTCGGGGCGACGCAGCGCGTATTCACCCCACGCCGCGCCGACGACGTCGATGTTGTTGAGCAGCAGACGGTTGACCTTGACCGTGGGGATCTCGCCCGCCGTGAACCCGACGACGACCATGCGCCCTTGCTCTCGCAGCGAACGGAGACTGTCCAGGAAGCGGTCGCCGCCGACCGGATCGATGACGACGTCGACGCCTCCGAGCTCCTTCGCTTGGTCCTTCCACGGACCGTCCGAGCGCAAGATCACGTCCGCCCCCGCAGCACGAGCGACCTCCTCCTTCGCGTCGCTGGAAACGACGGCGATCGTGCGGGCACCGAGACCGCGAGCGACTTGCAGCGTGGACGTGCCGACGCCGCCCGCGGCGCCGTGCACCAGCACGGTTTCACCGGCTTGCAGCCGACCTCGCGTGACGAGCGTGAACCAGGCGGTGTGGTAGTTGAGAATCAGACCGGCGCCCTGGCCGAAGTCGAGCTCTTCCTGCAGGGCAAAGGTGCTGTGCGCGGGGGCTACCACCATGTCGGCCCAGCCGCCGAGCAAGCACATGGCCGCGACGCGCTGCCCCGGCTGCACGCCGGCCGACTCGTCTGCATCGATCACGACGCCGGCGACCTCGCTGCCCGGCACAAACGGCAGCGGCGGCTTCATCTGATACATGCCGCGGGTCTGCAGCACTTCCGGGAATGCGACACCGGTCGCATGCACCTCGATCAGGACCTGGCCCGCACGACGTTCGGGTTTCGGCAGCTCCGCCATCTCCAGAGCGCTGCGTGGGCCGGTGAGGTCGGTGATCTGCATCGCTCGCATGTGGTTAGCGGCCCTTCAGGTCTCCACCGGTCAGCTCTGGTGTCTCGACCGCCGCACTCGCCGGAGTCGAAAGCCGGATGATGAGCAGGGCGACGTCGTCGCGGAGTCTACGACGCTCCGCGCCGGCCACCAGCGCGTCACACATCTGCTCGACGTCCGCTTCGCCCAACGCCGCGACCGTGTTCTCCAGGTTGCGGAGCCCGTCCGTCAGCGAGCCTCCGGGCACTTCGACCAGCCCATCGGTGAACAGCGTGAGCACACTGCCCGCGGCCAGCTGCACCGAGTTCTGCGCGTGGGCCACGTCGATCGGCGCGCCGATCACGACCGACTCGGCGCCACTCAGCGAAGACACGGCGCCAGATGGGTCGCGAACGATCGGCGGCACGTGTCCGGCGTTCGAGTACTGCAAGGCGCGGCTTCCGTCCGCAGCCGGCGGATCGAGGAGGCCGTAAAAGACAGTGACAAGCTGGGTGAGCTGCAACAGGTCGACGACGCGATCGAGCCTGGTGATGACGCTGGCCGGTGGGTCTCCGTCGACGGCATAGCCACGGAGCAAAGCGCGGATCTGTGCCATCGCGCTCGCAGCCGTGACGTCGTGACCGATGACATCACCGACCACGACACCGACGCGGCCGCCGGAAACCGGGAACACGTCGAACCAGTCGCCGCCGACTTGCTGCCCGGTGCCACCGGCGAGGTAGCGGGCAGCCAGCTTCAGCCCGGGCAAGGACGGCAACGTCGGCAACAAATTGCGCTGCAGCGTCTCCGCGACTTGGTGCTCCGCACGGTAGAGCTCCAACGTCGCGTCCCGGCGACGTCCGGACGCTTCGACAAACAGGGCTACCAGCAACGAACCAAGTGCGCCGATGGCGAGTGTCATCCATTGCGCGTTAGCTGTGAGCGACCCGACAAGTGCCCCTCGCGCCGAGACGGTCAGGAGCCAGCTGCCCGTGCCGACCGACAGCAGCTGGTGCTGTACGGCGCCAGACAGTGGCAGATGTTTCGTCGTCGCCACCAGGATCTGGTCAGATGCTCGCCGAGTGCTGGCATAGAGCGCGACGTCGAGCTCCGAGAACGGCGCAGTGCTAGCTGCGCGCGGCGGACTGACCACCGGGCCGAGCATGGACTGCCGGTAGAGAACCGTGCCAGCGGGCGCAGTCGGCGGCCCCATCGCAAAGCCGAGGATGCGCTGCGCACCGATGACCTGCGTCGGCACCATCGTCTTGGCAGTGAGCGCCTTCGTCAGCGTCGTCGCGCGCGCATCGGAGATGAGCTCGCCTCTCGTCAGCTCGTCGCCGGCCTCCGCGATGACAGTGAAGGTGCCGCCCGGGTTGGCGCGCAACCATGCAAACGTCACCGGCTGAGCGGGCTGGGCGGCGACGGCCGCCTTGACGTAAGCGGTCGCAGAGTTGCCGGTCGCCTGCAACACAGCACCTTGTTGCTGGAGCGACGACGGAATGGCGTCCACAGCCTCGGTCAAAACGAGCCCGACCTCGCCGGTGCGCTCCTTGAGAAGCCGATGCTCCTGGTCGCTGACGGCGACGTGAACAGCCCACGACGCGCCGCCGGTCACCAACAAGGCGATCAGCAAGCACAACAGCGATGCAGCCCGCAGCGGCAGGCGCGCGGCGCGGGCCTCGGCCATGGACCGACTATGGCACAGACGCCACCAACGCGGTCGAAAATGACCCGATCGGAGCAGGCGCCTAACGAGTTGTGCCCAAGCGGTCCAGACGCAAGATGCTCAGGAACGTCGTACCGAGAATGACCTGCAAGCCGAGCACCCCGAGCACGACCGAGCACACCCCTAGGCGAAACGCAAGCGGGGCCACCGTCGCATGCGGGTCACTCGACCGGGACACGACGAGGCTGGCGATTACACCGGCGACGGCAATGAGGACGAGAGCGACACCACTCACGAGTCCGAGCTCGAGGGTCACGCGGTCGATCATTCGACCGAGCCGACGACGTATCGGTGGCAGCAGCCGCTGGGTCTGCGCGAAGACCCGCGCCAAGACGGAGAACTGCACCGCCTGCACCCCGATGATCAGCAAGCCGCCGGCACCGACCAGCATGCCCTCGGCCAAGCGACCGCGGCCGGGTGACCAGGCGCCGAAGCCAAGCAGCCCGAGCACCCCGGCGGCGGCGAGCATGACCGCGAGTCCCGGATAGAAGAGCAGCCAGCGCGGACTGAACAGCAACAAGAACCGCAGGTGCCGCCATCCGTCACGCCAACTGCGCAGGTGCGGTGGCCGTGACCGTCCGTCCGGGTGGAGCACGACCGGCACCTCGACGATGCGTGACTTCGCGAGTGCCGCCTTCACAACGAGCTCGCTGGCGAACTCCATGCCGGTCGTGCGGAGATCCAGCGAGCGGGCGACGTCGCGGCGGAAGCCGCGCAGCCCACAGTGGAAGTCACCAATGGGGCAAGAGAAGAACAGTCTGCCGACGAACGACAACACCGGGTTGCCGAGGTAACGGTGCAGCGGTGGCATCGCGCCGGGTTCGATGCCACCGGCGAAGCGGTTGCCCATGACAAGGTCGGCGCCGTCGCGAAGCTCCGCGAGCATGTCATCGAGAGCGGAGAAGTCGTAGCTGTCGTCGGCGTCACCCATGATCACGTAACGACCGTGCGCAGCGGCGATGCCCTGGATGAGCGCCGACCCGTAGCCGCGACGTGGCACGGCGATGACCCGCGCTCCGAGCCGGCGGGCAAGATCCGGCGAGCCGTCACAACTGCCGTTGTCGGCGATCAAGACCTCGCCGCGGGTGCCGGTGCGCTCCAGGAAACGCAGCGCCTTCTGCACACAGGTCTCGATCGTGTCCGCCTCGTCGAGGCAGGGCATGACGATCGTGAGCTCGAGGTCCTCGCCCGAATCGAGCCCAGCGCGCGCGGGAAGTCTCGTGACGACGGTCACAACGTGCTGGGTCATGCCCGGCTTGCCCTACTGGTAAGCATTCGTCTGATTGCCTGCGGACGATCAACGGGTTCGCTATCAACGAGGCATGGGAGGGGATGCGCCGCCGCGACGCGCGCATCTGCTCGGGGGCGCAACGCTCGCTGCCTGGGCGCTGGCCGCCGGCGCAATGGCGGGGAGCGGGGCGCCGGCCGCCCCTGCGGACGCCTCGACCCCGGTGGCGCCGGTCGCCGTGCCGATCTCGCTCTGGCCACTGTCCGAAGCGAGCCCCGGCCCGGTCAACGACACCGTCGGGCACCGCAACGGAGTCGCTACGGCCGAGGTCGCCGTCGGTCAGGTCGGTCAGGGACCGACCGCCACGTCGTACGCCTTCGACGGGACCACCGCAGCAGTCACGGTGCCGGCTGATCCGAAGGCGCGACCGGCTGTCGCGGCCAGCGCCTGGCTGCGGGTGCCGGTCGGCGCGGCAACGGGCACGATCGTCGCAGTCGCTGGACTCCGCGTCGCGCTGCTCGGAGGTCACGTCGCGGCGACCTTCTGCAGCTCTTTCGGCTGCGGTGCCGCGATGTCGCGAACGCCGGTCGCTGACGGCCAGTGGCATGCGGTCGTCGCAAGCGTCGACCGCAACACGCTGACCGTCTTCGTCGACGGTGCGCGTGACACGACGGCTGCGGCGCCAGGCTGGGGCAAGGTGGGGCCCAACAACGCAGTGACGATCGGGTCGGGGCTGCGCGGCAACCTCGACCAGGTCGCGATCTATGCCGCGCCGGTGAGCGCTGCTGTGGCGGCCCGCCAGTTCCGCGTCGGCGCATGCCCGCAAGCTGCGTCCACGCCGACGCCGTCCACGGCAGATCGCCGCGCGCTGCCGGCACTCCCGCTGCACACCAGCGGGCGCTTCGTCGTCGACGCTCATGGGCATCGGGTCAAGCTCGCCGGAGTCAACTGGTACGGCGCGGAAGAGCTCGACCGCGTGCCGGCCGGCTTGCAATGTCAGTCGATCGACGCGATCGCCGCTCACATGGTGCGAGACGGGTTCAACGTCGTGCGGCTGCCATGGGCGACCGATACGTGGGTCGGCGTTGCACCACACGTCGCGCCGGTCACGGTCGCCGCGAACCCGCAACTGCGCGGGCTCGACGCGCGCGCGGTGTTCGACGCCGTCATCGCCGGGCTGGCACGACATGGACTGATGGTCATCGTGGACAACCACGTCACCAGGCCGGACTGGTGTTGCGGCGGAAGCGACGGCAACGCGCTGTGGTGGGCAGGCTACGAACCGTCGCACCCGCCGGCCTGGTCGACGATGACGACGGCGCAGAAGACGGCCTACTTCGCCGTCGGCCAGCAGAAGTGGCTCGCCGCGTGGTCGACCGTCGCGCGCCGCTACTCAGCCGCTGGCGCGCATCCGGAACCGGCCGTCATCGCTGCCGACCTGCGCAACGAGCCTCGCACCGACTGGCTACTCGGCGTCACGCCGACATGGAGCACCACGGCGACGCCAGTGTGGCAGGACTGGCCCCGCGCCGCCACCCTCGGCGGCAACACGGTGCTGCGGGCAAACGCCACCCTGTTGATCGCAGTGGAAGGCACGCACTACGCGGGTGACCTTCAGGGCGCCGCGACCCGTCCCATCACCCTCGCGCTGCCGCATCGGCTGATCTACTCCGCACACGAATACGGCTTCGGCGACCCGACGATCTCCGCGGCGAAACTCCGCGCTGCTCTCGGTGCTTCGTGGGGCTGGCTGCTCGAGCAGCATCAACGCTGGACCACTCCGGTGTGGGTCGGCGAGTTCGGCACCTGCCATCCGGGCAGTTCGGGCTGCAACCAGGGGCCGTGGTGGAGCGCCTTTACCGCTTATTTACACGCCGGGGACATCGACTGGACCTATTGGTCGATCAACGGAACCGGCGCTCACGGCAGCGCAACGCCCGCGACCTGCGACACGACCCCACGGTTCGAGGGGTGCCCCGAGGGGTACGGCGTCTCCGACGCCACCTGGGCCGGCGATGCATCCGCGCCGCTGTCCCGGGCGCTGCGCGACCTCGCACCCGCGTGGCAGCACTGAGGAGCGTCGCCGAGGCAACAGCACGAGACGGGCGACACGAGGCCATGAAAGCGGCGGACCGCGCACTTCAACAGTGGCGCATACGGCGCGCTCTCGCGTGGCTCCCGCCCGATCCGCACGTGCTCGACGTCGGTTGCGCCGATGGCGATCTGTTCCGCATCGCCGGCGATCGCATTCGCAGCGGCGTCGGCGTGGATCTGCTCGGCTCGACCGGCTGGCGCGCAGACGACGCCGTACGCCGCACCGGCACCTTCCCCGAGGTGCTCGAACCGGGCGAGACGTTCGACGCGATCGTGATGCTCGCGGTCGTCGAACACATCGATGAGACTCAGCTGAAGCAGTGGGCAATAGCGAGCTTCGACCACCTGCGCCCGGCCGGCCGGTTGATCATCACCGTGCCGTCACCGCTCGTCGATCGCATCCTGCACGCCGGCATGGCGGTGGGCCTGCTCGATGGCATGGAGGCGCATCAGCATCATGGGTTCGTGCCCGGCCGCGTCCCCGAGATCTTCACCAGCGCCGGACTCGCGCTGATGACGCATCGACGGTTCCAGCTCGGTCTCAACAACCTGTTCGTCTTCCAGCGACCGACGTGACCGTCACCGGGCTCCCGACCCGTGACGTCGCAGGCGAACCGGCGTCACCACCGCCGGTGGCTTGGACCACCGCCGAGCGGCTGCGGCTCTGGGCGATCGACAACAGAGCGTTCTGCGTCGTGGCCGCGTTCGCCACGGTCTTGCGGCTCGTGGTGCTCATCGCTTATGCACCAGCGCTCGAGTTCTTCGGCGACTCGCCCGGCTATCTGCGCGAGGCGGCGGACCTGAGTGTGATCAGTGCCTGGCACCCGATCGGCTACCCGTTGTTCATCTGGCTCACCGCTTGGTCGCATGGCCTGCTGCTGCTCACGCTGTTGCAACACGCATTAGGTCTGCTCAGCGGGTGGCTCGTCTACCGAACGCTTCGAGGTCTCGGAGTCAACCGCGGCCTGGCAACGGTGGCGGCACTGCCGTTGCTGATCGATGCCTACCAGGTTGCGATCGAACAATTCGTGCTGAGCGACACCCTGTTCACCTTCCTCGTGGTTGCGATGGTCGTGCTCTGCGTGCGCTTGATGCGCAGGCCGTCGATCGGCGTCGCCTTCGCCGTCGGGGCCGTGTTGGCGGGCGCGACGTTGACCCGCACAGTCGGACTCGGACTGGCGCTGCCGGTCGCGATCGTCTTGCTGATGGCACGGGTCGGCTGGCGCCGGATCGCCGCGGCCGCCGCGACCTTCGCGTTGCCGCTCGGCGGCTATGCCCTGGCCTTTCATGCGACGTACGGTGCCTATGCCCTGCAGGGCTACAGCGGCCGTTACCTCTACGGCATCGTCGCGCCGGTTGTGCACTGCACGCCGAACCCGATGAGCGACCCGTTGTGTCCGACCTCCCCGCCTGCGGCACGGCCGGGCTCCAACGAATACGTCTGGAACCTCTACGACTACCTGCCCGTCGACGGCACCGCGACGCAGCGCAGCAACGCGGTCGGCGCTTACGCGCGACACGCCGCCCTGTCACAGCCGATGGCTGTCGGTGGTGCGGTCGCAGGCAACTTCCTCCACTACTTCGCGCCCTCGCGCACGGTCGGTCCCCGTGACTGGTTCGTCGGGTCGTGGCAGTTCCCGCTGCAACAGGCGTCTCCGGCCTGGAACAGCAGTCCGGCGGACATCGGCATCGATGGTGAGCCGATGAAGGGAAGCATTCACCCGGGCGCGGCGTCGCTTCTTCGCGACTACCAGAACTTCGTCTATGTGCCGGGCCCGCTGTTGCTGCTGAGCGTCATCGCCGCCATCGCGATGCTCGTGGTGCGACGACTTGCGCGACTCCGCAACTCGCTGAAGGACCAACTGACAGTCTTGTTGGTGGTGAGCGGCGTGCTGTTGCTTGCCATCCCTTCGGCTACGGCCGGGTTCGACTGGCGCTATGCCCTTCCCGCGCAAGCGCTGCTGCTTCCGGCCGGCGCGTTGGCACTGCACGACCTCTGGCCGTCACTCCGCCGACGTCTGGGTCGAGCCTTGCCATGGGCAGCGACCGTCGTCGTGGGCGCAGTGCTGGTGCCCAACATCGCGATGCCCTCGGTCTACGCGGCGAGCACGCTCACGCCTCGACGTGTCGCCCCACTGCCTGCGGTGCAGTCCGTCGGCGGCCATCTCGACATCTCGCTCGGACGGCCGACGGTCATAGAGACGGGTTGCCGCTGGGATGCCGGAAAGCCACGGGTCGGCGCCTACATCAGCATGCCGATGACCGTGGGCTACCGGAGTGGCGCGCCGATGCTGTTGCAGTCCGGCAACTTCGACGCGGACCACAACGGTCTCGTCATGGACGGCCCGCCAGACCTGCTGCCGGTGCAGCCGTCAGTGCCCAACATGTTGTTGAGCTCTCGATATCCACGCGCCGACGGCACGGTCTACGCGCTGGTTTGGGCGCGCAGCGGTGTCATCCGCTACGTCGATCCGGTCGGCGCCGGGGCTGCCGCGTGGTCCTACTCGTTGCGCCTTCCACCCACGACGCGGCTCGGGTCCCTGTGCACAGGTTCACTGCCCTGGGCCGGCGCGACATTGCCATGGCTGCACATAACGGGAGTGCCGCCGTTCACGACGTCCGGCATGCAGACGGTCGGTTACCGGCTCACCCACGAGGTCAGCCGCGCAAAGACGTTCGACGTACGCATGCGCGTAATCACCGGCGCCAGCGGCATGGGCGCCTGGCGTTACCCGCCGCAGTGGCAGCACACAGCCATGCACCAGCAACACCTTCTCAACCTCGTCGCCGGCGCGACCTACTGCTTCGAAGTGCGCGCTCGGGACGCCCTCGACGCTGCCACCGCCTGGTCGCCACCAACATGCACAACGCGGTTGTACGACGACGCCAGCCTGCCCCCTGGGAGCGGCTGGTCACCTGTCAGCGGACAACAGGGCTTTTACAACGGGACCTTGACCGAAGCCGTGCAGCCGGGCGCGACAGTCGCGGTCGCTGCGCCGTACGCCCAGGCAGCACTGTTGCTCTACCACTGCCCGACGTGCGGCACCCTCGACGTCTACGCCGGCCAGAAGCTGCTCGGGCACATCAACCTGCGCACGACAGCAGCCAACGCGGGCATGCGGCTCTGGACTTCTGCGCGGCTTCCCGCGATCGCACGAACGTTGACGCTGCGCGTCACATCACCCGGCCTTGTCGCGATCGACGGCTTCGGCCTCAGTGCGTAGCCGCTGACGCCGGCACGGTCTGAGGCAGCATCGCGCGCAGGTGCGCGCCGATCTCCTCGCGCACCGGCGCGCCGGAGAGCACGACGTCGACCATGGTGAGCGACGTGTGCGTGTGTCCGCGCGCCCGCACGTGCGTCACGTCCACCCCGGCCGCCGCAAGCGCGTCGGCGTAGGCAGCGCCCTCGTCGCGCAGCGGGTCGAACTCCGCTGTCACGATGACGGCCGGTGGCAGCCCATGCAGCTGACCGCGCAGCGGCGACGCGCTCGGGCTCTCCCGATCG
>DASSEQ010000218.1:0-2490 GCA_035695245.1 Mycobacteriales bacterium | reverse complement strand
CCGGCGAGCGAGTTCGCAACAGCGAGTCCGAGGTCGTTGTGGCAGTGCGTCTCGATCGGCAGCACGACGCCGGTGGCGAGCTTGGCGAAGCGTTCCCTGATGCGGTCCGGCGTGTCCCCACCGATGGTGTCGCAGTAGCGGACCCGGTCGGCGCCGGCCTCCTTCGCGGCGAGACCGAACTCCAGCAGGAAACCGTCGTCGGTGCGCGATCCGTCCTCGGCGTTGACGCCGACGGTCAGCGCCCCCGCCGCTTTTGCGACGCGGACCGCTGCCGTCATCTCGGCGATGATCGCGTTGCGATCGAGCTTGCCGCGGAACTTGTTCTGGATCATGTAGTCGGATGTCGAGATGGAGAGGTTGTAGTGCTGGAGCCCCAGCGGCGCTGCCTTTTCGACGTCGCCAGGTATGCCACGGCACCATCCCGACAGTCGCAGATTGCCGAACGCGCCGGCGTCGGCCAGCGCGATCTGGGTGCGGATGTAGGGCACCTCGTGGAAGAGGAACGGGAAGCCGATCTCTGACTGTGCGACGCCAAGGCGGCCGAGATAGAAGTTGACCATCGTCTTGCCGAACTTGGACAGGCCGATGCGTGCGGTCTGCACGCCGTCCCGGTTTGTCACGTCAAGGAAGTGGATTTGCGGCATGCGCTGAGGTTGACATGACAATCGTCGTTGATCAATATTGATTCAGGAATCAATATTGGGTCGGAGGTGAGCGGTGCCCGACGATCACTGGATCGACGCTGCCGAAGCCGCGCGCCGACTCGAGGTCAAGCCGGCCACGCTCTATGCCTATGTCAGCCGTGGCTTGCTCACCCGGCGGCGGCACACCGACGGCCGGCGCAGCTTGTTCGATCCCGCGGAGATCGCCGCCTTGCATCGGCGCGGCTCCAACGACCAAGCCGGACCCTTCGCGTTCACCTCCGCGATCACCTCGCTCGGCGCGGACCGGCCCTTCTTCCGCGGCCGCGACGCTCTGCAGCTCGCGCGCACGTCGTCGTACGAATCCGTGGCCGGCTGGCTCTGGACCGGGACCGACGGCGAGGGCCAGCAACCCTGGGTGGCCCGCGACGCTGCGGTCCACGCAGCAGTTGCGGCGCAGGCGGCACTCCCCCGGGACGTGCTGAGTTTGGACCGGCTGCAGCTGATCGTCACGACGCTCGGGGTCATGGACCCGATGCGGTTCAACCTGGATGCCGACGCCGTCGTGGCGACCGCACGTTCGCTCATCGCCGGCATGATCGACGCGTTGCCATCGGTCTCGCGACGTAAGCCGACGACGACCGCTTCGGTGCCGCTGCGGCTCTGGCCGAAGTTGACTGCCCGGGCACCGGACCAGCCGCTCGTCGACACGTTGCGCGCCGCACTCATCCTGCTCGCCGACCACGAGCTGGCCGCCTCGACCGTTGCCGCGAGGGTGGCGGCGTCGGTCAAAGCGGATCCGTACGCCGTGGTCGCGGCCGCCCTGGGTGTGGTTGGGGGCCCCATGCACGGCGGGGCGTCGCTCGGAGCGGAACGGCTGCTGGCGCAGATGCGCAATCCGGATGACGCGCCGCGGGTGATCGGCGAGCGGCTACGCGAAGGCGACCGCATTCCTGGCGTTGGTCATGCGGTTTACAAGAACGGCGATGCGCGCGGGCTGTTGCTGTTCGAGCTGCTCCGCGCGGCTGCGCCGCGCCATCCCAAGTTGGCGGCGGCAGAAGCGGCGCTGGCGGAGGTGAACGCGCGCGGCCTGCCGGCTCCCAACAGTGACTTCGCAGTCGCCACACTCACCGCGATCTGCGACATGCCGGTGGGATCAGGTGAGGCGATCTTCGCGATCGCCCGGACCGCGGGCTGGATCGCCCACGCGATGGAGGAGTACACCCGGCGCAGCCCGTTCCGGCCCCGCGCGAGCTATGTCGGCCCGGACCCGGAACCTGCGATCACCTGACGTCCTCCCGCACCAGACGCATGTGGCCATCGACCCTTTGCACGCGCATGGCGAAGTCGAAGCGATCGACAGCGGTGGCGAGAGCGACGTCGTCCGGGTGCACGTCATCTCCGCCGAGTGCGAGCGTCACGTCAGCTTCTCGGGTCGCGGCGACGAGGCGCGCGGTCTCGGCGCTCTCCATGGGCTCGCCCAGGCGTGCTCGCTCGATCAGCTGCGCGGTGAGCAGGTCATCGTCGCCACCGTCGGGATGGTCGGGGAAGCGGCCGGTGATGACGTAAGTCGGCGGGCTCGCGCCGTGCCGGACGACTGCTCTAGCAGTCGCCGAGGCGTTGACCAGGCTGGCGGCGTAGATCTCGTCCGCATCGACAGCCGCCAGCACTCCCCGGGTGCCTGCCGACGTGCGTTGCACGAGCACCCGCCCGGCCAGGTCGGCCGCGGCGATGGCGACCGGCGAGTTGGAGAAGTCGAAACCGGGGGGCCGGCGGCCATGGTTCTCACCCATGACCAGCGCGTTCGGAAGTCGCCGGGCCAGGGCTAGCGCCTCGTCGACCTCGGCCG
>DASSEQ010000217.1:0-15748 GCA_035695245.1 Mycobacteriales bacterium | reverse complement strand
TTGATGCCGGTGCCGGGGCGAGGGCCGTACGGAAACCAGTGGAAGGGATAGAAGCCGAACCACTTCGTGGTGCGCGCACTCAGCATGCTCGCCGCGCCGCTGGTGAGCATGCCTGCGAACGCGAGCGTCGCGAGCGTCGGCACGATTCGTGGTGCACGAACGAAGATGCCGACGATCCACTTGTGCAGTTGTCGTCCGGTTTCGGTGGCGAGGGCGATGCCGATCGTGGCGCTGATCAACGCGTTGAGCGGCAACACCCAGGGGTGACGGTGCTGGAGGTAGAGCCGGAAGACGTCGGGGTTGTGCTGCAGCTGCGACATCGAGATGCCATGCGGCGCCAGGCAGTGGCAGACGCCGTTGGCGAGCACCGCCCACTGGTTGTAGAGCACCCAGAGGTAGAAGAGCATCGCCGCGCCGGCGCCGAGCCCGAACTGCGCGAAGCTCAGCACCCTCGTTCGCGAGTAGAGCAGGGCGATCGCCATTGCCTGCAGGCCGAGCACGGCGCCGGCAACGACACCCAGCCCCGCGATGCCCACCGGGACCGCGCCCGGACGAGCGACGAGCGCGAGCAGCACCGCGAGCACCAACAGCAGCTCCGGTCGGCTCGTCAGGCGCCGCCAGTCCATCAACACTCGCTCACTACTCGACCGATCAACCGTTCGGGTATGACTCGCCCGGGTGAGGGGATCCTGGACGTATATTGCAGACATGTCAACAGACGTGCCATTCTCTGGGAGCCGATCGGTTCCCCGCAAACCGGTCGAACGATCGATCGGTTTTTGGGAGGCGAGATGACCGTTGACGTCGCAGCAGGGGCGGGCCTGCTGCCTCCGGGGCTGCAGCTGACACCGGCCAAGCGGCGCCTGTACGAAACGGCGCTAGAGCTGTTCAGCCGGGACACCTACCACGCCGTGTCCATCCGTGACATCGCCGCGGCGCTCGGTCAGCAGCCGAGCACGCTCTACTTCCACGTCAGCAGCAAGCAGGACTTGCTCTTCGAACTCGCCATCATCGGTCACCGGGCAGCCCATGCAGCTCTGCGCGACGCGTTGATGGATGCCGGCGCCGACCCGCGGGATCAGATGCGGTGTGTCGTGCAGGCACACATCCGCCAGCACATCGACTATCCGGCGTTGGCGCGCGTCGTCAACCGTGAGCTGCACGCGCTCGACGAGACCCAACGCGAGACCGTCCTCGCCATCCGTGACCAGGTCGAGCAGATCTTCCGCGATGTCATCGAACGCGGAGGGCGTCTCGGTGCATTCCCGAACGCCGACCCCTTTCTGGACACGAAAGCGATCGGTGCGATGGCCGTCCGACTCCCCGAATGGTGGACGCCGGCCTCGACCTACAGCCGCGAGCAGATCATCGAGGCCTACTCGCGATACGCGCTCAACCTGCTGGGCTGAAGTCGATCAGAAAGGCGATCAGAGGCGCGCGCCGTCAGTCCGTGCGGTCGCGTGGCGTCGATTGCGGGCGCGCATCGACGACGATGCACGGTCGACGTTGCGTGCTCGGACGATTTGTAGAGCGAAGTCCTCGTAGTTCGCGGACAGATAGTCGGGATCCCGGATCACCCGGTCCTGCCACTCCGCGATGCGAATGCCCATGCCCGCGATCGCCAGCACTGCGAGCTCGACGTCTTTGACTTCGAAGATGTCTTCCTGCTGACCGCGGCGCACGACGCGCAGGAACAGATCCTGCGTCTGCTGTCGCACCGCTCCGACAGTGGCGCTGTGCTCGGGAGTCAGTGCCCGCACCTCGCGCGTGCCGACTCGCGCCGCTGCGGGGTAGGAAAGGTGAAAGTGCACGTGGGCTCGAACCAGGGCGCGCAATTGGCTGATCGGATCGTCGGCCGCCTCCCGCACAGCGTTGGTGAGCAGGCGCAGGTGCTCCTTGTAACCGATGTGCACGAGCTGGAAGAGCAAGTCCTGCTTCGAGGTCGCGTGGCCGTAGAGCGCGGCCTTCTGCTGACCGAGCGCGCTGGTCAAGTCGCGGACCGAGACGCCGTGGAAGCCGCGTTCGCCGAAGAGCACGATGGCGGTCTCGAACAGGCGGCGCCTCGCATCGGACAGCTCCGCCGACGGCGGCAGCAGGCCCTGTCCGGGGGTGTCGAAACCAGCCTCGATCGGCCTCGCCAAGGTCTCCTCCGTGCGACGGTCGGCAGAAACGCACAGTCTAACGATCGTTCAGATTCTGTCAGATCTGCATCAATCTGAACGTGCATTGACACTACATCCACGTTTCCTCTAATTTGCGAATCCGAACGATCGTTCAATACGGCGTGAGCTGCCGAGACCGAGTTCAAGAGAGGGGCCCGTGGCCGCGAAGCGCAAATCGCGCCCAGGTCAGTCGACCGGGCTCGCCTACGGAGCGGCGGCTGCGGTGCTGGTCATCCTGCTGGCCGCTCTCGCGCTGAGCGTCCACCAGCCGCCACCGCCGGAGGTCGCGGCCTTCGCCCCGGGCGCCGTGCACCAGATCAAGCACCCGCCGCCCAACCAAGCCGGCCGAAACGGCTCCGGATCCGGTGGCAACGGTGCGGGCAACGGTCGTGGAAACGGGGCAGCTACCCGTCACTCCGCGTCGCCACCGCCGCCACCGACCACGCCGCCACCCGCTCCGGCGCAGTTCACCTGCGTCGGCAACCCGCCTCGGCAGATTCTCGACCCGCAATCGCCGCCTTGCGTCCCGTTCTGGAACGGCAACAACGGCGGCGCCACCGCTGTCGGTGTGACCGGCAACCAGATCACCATCGTCGCGCCGACGGGCACCTACGGAAGCTCGATCTACTCCGATTTGCAGACGTTCTTCAACCAGCACTTCCAGTTCTACGGTCGACGCCTCAACATCGTTGACTCGAACTCCGGCGGCCAGTCGACCGCCGCGAGTCAGAAGGCCGACGCGGACAACGACTACGCCAAGTACAAACCGTTCGGCGCGCTGGTCTACCACAGCAGCCTCGGCACTTGGTATCGCCAGGAGATGGCGCGACTCGGTGTGGTGTATGCGGACTCGGACGGCAGTTACGCGCCGCCCTACCCGACGACCGCGTTCGGCTACCTCATGAACGCCAACGAGATCTTCCAGAACCTCGGCCAGTGGACATGCAACCAGCTCGCCGGTCACCCGGCCGCGCACGGCGGAACCGCTGTGCAGAAGACCACGCGCAAGTTCGGCATCTTCATGAACACCTATCTGGCCGACGATCCGACCAACGCCAAGCCGCTGATCCAGGAGCTGGCGAAGTGTGGCGCGGCCCCGGCGTCAGCGGATGTCTTCTACAACACGACCGCGTCCAACCAGCAAGTCATGGAGAAGTTCGCCGCCGACCACGTCACCAGCATCTTCTGCTTGTGCGCGAGCACCGGTCCCTCGGGCGTGATGTCAGCCGCTGAAGCGATCCAGTACATGCCGGAGTGGATCTTCTCGTCTTACGGATACTCCGACGATCCCTACTTCATCAAAGCCGCCGCGAATCCGCCCCAGCTCGCGCACGCCTTCGGGCTGACCGAGCAGCCGCCGAGCACGCCGCTGGTCGACCAGCCCGTCTACTGGGCGGTTCACTCCGTCGACCCGACGTTCGCCTGGGACTACAGCGACATCAACCGCGCCAACAATCTCGAGCCCTACCGATCGCTTCTGATCATGGCGTCCGGCATCCAGATGGCCGGGCCGCACCTCACAGCGGCGACGTTCGCGGCCGGGTTGCGCAAGGCGATGTTTCCCAACCCGACCTTCTACACGAAGCCTGGCGCGGTCGGCTTCAACGACGCCACCCGCACCATGACCACCGACAGCGCAATGTGGTGGTGGTCCGACAATGCGAACGAGCCCGTTGACGCCAACTCCGGCGGCCCCGGCACCGACTGCTACGTGGAGAACGGCAAGCGGTTCAGCCTCAACCATTGGCCGCGGATGGACGCCAACAAGCTCCTGTTCTCCGGGGCCTGCAACACGGGATCAGGATTTTGACTTCGCCTGCTCGCCCGTTGCGAGTGCGGATGACGGCGCAGCTCGCCGAGCGCTCCGGCGTGGCGACGCTCGCCCTGATCCTGCTTGCCATTCAGTTCCTGCCGACGCGCGCACCCTTGGGGATCTACGCGGCGGGTCTCGTCTCCGGTTGCCTCCTCGCGCTCAACGCCGTCGGTCTCGTGCTGACCTACCGTGGCAACCGCATCATCAACTTCGGCCAGGTGCAGATCGGCACCTGCGGTGGTGTGCTGTTCGCCCTGTTCGTCAAGTACCAAACGTTTCTCAACCTGGGCCACAGCGTTTGCGGCGCCTGCATTCCGAAGAGCGCGCGGGGCGGCTGGGCGCTAGACCTCAACTACGTCATCTCCGTCACCGCGGGCATCGGCTTCTCCGCGCTGGTGTCCTGGCTCGTCTACATCGGCATCATCAAGCGGCTCGAGGCAGCACCTCGGGTGGTCGCGAGCGTGGGCACTCTTTTCATGGCAGTGGTCGTCGCCGGCATTGCCGGCGAGATCTCGAACCACACGCACACGCCCAAGAAGCCCGTGTCTCCCGAGGTGCTCTTCCGGAGCCTCGTGCCGCCGTTTCATTTTCGCGTCGTCATCGGTCCGGCGACCTTCGGTCCGACCGACCTGGTCGCCGTCGTCGCGACGGCGATCGCTGTCGGCGCCGTGATGTGGCTGCTCTACCGGTCACGCACAGGTGTCGCGCTCCGGGCGGCGGCCGAGAGCCCGCAGCGCGCGTTGACCGTCGGCATCGCCGTGGGCCGCGTCACCGGGCGGCTGTGGTGGATCATCGGCACGCTCGCCGGGATCGGCGGCGTCGTGACTGCGATGTACGCCGGCAACAACATTCTGTTCGGCACCGGCGACCCCTTCGCCACGGACATGCTCGTCTACGTCCTCGTTGTCTGCGTGCTCGCGAGGTTCGTCAGCCTGCCGATGGCAGTGGCCGGCTCGCTCGTCGTCGGCGTCATGCAAGACGCCGTCCTGTGGTCTGAGAAGTCGACCTTCGTCATCTCCGGCGTCGTCTTCGGCCTGGTCTTGTTGGTGCTGCTCGTGCAGACCCGCCGTGTCTCCAGAGCCGAGGCGGTTGCAGCCGGCGCGTGGCACGCCACCCGCGAGACGCGCCCAACTCCCCGCGAGCTGAAGCCGCTCGGCCCGGTCCGGTCCTGGCGGCGCAGTCTCATCGGCGTCGGTGCCGTCGTGGCCCTCGGCCTGCCGTGGATCCTCGACGTCGGGCAGACGAACCTTGCCGCCGTCGTGCTGATCAGCGGCATCTTCGGCGTATCCGTGCTCGTCCTGACCGGCTGGGCCGGGCAGATCAGCCTCGGTCAGGTCGGGATCGCGGCCGTCGGTGCCTACGTGGTGGGCGCAACGCATCTGCCGTTCCTGGTCGCGCTGATCGCTGCCGGGCTGCTCGGCGCCGCGTCGTCGGTCGCCCTAGGTGTGCCTGCGCTCCGGCTTCGGGGACTGCATCTCGCCGTGACGAGCCTCGCCTTCGCCTACGCGGTCGCCCAGATCCTGGTCAACCCGAGCGAGCTCGGCAAATATCTGCGATCCATAGTCGGCAGGCCGGACCTGCTCGGGCTCAGCCTCGAGGATGGCCGCAGCTTCTACTACTCCTGTCTTGTCCTGCTCGCACTGACCGTCGCAGCTCTCATCGGCATTCGTCACAGTCGCGTCGGTCGCACCTTGCTGGCGATGCGCGACAACGAAACCGCCGCGCAGCTGTTCGGTGTGCCGTTCGTCCGCGCGCAGCTCGGCGCGTTCGCTGTTGCCGGCTTCATCGCGGCGCTCGGCGGCGCGATGTTCGCCTACAGCCAGCACGGAGTGAACGCGACTTCCTTCGGGCCTGACCAGAGCCTGTTGCTCTTTCTTTGCGTCGTCATCGGCGGTCTTGGGTCGGTCAGTGCGCCGTTGCTCGGCGTCGGCTTGTTCGGCGCGCTGCAGATCTTCAACGTCACCCTTCCCACGCAATACCTCGTCATCGGCATCGTCGGCTTTGTGATCGTCCGGTTCATGCCGGGCGGTGTCGGCATGCTCGTGTTTCGGCTTCGTGATGCGTTCCTGCGACGTGTCGCTTATCGCTACCGGATCGTCGTACCAAGCCTGTTCACCGACGCCGGTGCGGCCGGCTGGGAGAACCAGATTGCGCCGATCCGCCCGAAGGTCCGGCCTGGCGGCGGCACGGTCTTCATCCCGCGCGTCTACCGGTTGTCGGCGCAGTGGCTCGCCGGTTCTGAGGGCGTCACCCCAACCGGGACACGGTCGTCCTGACATGACCGAGCTGCAGACCCACCTCGACGGCGCCGACGACCCGGCCCGCGCGCTGGTCCCGACGCCTCGCGAGCTTCAGCTCGGCGGAACGTGGGAGAGCGAGTGGCCGGCCGGGCTCGCTACCGAGGACCGCGGTCCGTCGGTGCGAGAGCAGCTGCGCATGTCATTCGGGCGCAACTTCAACCTTCGTGCGTTCACCGGTCCGCGCCTGCCGTTGCTGATCTTTGCCGGGGTCGGTTTCCTCGGCGCGTGGGACGCCCAGGCCGTCAACGTGCTGCTGCCCGACGTGCAGGCGAGCTTTCACGTCAACGTCAGGTTCATGGTCAACCTGGTATCGCTGTTCGTCATCGTCGTTCTGATCGTCGGGCCGTTCATCGGCTACGCCGTCGACCGCGTGAAGCGGCTGCGACTGTTCGTGCCCGGCCTCGGGCTGGCGGCGGTCGGCCGGATCGGAACAGCACTCGCCAGCGGGATCGGATTCCTCGCCGCGGCGCGCACGACCGGCGGTCTTTCGAAATCCTTGAGCGACCCACCGACATACCCGCTCATGGCCGATTACTACAAGCCCTCCGAGCGTGCGCGCACGTTCAGCCTTGCCTTCGCTGCCATCTCTCTCGGGACCGTCGCTGGTCCGACGTTGAGCTCAGGGATCGCTGCGGCCGCCGGCTGGCGATCGGTCTTCGCCGTGCTCGGCGTTTTGTCCGCTCTCGTCACCGTCGTCGCGCTGCGACTGCGGGAGCCGAAACGTGGCGCGCTCGATCGGCTGGAGGCCGGCCTCGACCCGGACGACCCTGCCAACTATTCGTCGCCACCGAGCTGGGCGGAGTCGTGGCGAGCCGCAGGCGCCATCAACACCATGCGTCGGATCTGGCTGTCGGTCATGTTCCTGACCTTCGGTGGCGCCGAGCTCACCACGATCATCCTGCCGCTGTATTACCGGGACCACTTCCACGTCGGCACGACGGAGCGCGGCTACATCCTGACGCTGTTCGCGCTCGCAGGCCTGGTCGGCATCGTCTTCTCCGGTCCGGTGGCCGACCGACTGCTCGCCGACCGGCCGGCGCGGATGATGACGCTCTGGGCTGGCGTCGTTTTCGCCCAGGCCGCGATCTTCGTCGCGATCGCCTTCACCCCGAACCTGTGGCTGACCGTCCTCCTCTCGCTTCCCGTGGGTTTCACCGGTGCGTTGCTGACGCCCGGACTCACGATCCTCATCTCGCTGGTCATCCCGGCGCGAATCCGCGGTCTCGGCGTGCAATCGATGAGCCCGTTCATCCTGCTCGGTGTCGTGCTGTTCCTGGTCGTCTACAACGGGCTGTTCGCCAACGCGAGCCTGAACATGTACTTCCTGATCTTCGCGCCCGCGGTCGCGCTCGGCGGCGTGGTGCTGCTCGGCGTCGGCCCCGGTCTCGACCGCGACATCCGCAGTGCGATGGCGAGCGGCGCCGCGGAAGAAGAGGTGCGCCGGGCGCGCGAAGCCGGGCGGCAGGCGATGATCGTCTGCCGCGACATGGACGTCTCGTACGACGGTGTCCAGGTGCTCTTCGGTGTCGACTTCGACGTCGACGAAGGCGAGGTCGTGGCGCTCGTCGGCACGAATGGCGCAGGCAAGTCGACCCTGCTCTGCGCTATCGCCGGCATCACGCCGCTGGCCACCGGTGCCGTCTTCCTCGACGGGCGCGATGTCACGCACATGCCTGCCGACGAAAAGGCCGCGAACGGCGTCGTGATGATGCCGGGCGGCAAGGCCGTGTTCCCAACGATGTCGGTGGCCGACAACCTGCACGCCGCGCTTTGGCTGAGGCCAACAGAGACAAACGACCACTCCGCGCGCATCGACGAGGTCTACGAGATGTTCCCGGTGCTGCGCGAGCGCCGTGATGCACTCGCCGGCAACCTGTCCGGTGGCGAGCAGCAGATGCTCGGCATCGCACAGGCCATGCTCATGGAGCCCCGGCTCCTGCTCATCGACGAGCTGTCTCTCGGACTCGCCCCCGCGATCGTCGAACAACTGCTGGACACGGTTCGCCTCCTCGCGAAGCGCGGAGTGACGATCGTGCTCGTCGAGCAGTCGGTCAACGTTGCACTCACCGTCGCAGAGCGTGCGGTCTTCATGGAGCGCGGTGAAATCCGCTTCGACGGCCCTACGACGGAGTTACTCGGGCGCCCGGACCTTGTCCGCGCGGTGTTCATGGGCACTGCGGCGAGCGCGGGCGGACGGCTGACGGCGGGGAGCCGTCGTACGACGAACAACGCCGGCGGCCCGCTCGGACCAGAGGCAGACCGGCCGGCGCTCGCGGTCAGTGGCGTCAACGCGACGTTCGGCGGTGTGCAAGCACTCAGGGACGTCGACCTCACTGCCCACGCCGGAGAGATCGTGGGCATCATCGGCCCGAACGGCGCCGGCAAGACGACGTTGATGGATGTGATCAGCGGCCTGCTGCGGTCGGCGTCCGGGACGGTCGAGCTAGCTGGTCGCGACGTCAGCGGACTCTCGCCGCACGTGCGCGCGCGGCTCGGGCTGGCCCGGTCGTTCCAGGATGTCCGGTTGTTCCCGTCGCTCACCGTCGCCGACACGATCGCTGTCGCGTTCGAGCGGCACTTCGGGATGCGAAGTGCCGCGCTCGCCGCGATGTGGGCGCCGCCGGTGCGAAGCGCCGAACGACGGATCGCACGGCGCGTCGAAAGAGTCATCTCCCTGCTCGGGTTGGACGCCTACGCCGACAAGTTCGTGAACGAGCTGTCGACCGGCACCCGGCGCATGGTCGACATCGGTTGTGTTCTCGCGACCGAGCCGGCTGTGCTGCTGCTCGACGAACCGGCATCGGGTCTCGCTCAGGCGGAGACCGAGCAGATCGCGCCGCTGCTCACCCGCCTCGTGTCGGAGACGGGCGCCGCGATCGTCGTCATCGAGCACGACATGCCCTTGATCACGTCGATCTCCGACCAGCTCGTCGCAATGCACCTGGGTCAGGTCATTGCCGCCGGTGCGGTTGCAGAGGTTGTCGACCACCCCGACGTCGTCCGGTCTTATCTCTCCGCATCCGACGACGTCATCGTCCGCTCCGGACACACCGCAGCCGCGGCGCTGCGGGCTCTCAACGACCAGAGCGCTGTATCCCAGTCGGCAGAAAGGTGAGTTCTGTGCCTCCCCGTCGTTCCACGCCCTCGACTCCGAATCCCAAGTCGCGACGAGCGCTGTCGCGCACCGCTGTGCAGCAGCGGTTCGAGGAGATCGTCGCCAACATCGGGAAGGTGATCAAAGGCAAGGACCAGATGATCAGGCTCGCCCTGACTGCGCTCACCGCCGACGGTCACATCGTCTTCGAGGACATGCCGGGCACTGGCAAGACGATGCTGGCTCGGGCGATTGCGCAATCGATCGACGCGACCGCCTCCCGGATCCAGTGCACGCCAGACCTGCTGCCGACCGATGTCACCGGGTCGAGCGTGCTCGATCGGCAGACCGGCGATTTCGTCTTCCGTGAGGGGCCCGTCTTCGCCAACGTCTTCCTCGTCGACGAGGTCAACCGGGCGACGCCGAAGACGCAGTCGGCACTGCTCGAGGCGATGGCCGAGCGTCGCGTCTCGTTCGACGGCGTGACGCGTCCCTTGCCGCGGCCGTTCTTCGTGCTGGCCACGATGAACCCGATCGAGCTCGCCGGCACCTTCGCCCTCCCGGAGGCGCAGCTCGACCGTTTTCTGTTCCGGCTGACGATGGGCTATCCGGACGCCGCAGCCGAGCGCGAAGTGCTCGACACCAGTGGTCGGCGCGAGGCGATCGCCGATCTCGGCGCGGTGACCACGACGGAAGAGCTGCTCGCCATGATCGAGTGGGCCAACGATGTCACCGTCGAGGACTCGGTCAAGGACTACATCGTCAACATCGTCGGTGCGACGCGCAACGATCCGGCGCTCGCGATGGGTGCGTCCACACGTGCGTCGCTCGCGTTGCTGCGCGCGTCGCGTGCGGCCGCCGCATCGCAAGGACGTGACGACGTGCTGCCCGACGATGTGCGCAGCCTCGCGCCGTACGTTCTCGGCCACCGACTTGTCCTCACACCCGACGCCATCCTGAGAGACGAGACGATCGATGCGGTCATCGAGCGGCTGCTGTCACGGGTGAAGGCGCCGGTCGGAGCGGCGCGTTCGACCACATCGGCACGTGCCGCCACCGCCGCGTTCCCGGTCGACGATGGCACCGTCCATGCGACGGCGACTGCCTCTCGCGTTCCCGTCTCTACCGGATCGCGGTAAGGCGACCACCGCCCAATGGCCACGCCGTTCGCGCGTTCGGGGCTGACCGGCTCGCCACCGGCCGGCTCATTTGCGCTGCGCCTGGAACGAACCCTTGGCATGACGGTCGTGGGTCTCGGTCTAGCCGGCGTTGTCGTCGTCGGCTACGTCGTCGCGCGCATCGTGCACAGCCGCCCGATGACCTTCCTCGCCTACGGCTTCCTGCTCCTGGTGCTCGCGTCGGTCGCCCTGGCCAAGCGCAAGCTGCCGCTCGACGCGCATCGTGCGGACCTGCCGACGCGAGTCCGGGAGGGGCAGCGCCTCGACGTCTCGGTCGCGGTGACGGCGCGTCGCCGGGTCAGCAGCATCATGTTCGAGGACGAGATCCCGGCGCAGTTCGGAGCGTCGGCGCGCGTGCCGGTCGCGACCATCCCGGCCGGTGACGAGGTCACGCACACCTACAGCTTCGTCCCGACACTGCGCGGCGTGTATGAGATCGGCCCGCTGGTCGCGATCACCGGTGATGCGTTCGGTCTCTCGCGCCGCCGGATCCGGCTCGCCGACCCGGTGCGGATCATCGTGCACCCGCGCACCGAGTCGGTGCACGACCGGGTGCTGTCACGGGAGTGGGAAGACCCGCCGGTCCGGCCGCCGGTGGCGAAGCCATGGCCGACCGGCTTCGAGTTCTACGGGATGCGCGACTACCAGCCAGGCGACGACCCGCGCCGCATCATGTGGCGAGCGGCCGCGCGCACCTGGGATCCCGTCGACGGCATCTCGCGTTACATGGTGCGCGAGTCCGAGCAGGGCGTCACCGACCGGGTCACGATCATTCTGGACACGGAAGCACGCCACCACTCTCGCGGCGAGCCGTCCGAGACGTTCGAGACCGCGGTTCGCACCGCCGCGTCGCTCGGTGTGCGGCATCTGAAAGACGGCTTCTCCGTCACGGCGCACACCAACACTGGCGAGCTCGCGAAGTCGCTGCGCGGCAACCGCGCGCAGCTGCCCTACCTCGACCAGTTGGCCACGGTTTCCCGGGGCGACGTGCCTCTGTCGACGATGATGGCGCGGATCGTCGCGTCGCCGCGCTCGCACACGCATGTCGTGCTGATCGTTCCCGAGCTGAGCGCCGAGGTGGCCAAGAGCCTGCGGATGTTGCTCGACGGCGGGTCGTCTGTGCTGGTCGTCCTGGTGCGCTGGGACGAATCCGATCCCGCATCCGTACGACGCGCCGCGGCGCTTGGTTGCAACTTCGTCGAGGTGCGCCCGGACCAGGCACTCGACCGCGTGTTCGCCACCGTGCAGGGCACCGGGGCGCGCCGATGACGATCGAGGCACCGCCGCGGGATGTCGCGGAGACCACCACCGATTCCGCGGCTGTCGACACACCGACCACGTCGTTGATCGAGCCCGACGACGAGACCGAAGCCACTTCCACGATCTCGCCGCGCGAGGCGCTGATGATCGGCGCGTCGGCGTTCCTGTCCAGCGCCGGCGCCGGGTGGATGTGCAGCGCGGTCTTCGTCGGTGCATTCCCGCACATGATCGCGCTGCTCGGTGCTTTCGTCGGTGCCGGTGTGGTTGCGGTGTCCTACCGGACGTCGCGGCCGGCCTTGATCCAGCTGCTGCTCGTGCCGATCACGCTCGTCATCGGCGCGATCCTGCTGGTGCCCTATACGGGTCACGGCGAGTCGTTGCCAGGGTTGGTCAGCCAGGCGGTCAGCTTGGGCGGATTGCAGTTCGCCCCCGTGAAGTTCCTTCCCGGATGGCACTTCCTGCTGCTTCTGCTGTCGGCTCTCATCGCGGGCACTGCCGCTGCGATCGCGACCGCTCGTGGCCAAGCGCGAGTCGCGACCTTCATCCCGTTGCCGTTGCTGTTCGCAGCGTCGATGATCCAGCCGAAGAAGAGCGACTTCCTCTCCACCGGCATCGGCCTCACCTGCGTCATCGCGTCGCTCGCAGTCAGCTACGGCGTCGAGCTGTCGCGCGAGTCGGCGAGCGACACCAGTGCCGGCACGTCTAGCCGGTTCGAGCTTCGCCGACTGCTGCGGGCCGCGGCGGTCATGACCGGGCTCGGTCTCGTGCTCGTGCTCATCGCGCAAGCCGGTTTCCTTTTCCCGCCGGTCACTCCGAGTGTCGCGGTGCCGCCCCGGCATCCGCAGATGCCCCCATCGGTGCCGAACAAGCTGCTGTTCACTGTGCGTTCGCCGACGGCCGTCCCGGTGCGGATCGGTGTGCTCGACGGCTACGCCGACAACGGCTGGGAGACGCCGCCGTACGACCCGTCGCTGGTGAAGAAAGTCCCGGCAACGGGCGCGGTGCCGGTTGACGCCGGTGTCCCGGTCGCGCCGCCTGCCCACTCCGTTCGTGCTTCAGGACAGCTGTCCGTCACGTTCGACGTCGCCAACCTCACCGGCGACGTGTTGCCGGACGTCGCCGAGCCGGAGTCGTTCGCCCCGAACGGCAATCATCTGACCTTCTACCCGCGCACCCAGATGCTGCAGACGGCCGGGACCGCGAAGCCCGGCCTGACCTACACCGAACTTGCCGCAAACGCGCCCAGCGCAAAACAGATGGAGGCGGCTACGCCCGCGCCGAAGGCGCTGGCGGAGTTCACGCTCGCCCCGCCTGCCCCGCCGGCCATCACCGCGCTCCTGGCGAAGGCTCCGGCCAACCCGTTCGACCGCGTGCAGTTCCTTCGGACGGCGCTCTACAAGGCAGTCATCGCAAAAGGCGCCGGAGTCCCGGCGAACGTCAGCCCGGCCGACGTCGTCGGCATGCTCAGTGGGAAGACCGCGACGCCGTACCAAATCGTGGGTGCCGAAGCGCTTCTCGCACGCTGGGCGGGAGTCCCTGCGCGGATCGGCTACGGCTACTACAACACGACGCCGAAGTCACCCGGCGTCTACGAGATCTACCCTTCGAGCGGATCCGACTGGTTGGAGGCCTACTTCGGCGGCATCGGCTGGGTGCCGCTGATCGGCCAGCCACTGCACGCCGAAGCGAGCCTGTCGCAGCAGAAGCCCAAGTCCAACATCCAGCCGTCGCGCCAGCTGGCACTCGTCGTCTACGTGCCGATCAAGGAGCAGAACCCGCAGCAGCTCTACACGTTGGTGCGCTGGTGGGTTTCCGTGCTTGCGCCGTACGTCGTCGGCCTTGCCCTGCTCTGGACGTTCTGGCCTGGCCTCGTCAAGACCTTGCGGCGCCGCAGGCGGGCCCGGTGGGCGCGCCGCCAAGGGCCGAGCGGCCGGATCCTTGCGGCGTATGCGGGTTTCCGGGATGTCGCGAGCGACTTGCGGATCGCAACGACGGGGGATCTGCCGTTGGCCTTCCTTCACCATGTCGCGGCGGACGAGGAGCACGAAGAGCTGGCCTGGCTGGTCACCCGCGCCCTGTGGGGCGACCTGCGTCGCGACGTCCGGCCGGAGGACGCCGATGCCGCGGAGCGGATGGCGGCATCGGTGACGAGGCGCGTCGTCACCGCTCAGTCGGCGACCAACCGCGTCGTCGCGTTCGCCGCGCGCACGTCGCTACGCGAGCCTTACACCTGGGACATTCCCGCGCTGTGGCGGCAGTCGCAGCCGAAACGCGAGACGCCGCGGCGGCTGGGGCTACGTCGTCGACACGCACTCGTGCAGTCGCCGGCGCTCGGGCTGGTGTTGATGCTCTTCCTTGCCGGCGGGCTGCTGCTCAGTGGCTGCTCGTCGTCGACCAGCGCGTCCCTGCCGGTCCACCTGCCGAGCCGCATCGCTCCGGCCAAGCTCACAGTCGGCAGTCAGAGCTTCCAGCTCCAGCGCGAGCTCACGGCTGAGGTCGCCTATAAGAGGGCCGGTCCGGCCTCGCTCGTCGCGACCGGCCAGGTCTACACCGTGCGCCTCAACACCGCTGTCCAGGCGTCTCTACAGGTCGGCGCGTTCAAGCCGGACGTCGATGCGCGCAAGCCCGCCATCCGACAGGGCATCTTGCACAGCTTCGGACTCGGTGCGTTCCGCCGCACATCGCTGCCGGGCGGACAGTCCATCTACCAGGGCACGCTTCCGTCGCAGACGGTCGATGTCTACATCCCGCCGAACGGCCGCTACTACGACCTGTTCGTCGCGCAGCAGACCTTCGCGGACGCCGCTGCGGTGTTCGCCGACCTCCTCGGCTACCAAGGAGAGGGCTCATGAATCGCCGCCGTGCCGGGTCGCTCCTGGCGCTGACCGTTGTCGCAGCGTCCGCCTGCGGCTACCACGTGCCGCGTCCGGCCGTCCGAATCGGAATGAACTCCTTCGCTGCCGACGTGTTGTACGGGTCAGCGGCCGCGGCAGTTCTCCCTGGTGCGGTCGCACTTCCGCCGGCGCCGATCCAGCCGGGCGTCACGGCCGGTCAGCCCGCGACGGCGGTCTCGACGGCAAACGCGCCGTCGTCGGTCGCCAAGACCGTGGCTTCGTGCCCCGCGCCGCGATCAGCCGTGGTGGAGCAGCCGACGGTCAACCGGGTGACGGTGGCGCCGGTTGCGGCGACCTACCCGTTCCGGGCGAACCAGAAGATCACGTCGTCGACCCGCGACAACAGCCTCACGAACATCACTGAGACACGCCAAGTCACCGGCGTCACCACCAGCGGCGCCACGATCGATTTCACGGTGACCTCCCACTACCCGTTCACCGGCGTGGTCGAGACGACCGGCTACCAAATCGTCACGTCGTCCGATGCCCCGTCCACGGCCGAAGGCGAGGTGCCTGCCGGAACGCTGTCGGGGGTTTACGTCACCAAGCAGACCGTTTCCGAATTCGGCGCGACGAGCAGCGTGACGTGGAGCCCGCCGCTACAGGTGCTGAAGCTGCCCGCCGCCCCGGGTGAGACGTGGGCGGTGAGCAGCACCGACCGCAACAGCGGTCTTGCCGAGACGCTGACCGCAACGATCGACGCCGTGAGCGAGGTCAATGCGTGTGGCGCACTCGTGCAGGGTTACGAGGTGCACCTGACCGGATCACTCGTCTCGCCCGGCCAGGTATTTCCGTTGAGCGTCGACGAGACCCAGCTCATCGCTCCGCAGTTCGGCGGTCTCGTGCTGGCCGACAACGCGACCATCACGTCGCGGACCTCTCCGACCGCTACTCAGACCCAGCAGGTGGCGGACACCATCAACGTCACGCCGAAGCTGCCGCCGGGCGGCGCCCGGTGAGCGAACCCCGTCCGCCACGACGTGGCGCCGTCGCAAGGAGCACATGGTGACCCGAACCCGAGAGCTGGCCTTCGACAGCGGTCGACTG
>DASSEQ010000216.1:0-24008 GCA_035695245.1 Mycobacteriales bacterium | reverse complement strand
GGACTGCTCGGGTCGGTTGCTGGCGAAGGCCGAGATGCTGCAGCCGGGCGGCAGCGTCAAGGACCGGTCGGCCCTCGGCTGCGTCGAGCACGGTCTTGCCACCGGTGCTCTGACCGCTGGGCAACCAGTGGTGGAGATGACGAGCGGAAACATGGGCATGGGGCTGGCCGTCGTGTGCGGTGTGCTCGCTCATCCCTTCACGGCGTACATGTCGCGCGGCAACAGCCCGCAGCGCGCCGCGATGATGCGTGCAGTCGGGGCTGAGGTCGTGCTTGTCGACCAGGTCGACGGCACACCCGGACGTGTCACCGGCACCGACATCGCCGCAGCCGAGAAACACGCGCGAGATGACGCCGGCGCACGAGGTGCTTGGTACGTCGACCAGTTCCGCAATCCCGGCTCGGTGGCAGCTCATCAAAACGGCACCGCCGCCGAGATCTGGGAGCAGACCGGCGGCGAGGTCGATGCCTTCGTCGCGTGTGTCGGCACCGGCGGCACCTTGATCGGCGTGGCACGCGGCCTCAAGGCCCGAAAGCCCAGCGTGGCCGCAATCGCCGTCGAGCCGGCAGGCGCGGCGGTGCTCGCCGGTCACGCCGTCACGCAGGCGCAGCACCTGCTGCAAGGAGCGGGCTACGGCAGCGTGCCGCCGCACTGGGATCCAAAGCTGGTCGACGGCTTTCTGCAGGTCAACGACGACGAGGCATCGCAATGCCGGAAGTGGCTGGCACGGCGTTGCGGCTTGCACGTCGGCTTCACCGCGGGCGCCAACGTGCACGCCGCCATCAGCTGGCTGCGGGACAACGGCCCGGCCACGGTCGTCACCGTGCTGTGCGACGGCGGCTGGAAATACGAGTGAAATCGATGCTGCGCGACATCATCGAAGCCGAGCGGCAACGTTCCGGCGTGCCCGGCTGCGCCGTCGTGGTCGTGCGCGACGGTGACGTCGTCTTCATGGAAGGCGTTGGCAAGCGCGATGTCGCGAACGACCTGCCGGTCACTCCGCAGACGCTGTTTCCGATCGGTTCGTCGACCAAGACGTTCACGGCCGCGCTGCTCGCCACCCTCACCGACGCGGGCATCATCGACCTTGGCGCGCCGATCCGCACTTACCTGCCGCACTTCGCGCTGAGTGACCCGGTCGCCAGCGAGCGGGTGACGATGCGCGACTGTCTTTCCCACCGCACCGGACTGCCGAGGCACGACATCCTCTGGCAGGCCGGCGACGGCTGGCTCAGCCGCGGCGATCTCATCACCGCACTTGCGCACCTGCCGGCCAACAAGGAGTTTCGCGCGGCGTACCAGTACAACAACCTGCTCTACATCGTCGCGGGTGAGATCGCCGGGCAACTGTGCGGCACGTCGTACGAAGATGCCGTTGCGTCGCGCATCCTGCGTCCGCTGGCGATGACGCGCACCAACTTCTCCGTCGATGAAACGCAGCAGGACGCCGACCACGCGACGCCGTACCTTCGCGCGGCGACTGATGACGAGCCACATGAGATCCCCTTCGCCCGACTCGACCTGGCCGGGCCGGCCGGAGCGATCAACTCCACTGTCAGCGACCTGGTGCCGTGGCTGCTGACGCTGACGGGGCACAGCGTGGAGGGCCGGCCACCGTTGCTCAGCGGCGATGTCCTCGGCCAGATGCGCACCGCCTCGATCGACATGCCCACCGACGACAAGAGTCCCATCACGACAGTCGGTTATGGCCTCGGACAGATGCTGGAGACCTACCGCGGCCACCGCATCGCGCACCACGGCGGCAACATCGACGGCTTCAGCAGCCAGATCCTGACCCGCGACGACGGCATCGGCATCGCCGTCCTTTCCAACCTGCACGCGACGTCGTTCCGCGACTCGTTGCCTTACTACCTGCTCGACGCAATTGACGGCGTCCCGAGCCCCGACCACGGCAGCTACTTCCGCGACCGGCTGACGGCCAGGTTCGCGGCCGCCGACAACGCCCGTGCACTTCGCATCCCGGAAAGCAGGACGCCGGCGTCGCGACCGTTCGCCGACTATGCCGGTCGCTACCAGCATCCCGGCTACGGCGACATCGTCGTCGACCGGTCGCTGGCCTGGAGCTATCGCGGCCTCTCCGGGGTCATGCATCACCATCACGGCGAGGTGTTCGAGGCGGAGACCACGCTCAACGGCGCCGAGGTCCGGTTGCCGGCCGAGTTCACGCCCGATGCTCTGCTCGTGCGGCTCGAGCTGATGGTGCCGCCGATCAGGTTCGCGCGGTGTGCCACGATCCGGCAATGAGTGACGCGGCGACCGATGTCCGCCAGACAGAGTCACGGCTCGAATTGAGCCGTTTGATCGAGGCGCCGGCGCAAGCCGTGTTCGCCGTGATCACCGACCCGCAAGGTCACGTCGACATCGACGGCTCCGGCATGCTCGTCGCGGCCCAGGACGCCAAACGAGTGTCGGCGGTCGGCGACACGTTCATCATGAACATGGACCGCGAGCCGCTGGGCGACATCCCGCTCGGCAAGTACCAAGTGAAGAACACCGTGACGGCGTACGTCGAGAACGAGACGTTCGAGTGGAACGTCGGCGGGGTCGACCAGCCTCCGTTCGGCCACGTCTACGGCTACCGCTTGGAGCCGCAAGGGCCGAAGACCACGAAGGTCACGCTCTACGTCGACTGGACCGGTGTGCGCCAGAGCAGCATCCGCGACCGCTTCCCCATCGTGCCGGTCGAGATGCTGGAGAAGTCGATGGCCAACCTGGACCGGTTGGTCACAACGGATTGAGCGGCGACGTGAACGGCTTGTTACACCGATCTGATCCGTAGTTCCCACAAACGCAACACCGGCGCAGCATCGTCACCGCGTGGGTGAAGCCTTGCCGCGCGGCGATCGCATTCTGGTGATCGGTTACGGCATGGTCGCGCACCGGCTTCTGCAAGCGCTGGCGGCACGGGGCATCACGCAGCGCAACGACGTCGTGGTGATCGGTGGCGAGACGCGGCCGGCTTATGACCGTGTTCAGCTGTCGTCGGCGTTTGCCGGCGCGTCGGCCGACGAGCTCACCCTGGATGCCGCGACCTACCGGAGCCGGCGGGTGCGGATCGCGCTCGGCGATCCGGTGGTGGTCCTCGATCCCGCGGCGAAGGTCGTGCGCACCCGATCCGGCCGGGTCGTCTCTTATGACGTCTGTGTGCTGGCCACCGGTGCGGACCCGTGGCTCCCGCCGGTCTCCGGAATCGACCTGCTCGGCACTCACACCTACCGCACGCTCGACGACCTCGAGTCGATCGCGCACTGGGCGCGCGCTCGTCCCGATCGTCCCGGCGTCGTCGTCGGCGGGGGGTTGCTCGGACTGGAGGCGGCGAACGCGCTGCGGCTGCTCGGCCTTGACACCCATGTCGTCGAGGTCGCGCCGCATCTGCTGCCGGCGCAGCTGGACGTCGGCGGCGGCGCTGTCCTGCGCCGGCAGATCCAGGCCCTGGGCCTGACACTGCATCTCGGCACCTCGATCGAGAGCATCGCACCAGGCGACGACGGTGCGGTCGACGTCGTACGACTTGCAGATGGCACGACGCTGGACGCCGGCACTGTCGTCGTCAGTGCTGGTGTGCGTCCGGCGGATGCATTGGCGCGCCCAGCAGGACTGGAGATCGGTGAGCGCGGCGGCATCGTCACCGACAACGGCTGCCGGACGAGCGACCGCGACATCTACGCGATCGGCGACGTCGCATGCGCGGGCGGCCGTTGCTACGGCCTGGTCGCTCCCGGCTACGAGATGGCCGAAGTCGTCGCCGCGCGTCTCGCCGGCGACGAGGTGACATTCGACGGCGCCGACACCTCGACAACGTTGAAGCTGCTCGGCGTCGATGTCGCGAGTGTCGGCGACGCGCATGCAAGCACCCCCGACTCACTCGAGTTGGTCTATGCCGATCCCGTCGCCGGGCGCTACGCAAAGCTGGTCACCTCCGGCGATGGGCGGCAGGTGCTCGGCGCCGTGCTCGTCGGCGACATCGGGCAGTACGGCGTCATCCGCGCGCTGGCCACCAGCGGCGGCACGCTGTCAGGGCCACCGGAGGATCTCGTCCTGCCCGCCGGCCGCGGTGCCGCGGCGGACGTCGTGCTCCCGGATGTGGCCGGACTGTGCACGTGCAACAACGTCTCCGTCGGTGCGGTCCGCGCCGCGGTCCGCGACGGCGAGGCCGACAGTGTGGCCGGGCTCAAGACCTGCACCAACGCGGGAACGACGTGCGGGTCGTGCGTGCCGTTGTTGAAGAAGGTGCTCGATGTCGAGCTGGCAGCGAGCGGCCGGGAGGTCAGCTCGGCCATGTGCGAGCACATCCCGGTGAGCCGGCAGGAGATCTACTCGCTCATCCGGCTCCGCGGGTGGTCGACCTACACCGAAGTCGTCGAGTCGATCGGCACCGGACGCGGCTGCGACATCTGCAAGCCGGCGATCGCCTCGATCCTCGCGACGACGGCGCCGGCGCACGCACTCGAGGGCGAGAACGCTGCACTGCAGGACACCAACGACCACTTCCTCGCGAACATGCAACGCGACGGAACCTACTCGGTCGTTCCCCGACTGCCCGGCGGCGAGGTGACGCCGGAGAAGCTGCGGGCCATTGCCGGCGTTGCCGACGACTTCGGGCTCTATATGAAGATCACCGGTGCGCAACGCATCGACCTCTTCGGCGCGCAGCTCGATGAGCTGCCGAGCATCTGGCGGCGACTCGTCGATGCGGGCTTGGAGAGCGGCCATGCCTACGGCAAGGCCCTTCGCACGGTCAAGTCCTGCGTCGGTGACACCTGGTGCCGGTTCGGCGTGCAGGACTCCGTCGGGCTCGCAGTGGCGCTCGAACTGCGCTACCGCGGCCTGCGTGCGCCACACAAGCTCAAGAGCGCAGTGTCCGGATGTGCGCGGGAGTGCGCGGAGGCACAAGGAAAAGACTTCGGCATCGTTGCGACCGAGAAGGGCTGGAACCTCTACGTCGGCGGCAACGGCGGGTTCAAGCCGCGGCACGCCCAGCTGCTGGCGACCGACCTCGACACAGACACGCTGGTGCGCTACTGCGACCGATTCCTCATGTTCTACATCCGCACTGCCGACCGGCTGCAGCGCACCGCGCCCTGGTTGGAGTCGCTCGACGGCGGCCTCGACTACCTGAAGTCCGTCGTCATCGATGACCGTCTCGGCATCGCGGCCGAGCTCGAAGCGGACATGGCCTGCCACATCGCGACCTACTCCGACGAGTGGGCGGATGTGCTCGACGACCCGCTGAAGCTCCGTCGTTTCGCGGCTTTCGTCAACGCCCCTGATGTCACTGCCGCCAACGCCCCGGTCGGCGTGCAGTGACGGAGTGGACGCCGGTCTGCCGCCTCGACGACATCCAGCGGGAGCGCGGCGTGTGCGCGCTCGTAGCCGATGGTGCGGTGGCGGTCGTGCGCACGTTTGACGACGAGCTCTACGCGATGAGCCAGCGTGACCCGTTCAGCGGCGCCATGGTGCTCAGCCGCGGGATCGTCGGCAGCCGGGTGATCGAGGGGGAGACTGTGCCTGTGCTGCAGAGCCCGATGTTCAAGCAGGCATTCGACCTGACCACCGGCGTCTGCCTGGACGATCCGGCGGTCACTGTGCCCGTTCACCCGGTGCGCCTGCGGGACGGACTGGTTGAGGTTGGCACGGTCTCCGTCGATGGCTGACGATGGTGTTCTGCCGCTCGCTGGTTTCACCATCGCGGTCACCGCTGACCGCCGTCGGGAAGAGCTGACCCGACTGCTCGAACGCCGCGGCGCCCAGGTGGTGGCAACGCCTGCAATCCACATCGTTGCGCTGCCGGACGACGGCGAACTGCTCGCCGCGACCCGTGACTGCCTTTCCGCTCCGCTCGACATCGTCGTCGCAACCACCGGCATCGGCTTTCGCGGCTGGCTCGAAGCGGCGGACCAGTGGGGGCTCGCCGACAAGCTGGCCCACCATCTGTCGACGGCGCGCATCGTCACGCGCGGTCCAAAGGCGCGCGGCGCCGTGCGGGCCGCCGGGCTCGAGGACGACTGGTCGCCTGAGTCGGAGAGCTCGGCGGAGGTGCTCGACCATCTGCTCGAAGGCCGGCTCAGCGGCTGCCGGGTCGCCGTGCAGCTGCATGGTGAGCCACAACCCGAGTTCTGCGATGCGCTGCGTGACGCCGGCGCGATCGTGATCGAGGTCGCGGTCTACCGATGGGTCGTTGCCGATGACGACGGCGCGCTCAGCCGTCTCGTGGAGATGGCGATCGGACGGCAGTTGGAGGCGATCACCTACACGAGTGCGCCCGCGGTGCTCAGCATGTTGCGACTGGCCGCGACGCTCGGCGTCGAGCAGGCGTTCGTGCATGCGCTGCGAACCGATGTGGTGCCGATCTGTGTCGGACCCGTCTGCGCGGCTCCGCTGGCCGAGCTGGGGGTCGCGTCGGTCGTGCCGGATCGGTCCCGGCTCGGCGCTCTCGTCAGAGCGGCCGTCGACGAACTGCCGGCCCGGCGTGCCCTCACCGTCGAGGTCGGCGGACGCATTCTGCAGGTCCGCGGTCACGCCGCGACCTATGCCGGCCAACTGGTGCCGCTCGCACCCGGGCCGCTCGCCGTGCTGAAGGCGTTGGCCACCGAACCGGGCCGCGTGTTCTCCCGCCGCGAGCTCGTCACCGTGTTGCCGGGAGACGGTGACGAGCACGCGGTCGAGATGACAGTCGCGCGGTTACGCAGCGCTTTCGGCGATGCGCAGGTCATTGAGACCGTCGTCAAACGCGGCTACCGGCTGGCGACTGGTGTAGGCGTAGGCGAGCCCGACTAAAACACCGCCGCCGACGATGTTGCCCAGGGTCACCCACCACAGGTTGGCCCCGAAGTTCCCGACTGTCGCATCAGGGACGTGCGCGAAGATGCCGATGCCGAAGATCGTCATGTTGGCGACGCTGTGCTCGAAGCCGGTGGCGACGAAGGCCAACAGCGACCACCACAGGACGACGAGCTTCGCGCCGTCACTGGTCGCCCGCGCCGCCATCCAGAGTCCGAGACAGACCAGGAAGTTGCACAACACCGCACGCCAGAACAGCTGACCCGGGTCAAGAGCAACCTTCGCGTGGATCATCGCCGACAAGGCGGTTGACGACGGGGCGGCGCCGAAGACGCCGCTCGCGTTGACCATGGCAGCGAAACCGAGGGCTCCGACAAGGTTTCCCAGCCACGAAGCCGCCCAGACCGCGACGACGTCGCGGGCCCGGACCCGACGCGCGAAAAGACCTTGCAGCATCGTGGGCACGACACCGGTGAAGAGCTCCGCTCCGGCAAAGACGACGAGCGTCAACGCAACACCGAAGACGGATCCTTTGACGAGGTTGGCGCCTGGATTCTTGCTGTTCATGAACGCAGCCGCTGTAGCGAGGAGCAGGGCGACGGCGATGCCGACGTAGGCGCCGCCAAGCATCGAGAGCACGAAGTAACGCGGCGGACTCGAGGCCAGCAACCGCGCTTTCGCAGCCGCGCCTTCCTCCTGGTCGTCCAGCGTCTTGTCGAGGGTTGCGGGCATCAGTTGTCCTCCACGGATCGGTGAGATGCCCGACCTCACCAACCGTGCAAGACGTGGCCGTCACGCGACCGTGAAGTCCAGGTCACGGAGTGCTCACAACGGCGAAAGCCGTCCAGTGCGTGCCGGGTCCGGCTAGCGCACGAACAGCCGTCGGGGAAGCGGCCGCTCGAGGGACGGCAGCACTGCCGGGATCATGGGGCCGGCGTCGGTGTCTTCGTCGCGTTGCACCGGGAACTCGATCATCACCCGCTGGCGGGCAAACCGCGGGATCCCGTCGGCGGGCACCGGCGGCGAGTAGAGGAAGCCCTGGATGTAGTCGCAGCCGTGCGCTTGCAGGTAGGCCAGCTGTTCCGGTGTCTCGACGCCCTCGGCGACGACTTCCAGCCCGAGGCCGTGGGCCATGCCGATCGATGCGGCCAGGATCGTCTCCCGCGGACCCTCGCTGCCGATGCCGGCGACGAAATAGCGGTCGATCTTCAGCTCGTCGATCGGGAGCTTGCTCAACCGGCTGAGCGATGCGTAGCCGGTGCCGAAGTCGTCGATCGACAAGCGCACACCAAGGCCGCGCAGATGGTGCAGGACCTCCATGGCAGCCGGGTTGTCCTCGACGACCAGGCTCTCGGTGATCTCGAGCTTCACCTTGCGCGGGTCGGCGGTCTCCCGGGTGATGACGTCGGCGATGCGATCGACGACGTCCGGTTCGCTGATCTGCCGTGCGGACAGGTTCACGGCCATCATGACGTCCAGATCGTGCTTCGTCCGCCACTGCCGCTGTTGCCGGCAGGCGGTGCGAAGCGCCCACAGGCCCATGTCGATGATCTGTCCCGATGCCTCGGCCATCGGGATGAACTCGGCCGGCGAGACCGAGCCCCGAGTCGAATGCGTCCACCGCATCAAGGCTTCGACTCCACTGACTTGACCGGTGGAGGAGTGGACGACGGGTTGGTAGGCGAGGGTGAAGTCGTCGTTGTTCAGCGCGATGCTCAAGTCTTGATAGAACCGCAGCCGATCGCGAGTCTCGTCCTCCAGGCGCGGCTCGAAGACGACCATCGGACGCGCTGTTGCCTTGGCGTTCTGAAGCGCGATCTCAGCCCGCCGCAGGACGTCGGTTGCCGGAACGGACTCGTTGTCGTCGATCGTCACCACGCCGCACACCGCACGCATCGTGTACTGCGCGCCGCCGACGCTGTAGGGCGACCCGATCGCTCGCTGCACCCGGTCGACGACTTGTTGAACGAGCTCGCGCGGCACCGTCAGGAGAGCGCCGAAGACGTCGCCGTCGATGCGGGCGACGACGTCCTCCGGACGCAGCACGCTCGTCAGCCGGGCGGCCGCCGTGACCAGGAGCTCGTCCGCGGCAGCCGTGCCGTGTGCCTCGTTGAAGGAGGAGAACTTCGCCAAGTCGAGCACGACGACGGCGCGGGACGAGCCGCGGTCCCGGGACAGGATGACGCCGAGCTGGTCGAGGAACGTGGTGCGGTTGAGAAGACCGGTCAAGCGGTCTTTGGCAACCTGGTCCGCGACCCACGCGGACAGCTCCCGCCGCTCGTGTTGCTCGGCCTCGGTGCGTCGCTGCGACTCTTCGTGCATCTGCCCGAGGGCGGCCTCACTGGAGGTCAACCGGCGTACGGCGGCACGCGGCAGCACCACGATGAGCGCCACCAAGAGGGCCAGGCTGCTCAGGCTGATCGGTCCGAACCGGACCGGGGCGGCGACGACGGCGATCGCGAGGACGACCGCAAGCCAGACGCCGGCTCGGCCGGCGAATCGGAACAGCACCCAGTCAGCTATGGCGTGGCCGATGCGCCTGGCCAGCCCATCTCTACCCGGCGGGCGACCACCGGGTGCTGAGTGCCCCATTCGCAGAGGATCGGCACATCATGGGGGACGCCCGATACGTCGGTTGGGCTAGTCATTCACCCGAGTGGCGCCTAGCCAAGTCGGACTACTCGGACGGAGAGTGACGTCATGCCGGCCCGGGCTCGGCTCATGACCGGGGACCTCCGTCACCTCGAGGACGAGGCGCAGTTGCTGCATGCACGACTGCATCGGGTGGCGGTTGCGCTGGCGATCACGATGGAGCTGATCGCGAACACCTACGACGACATCGCCGATGAGGACGACGTGCTATGTCCGGATGCAGCCGTCAGCGCGAAGATGGCGCGTGGTGTGGCGGAGACGTGTCGTGCCTTCGTCATCCGGCTCGACGGACAGGAACGAATCGATCCCTTCCCCGCTGATCCGACATAACCGGGTGAATCGCCTTTTCGCTGCGCAACCACGCTATTGGACGGTAGATCTGTCGGTATGTCCGACGCTGCATCCTTGACCCGCCCTGACACCAGTGACATGAAGCGGGTGCACTGCGTTTTCCGTGAAGCGTTCGCCGTCGCTCCGCAGCTGCTCGGCTCGGTTGCCGTCGACGACACCGAGCAAATCCAGCGCATCGCCACCTACTACGAAGCCGTCCTGCTGTTCCTGCACGTGCACCACGAGGGAGAAGAGGAGCTGCTGTGGCCGCGCCTGCTCGAGCGCTGCCCTGCAGAAGCGGCCTTGGTGCAGCATTCCGCCGATCAGCACCATGACGTGCTCGGCTATCTCACCCAGTCCGACGAGCTGCTGTCCGCTTGGAAGGCCGAGCCCACGCTCGACCGGGCCAGCGTGCTCGCCGGGGCACTCGCGACTTTGGGCGCGCACCTCGCGACCCACCTCGACGACGAGGAGCAGACCATCCTGCCGCTCGCCGAGGAACACATCACTGTCGAGGAGTGGCACCAGCTGCCGGCGCACGGAATGCAAACCGGTGGGCAGCGGGGTCCACATCTCATGTGGGTGGTCATCGGGCTCATCCGTGAGCAGATGACGGAAGAGCAGCGCGCCGGGATGGACGCGAACATGCCGCCCCCGGTGCGCGACTTCTGGTTCAACCAGGGCGAGCCGATGTTCCGCGACTACGTCGCGAAGCTGCGCGCCTAAGGCGACCGATCGGCGGGCAGGTCGAGAGCGCGCATCACCTGCACGTAGCGGAACGCACCGAGCACAGCTTCCGGCGTCTGGTGCGCCCACGACGCCCGGCGTATCTCCACGAGCCGATGTCGCCACGAGTTGCGACTCGCGCGCGGGTGTGGTCGCGCGGCCGTCACGACATGCGCCTTGGGTGCGTGAAGCATGGCGTGACTGACCGGTGCAGTCATCGGCTGGCGAAAGTCCTCAGTCACCCAGATGGTGCCATCGGAGTCTGTCGTCACGCCGATCCCGACCTGAGTGAAGTCATGGTCGAGGATGTTGTCCCGATGCGGTGCGCTGTTCATGAACGCTTGCTGTATGTCGCTGACAGTCGGGCCCTTGCCGACGTTCTCGCCTACCGCCTCCCAGTTGCTCACGTCGGTCGTGAGATTGGGGTTGTGGTAGAGCGTTTGCCGCGCTGCCATCTCGTGCGAGTGCGACCGAGCGACGCTGGTCAGGTCGCCCTCGATGACATAGGGCCGCAGCCCGTGGTCCGCACGTGCACTGTTGAGCATGGAGAAGAACTGACTCTCAGTCCCGCTCGCGGTCGCCGGGGTCAGGGGCGCCACGACCGAGGCTGCGCAGGTAACAGCCAGGCATAGCAAGATGCGGGTCGCGGGGGAAAGCGCGAGCACATCTGGTCCCTGTCCAGGACCTCGAGTCGCTGAAACCGTTGCAATACCTGGCCATTTGGCCCTGTCTGCGGGTTAGCTGATCCAGCCGTTTCGCAGGGCGAGTGCGACCGCATGCGTCCGGTCAGCCGCTCGCAACTTGACGAAGCTGCTCTCCAAACGAGCCTTCACACCTGACACGGAGATGCCGAGCTCGTGCGCGATGCGCACATTGGTGCAGCCGTCGGCGGCCAACCTCAATGCCGTCGCCTCGGCGACGGTGAGAGGGCCGCGCAAGACCTTGAGCAGCTCGGTGAGCTGGCCCGCGGTCGCGGCGCACGCCATCGCTCCGGCCGGAGGGGCGCTGAGATCGGCGGCGCTGTCGGCGGCGAGCACGATGCGCACATGCTGAGCACGCAAGGCGCTGAGCAGATCGGGTGACTGTGCCGCGCGTTGCGCGGGCACGCAGATGACCTTGGCCGCGGAAGTGGTGATGGCATCGACCAACGAGCCGGCGTACGGATCGTCGAGCACCACCGCAGACGCTCTGTCTTCGTTGAGAAGCAACGCGACGATGTGCATGCGCAACGCGGTCGAGTCAGACGCGGGTGCCCAGAGCACGACGTCATGGTCGCCAGTCGTGTGCTGTCGTTCGCTTCGGCGAAGCAGCTGGCGCGCGGTGTTGAAGAACACTGATGTCGCGCCGGCGCCGGCCATGCCGTCGACCAGGATCGGCTCGACGATGTCGGAGAGCAGCAACCGTCGGTCCGCTTGAAGCTGGCCGAGGAACCCCAACAGGCGCTCGGCGCCGTCCAGGTCACCATCGCCGAGGCTTATGGCCAACGCGTCGGAGATCTCGGCCGTTGCGGCCGAACTCTGCCGCAGATCGATGTCGCGCAGGTCGACGACCGCGGTCGCGTTGGTCACCGGCACGGGCGTCACGACGTCGGCCGCGGGCCTCATCCACGCCGTTCCGTGCGACATCGTCGACGCCTCCGCGAGCTACTCATGTGATCTATGTGGTTGTAGTGAACTCATAAACGGGTGATTTGCGCAAATAATCGTCGTTGCCGAAAGCCATGGTTCCCGCGTGGGTCAGGCGGCCACCTGTCCAAATGACCAGGTGTGTTCCGAGCGGTCTGCGGCCAGGTTCGGCGGTATGAGATCGGCACACGTCGATCGCCGCGTGCGCTTGTTGGCGGTCGCGGTGCTCGTCGATGTTGCGTGCGCGGTCGTCATTCGGCTGGCGGTTGCACTGGACTTTCCGTTCCGCAGCGGTCCGTGGCTGGAGGGGCTTGCCTGGCTGGCGCTCGCGTGGTTGGCGGTGCTCGTGGCAGCGCTGGTCAACACCGTCCGCTACGTGCACTCCCTCGATGTCGAGCTGGCCCGGCGCCACGACGTCATCGATGCCTACTCGGCATCGCGCGAATGGATATGGCAAGCCACACCTGACCTGGTCTGGACCTACTGCAACGACCGGGTGCGGGAGTTGCTCGGTTATCGCGCCGAGGATCTGGTCGGCAGAAGCATGCTCGACGTCGTCGCCCCCGAGGACATCCAGCTGGTCAGGTCGACGGTCGCCGACGCGATCGCCGGTGACCACGGCTGGGACGACATCGAGATGTGTTGGCAGCATGCCGATGGCCGGCTGGTGCGCCTGGAAGGAAGCGCTACCCCTGTCCGTGACGGCAAGGGGCGGCTGATCGGATTCCGCGGTAGTCGTCGACGGATCAGCGCAGCGCAGTCCGCCGATCTCGAGCTAGCCGCCTCGGCCTCGCGCATCGACAGGGTGCTCGCCGACAACAGCGGCCGGATCGCGTTGCAACCAGTCGTGAGTTTGAGCAGCGGCCGACTGGTGGCAGTCGAGTCGCTCGCCCGCTTCCCTGACAACCGCACGCCCGATCGTTGGTTCAACGAGGCCCGGCGTATCGGGCGCGGCATCGATCTCGAGCTCGCGATGACGGCCGCCGCACTGAAAACCCTGGACCGGCTGCCACCGTGGTGTCGGTTGTCGCTCAACGCTTCGCCGGAGTTGATCCTCGACCAGCGTTTCGCCGATCTGCTCACGGCGGCAACGCCACTGGACCGCATCTGCTTGGAGATCACCGAACACGTCGCGATCGAGCGCTATGACGACATCCACCAAGCACTGTTGCCGTTGCGCGAGCGAGGCGCATCTCTTGCGGTCGACGACGCCGGCGCCGGTTACGCCTCGTTTCATCACGTGCTCCGCCTTCGGCCGGACACCATCAAGCTGGACCGATCGCTGATCACGCGGATCGACACGGATCCAGCGCGGCGTGCGCTCATCACCGCGATGGTTCTTGTCGCGCTCGAGCTGCAAGCATCAGTGACTGCCGAAGGCGTGGAGACGCGGGCAGAGCTGGAAACGTTGACAACGCTCGGCGTGGACGCGGCGCAGGGTTATCTGCTTGCTCGCCCGCACACCGACCCCGCTCGCTGGCACAGCTGGCTGGAGCGACGTTGGTCGGTGCTCCAACCGGAGCGCGAGCCGATGGGACTAGCGGAGGTCGGAGCGGACGAGTGAGGCGCCGTCGACCTTCTCGCCGCACTCGGCACAGTGCATGGCAGGGGTGAACTCCGCTCCGCAGGTGTGCACATAGGCCGGCGGCATGACCCGCCCCATCACATGCGCGTCGCCCCAATGCTTCAGGGCCATCATCACCGGGCGCAAATCCTTGCCCTTGTCCGTCAGCACGTAGATGAAGCGTTCCGGGCGCTCGGAGTAGAGCCGACGCTCGATGACGCCGAGGTCCTCGAGCCGGCGCAACCGGGTTGTCAGGATGTCGCGCGGCGCGCCGGTGTTGGCGGCGATGTCGTTGAACCTGCGCGAGCCCAGGAAGAGCTCGCGTACGACGAGGAGTGACCACTTCTCGCCGATGACATCGAGGGCCGCGGCGACGGAGCACTCGCGGGGGGCGGGCCGGGTGACAGGGGTCACGAGACGAGTATCGCACAAAGGGTTGGCAAATCAAACCCACTGGCGTAAGGTCCGACTACCTGCTGGGTTGGAAAAACCAACTCGACATGAGCCGGAGCGAGACCGCCATGACGATGATCCCCACCGCGCCACCAGCGAGCCGCCGCCAAACCCCATCGGCCCCCGACCCGGCCCGCGTCGTCGAGCCGGCGGCGTACAAGCTGGCCCGGCTGGCGCCGCTCCAGGACGGTCGCGAGTTTCTCGAGGCGATCAAGGCCGGCGCGTTGCCCGCGCCGCCGATCGCCGACCTGGTCGGCTTCGACATTCGCTCGATCGACCTCGGGACGGTGACCGTCGAGCTCACTGTCCGGGAGCAGCACTACAACCCGATCGGCGTGGTGCACGGCGGCATCGCGGCGACACTGCTCGACACGGCGATGGGCTGTGCGGTGCAGACGCGGCTGCCGCGCGGGGTCGGGTATTCGACGCTGGACCTGCAGGTGCGCTACCTCAGGTCGGTCACCATGCAGACCGGCACTGTCCTTGCCACCGGCACCGTCGTGCATTTCGGAAGACGCACAGCTGTCGCTGAAGCGCGGTTGGTGCAAGAGACCACCGGCGCGCTGCTGGCCACGGCTACCTCTACCCTTCTGGTCGTTCGGCCATGACCGCGATCGCGACTCCCGACGTCGTCGTCACCGCGCACCGGCGCGGCACTACTCCCGGCGTCGTCCTTGCTGTTGTCTCGACCGCGGCGTTCATGGCCTCGCTCGACCTCTTCATCGTCAACGTCGCCTTCCCGCACATCGCCGCGGACTTCCATGGCCAGTCGCTGGGCAACATGTCGTGGATTCTCAACGGCTACGCCGTTGTCTACGCCGCTCTGCTCGTGCCGCTCGGCCGACTGGCAGACCGTTACGGCAGACTCGCCGGCTTCCTGGCGGGTCTTGCACTGTTCACCGCCGCGAGCGCTGCGTGTGCGTTCAGCCAGGACCTGTGGTCGTTGGTTGCGTTTCGCGGTTTGCAAGCCGTCGGTGCAGCCGCACTGACCCCGACGAGTCTCGGCTTGCTGCTCGCGGCGACACCGAATGCCGGCAAGGTCCGCGCCGTGCGCATCTGGGCCGCGATCGGTGCGCTCGCCGCTGCCTTCGGTCCTGTTGTCGGCGGACTGTTGGTGCAGGCGAGCTGGCGGTGGGTGTTCCTCGTGAACATCCCGGTGGGCCTCGTCGGACTTGTTGCCGCTCGCCGCTATGTCCCGGACTCGCGCGATCTCGCTGTGGAGCGCATCCCGGATCTGTTGGGAGCGCTCTTCATCGTCGTCGGCGTCGGTGCACTCGCACTCGCGCTGGTGAAGGGGCCCGCGTGGGGTTGGTGGTCGGCAGGCGTCTTGACGTCGTGGGTCGTTGCCGGCATCGGTCTTGTCACCTTCTGGCTGCGGTCGGGCCGACACGATCTGCCCGTGGTCGAGCTCGCGTTGCTGAGAGTGCGTGCCTTTGCCTGGTCCAACGTCACTGCCGTGCTCTTCAACCTGGCGTTCGGCGCCGGGCTCCTGGCGATGGTGCTCTGGCTGCAAGACGTTTGGCACTACAGCGCGATCCGCACCGGCCTCGCGATCGCTCCCGGCCCGCTGATGGTGCCGGTCTTCACCGCTGTCGCCCAACGGTTGGCGCGACGCGCGCCCTCCGGCGTGCTGGCGGCGATCGGTTGTCTCTTGTTCGGCGCGGGGACGCTGATCGGCTCGTTGCTGGTCGGTGCGTCACCGTCGTACGCCGCTGAGATCCTGCCCGGCTGGCTCATCGGCGGCGCCGGCGTGGGGTTCGCGTTCCCGACCATCATGAGCGCGGCGACGGCCGATCTGCCGCCGGCGCGATCGGCTACCGGCTCTGCGGTCGTGTCGATGTCGCGACAGCTCGGTCTGGTCCTCGGCGTCAGCATCTTCGTCGCGATCGTCGGCAGTCCGTCCGGCTATGCCGCGCTGCACCACGCGTTCCAGCACGCCTGGTGGGCGATGGCGGGAGTGTCCGTGGTCAGCGCGTTCGCCGCTCTCGGGATGACGCCGCGCGTGCCTCGCGGTGAGGGCGACCTAGCCGAATCGGCGGTCTAGCCGACGAGTGCTCGTGCCGACGACTAGTTGGTGATTCGTGCAGGTATGGCACTCGCCGCGGCCACGATGGCGGTCGTCGGCTTGTCCCCGGCAGCCCACGCGGCCACGCCGGCGACGCCGAGCGGCTTGCGTGTCGCCAACAGCGGCGCCGGCACCTACCTGACATGGACAGCCGCCGGCGGGTCGACCGGCTTCCAGGTCCAGCAGGCGACGGACGGCCGCTTCACGCAGAACGTGCGCATCTACGCCGACCGCGACGGCCGCGACCGGCAGCTGACCCCGACCGGCGTGACGAAGGGTCGCACCTACTACTGGCGGGTGCGCGCCATGGCCGGCTCGGCTGCGTCACCCTGGAGCATCAAGGTGCACGCCGCGCCTGTCACCGACGAGCTGAAACTGCGCGTGGTGAGCTACAACGTCATCGAGAACTCCGCGGATGGCACCTATGAGAGCGGCAACCGCATCGCCGCTTGGTCGCAACGAGTGCCTGGAGTAGTCACGCTGCTCCGGCAGTCGGGAGCGGGGGTCATCGCGCTTCAAGAAGCTGCCGGCTGGATCGCGCAGGTCAAAGGACCACGGCAGGCCGACGACGTCGCGGCCCGGCTCGGCAGCAACTGGCGAGTTGCGGTCACCGAAGTGCTTCCCTCGCAGCCGGGCTACTTCCGCACCGGTGTCTACATCCTGTACGACGCTTCGCGCTACAACGCCGTAGCCGCCGGCGGCCATTGGAACATCGGCAACACGCGGTGGTCGGCGTACCAACTCCTTCGCGACCGCGCCAGCGGTGTCACCTTCCTCATGACCTCAGCACACGAGACGACGCTGACCGGAAGCGCTGGTGACAGTGCTCGCGAGACCGAAACGCGCGCACTCATCGCAGACGCGACCGGCTACGCGCGATCGCACGGGGCCGTGCCAGTTGTCTACGCCGGCGACTTCAACTCCAACGATGGTCACTCGCACGTCTTCGACGGTCCGGGTGTTGCGACCCGAGCGGCGCACATCGCGGATGCGTTCAAGTCCGCCGTGAGCCGGGTCAATGCCCGCTACGACAGCGCGAACCTCTACCTGCGCACCCCGCCGGCTGCCGGGCGCAGCATCGACCGCATCTTCGCTCCACCCGGCGTCGGTATCGCGAGCTGGCGGCTCGGGCTCGACCTGTCCGCCGGCAAGTTCGTCGGTGTGATTCCGAGCGACCACAATCCGCTGGCCGCGGACCTGACGCTGCCGTATTGACCGCTAGGGGACGAGCCCGGACGGGTCCGTGGGCACGTCCGCCGCGTAGTCCTTGAGGACGTCGAGCGGCACGATCTGCGCAGCGGCTGCATTGGTCGACTCCAGGACGACCGGTGGCGCGACGCCGTCGAGATGAGCCTGCAGCCAGCGCGCGGCGACGACGCACCAGCGGTCGCCGGGGGACAGACCGGGGAACTGCCATTCCGGCCTCGGCGTGATCAGGTCGTTGCCCATGGCCTGCTGATGGGCCAGGAACTCCCTCGTGACGACGGCACAAATCGTGTGGCTGCCGACGTCCTCCGGGCCGGTGCCGCAGCAGCCGTCGCGATAGAAGCCGGTGACCGGGTCGAGGCCGCAAGGTTGCAGGTCGCCGCCCAACACGTTGTGTTCGCCCATGGCCGCAAGCCTCGCATCGTGACCGCGATCACACCTCATTGCGGTCATATCGGGTTGACGCTGCTAACTTAACGCCGCTAACTTGCGAGGCATGGTTGCCTCGCTTGCCGCCTTCGCGGTGCGTCGCCGACGGCTGGTGCTCGTCGGCACCCTGGTGTTCGTCGCCCTGTCGATCGTTTTCGGGACGAGCGTCGTCAAGAAGCTGTCCGGTGGCGGCTTCGACGATCCCAATGCCGCGTCGACCCGGGCCAACGTCGTCCTCGCCGACGAGTTCCGCACCGGGATGCCCAACTACACGATGCTCGTGGGCGCCAAGGACGGCGTCGATGCTCCTGACGCGACGCAGGCCGCGACTGCGCTGACCCAACAGATCAGCGCAGCGAAAGGTGTCGGCACCGTCATCTCCTACTGGACCGCCGGCCACCCGCCGGTTCTGCGCAGCACTGACGGCAAGGAAGCCCTGATCCTCGTCCGGCTGCTCGGCAGCGACGACAAGACGATGCAGCGTGCGCGTGACCTGACCAAGCAGTTCGCCGGCGACCGTGGCCTGCTGACCATTCGCACCGCCGGCCAGGGGCAAGTGTTCGATGCGGTCAGCCACCGGATCCAGCACGACCTGTCCCGCGCCGAGATGATTGCGTTCCCGGTCACCTTCGTCTTGCTCGTGCTCGTCTTCGGCGGTGTCGTCGCCGCATTGCTGCCGCTCGCGATCGGTGCGATCGCCATCGTCGGCACCTTGCTGATCCTGCGAGTGCTCACGATGTTCACCGACGTGAGCGTCTACTCGCTCAACCTCACCACCGGTCTCGGTCTCGGTCTCGCGATCGACTACGCGCTCTTCGTCGTCACGCGCTACCGCGAGGAGCTCGCACGTGGCGTGCCGCACGACGAAGCCATCGTGGCCAGCGCGCGCACTGCCGGCCGCACTGTGGCGTTCTCCGCCATGACGGTGGGCCTGAGTCTGGTCGCGCTGCTCGTGTTCCCGCTGTTCTTCCTGCGGTCGTTCGGCTACGCCGGCATCGCCGTCGTCGCGATTGCTTCGCTCGGCGCTGTGCTCGTGCTGCCGGCATTGCTCGCCGTGCTCGGGCCGCGCATCGACAAGTGGCAGCTCTTCGAGCGTCGACCGGCCGACCAGGAACACGGGTTCTGGCGGCGCACGGCGACCGGCGTGATGCGCCGGCCGATCATCTCGGGCGGAGTAGTGCTCGTGCTGCTGGTCGCTCTCGGGCTTCCCTTCCTGTCCGCGAAGTTCGGACTGCCCGATGACCGGGTGCTCCCCCGAAGCGACAAGGTGCAGCAGACGCAGCAGGCGCTCCGCACCGACTTCACCGGCCGCTCGTCCGATCCCGTCCTGGTGGTTGCGCCGACTGGCACGCCGAGCGGCGCGCAGGTCGCGTCGTACGCCGCACAGCTGTCCCGCGTGCCCGGAGCCGAGTCGGTGCAGTCGAGTGCCGGCACCTTCGTCGACGGTCGCAATGTTGCGCCGGCAAACGCTCGCTTCTCCGCACCGAGCGGCGAGGGGTTCTGGCTCGCGATCACGCCATCGGTCGAGTCGATGTCGGATGCGGGCAAGAAGTTGGTGCGCGATGTTCGCGCGATCCCGTCGCCCGCGCCGGTGCTCGTCGGCGGCCGCGCCGCACAACTCGTCGACACCCAGCACTCGCTGTCGAACAAGCTGCCGCTCGCGGCGGCCATCATCGCCGCCGCGATGTTCGTCGTGCTGTTCCTGTTCACCGGCAGCATCGTGGTGCCGCTCAAGGCGATCGTGCTCAACCTGCTGAGCTTGTCCGCGACGTTCGGTGCGATGGTCTGGGTGTTCCAGGAAGGACATCTGGGCTGGCTGGTCGGGCATCCCATCATCACGGGCAGCATCGACACGACGATGCCGATTCTGATGTTCTGCGTCGCGTTCGGACTCTCGATGGACTACGAGGTGTTCCTCTTGTCGCGCATCAAGGAGACCTACGACTTGTCGCGCGACAACACGTCTGCCGTCGCGGTCGGCCTCGAGCGAACAGGTCGGCTGGTGAGTGCCGCGGCGGCTCTCATCGCAGTTGTGTGGATCACGTTCATCAGCAGCGGCGTGACGTTCATCAAGATGCTCGGCCTCGGCATGGCGCTTGCGGTGATCGTGGATGCGACCCTCGTGCGCGGCGTGCTCGTGCCGGCGTTCATGCGCCTCGCCGGCGACTGGAACTGGTGGGCACCGGCGCCGCTGCGTCGACTGCACAACCGCATCGGGGTGAGCGAGATCGCCTACCCGGAGCAGCGCGAGGCCAGCGATCCGGCAACGGTGAGCGCGTGAAGCCCGTCGCCGTACGACGCCGCGCTCCGCGCGGACAGGGCGAACAGCTGCGGGCATCGATCCTGCGGGCGGCGGCCGAACTCCTGGCCGAGACCGGCCGCGAGGACGAAGTCTCGATCCGCGCCGTCGCCGAGCGCGTCGGGGTCACCCCACCGTCGATCTACCTGCACTTCGCGGACAAGGACGCGCTGCTCGATGCGGTCTGCCTCGATGCCTTCACCGACCTGCACGAGGCCATGAACGCAGCGGGCACAACTGGCACCGACCCGCTCAAGGCGTTGCGGGCCCAGGGGCGTGCCTATGTCGACTTCGCGTTGTCGAGGCCGGAGCACTACCGGCTGATGTTCATGCGCCGGCCCGACCGCGACCTCGAGATGCCTACAGAGGCGGAAGTCACGGCCGTGGCCGGGCTGTCGGTGGTCATCGACTCGGTGCGACGTGCCCAGGTCGCGGCGCTGATCGATCCGGCCGATGACCCGGTGCGGATCGCGCTGTCATTGTGGGCCGGCGTGCACGGCATCGCCGCGTTGCTCATCGCCAAGCCGCATTTCCCGTGGGGAGACACCGACGAGCTCATCAACCGCGTGCTGGCGATGACACTTCACGGCGCGGTGACGCCGCAGCAGCCGCCGATGCCGGGTTAGCGGGATTCGCGGCGGTTGCGCCACGACCGGCGTGCCGACTTCGGCGCGTCCTCCGGCCGGGGCCGGCGTGCGATCGCCATCTCACGCTGAACGCGCAGCTGGTCCAGGTGCAGTGGGTGATACATGGCCCCTCCCTTCCAAATCTCTCGACGTCGAGATACTCTACCACGGATCTCTCGATGTCAAGAAACTAGATCTGGAGAAATTCGATTGACAGCGATACGCTGAGGTGGTGACCCAGCCGGACTCGGTAGATGTCTGCACCGCCGACATCACCTCGCGCTATGACGAGATCGACCCTGAGGTGGAGGGCGTCGTCAGCCGGGTTTCCGCGATCAACAAGCACGTCGGCCGCGCCTTTGACGAGACGCTGGCCCACTACGGGCTCAACCACGGCGAATACCGCATGCTGCTGCGCCTGGCGACCAGGTCCGCGGACAACCGCATGTCGGCCGGCGAGCTGTCGCGCGCGCTGATGCTCTCGTCCGGGGCAATGACCAATCGGCTGGACCGGCTCGAGAAAACCGGTCTCGTCCGCCGGGTGCCCGATCCTCGGGATCGGCGCGGCGTGCTCGTCGAGCTGACCGAGGACGGCCGCACAACGATCGATCGCGCCGTCACCGAGCAAGCCGCCAAGGAGATCGACGTCATGTCGGCGCTGTCGGCCAAGGAGCTCGCCCAGCTCAACACCTTGCTTCGCAAGGTGCTCGTCTCCCTCGAGCGCGACGAGGCCCAGGCGGTCTGATCGGGCCCGGCCGAATGCGGTCGAGCCCACCCAGCAGAATCTCGGTGTGAGCATCGAACAACTGGCGCCGCTGGTCGGCGAATGGGAAATGAGCGTCGACATTCCGGGTGCCGATCATCTGCGCGGCAGAGTCGTCTTCGAATGGATGTCGGGCAACCAGCTCTTGATCGAGCGGACCGAGATTCCGGATCCCAACGTGCCGGATGGGCTTTGCGTCGTCGCCGCAAAGGACGACGGCACCTTCGTCCAGCACTATTTCGACTCGCGCGGCGTCGTACGTGTCTATGACATGACCTTCGACGGTCAGACCTGGACGTTGTTGCGCACCAAGGAAGACTTCACGCCCTTGCACTTCCAGCAGCGTTACACCGGTCGCATCAGCGACGACGGCCATGTCATCGAGGGTGTCTGGGAAGCATCGGACGACGGCGTGGAGTGGCGGCGGGACTTCGGGCTCGCCTACCGACGTCAGCGCTGACACAAGTTCGCGTGCTCTGCCGCCAGGACCGCGCCGACAGCAGAGTCGAGGCGTGACTCGGACAACCGTCCGGTGCGCACTGCGGTCTCGATCGCGCTCACGATCTGCGTGAACGTGCGCTTTACGACCGCCGGTGCCAGGCGTTGCGTCGACGAAACAGTGAGCGTCGAGCCGAACAACGTGAGGTCTGCGCCGGCGATCAGCGAGCGCACCACCGCCTCGGGGAGTGACGAGACAACGCGCTGCACCGCGCCTGCCGACAGGCTGTCGGTGATCACGAGGCCACGAAACGCAAGTTGTCCGCGCAACATGGTCGTCATCACGGCATGCGACAGCGTGGCCGGCAAGGTCGTCACACCGTTGACCGCGGCGTTCGCCACCATGACCGCCGGCGCGCCGGCCGCGATCGCGGATCGGAACGGGCCGAGCTGCGCGGTAGTCGTTGCCGACGTGACATCCGTGTTGCCGACGCTGCCACCGAGGCCGGGGAAGTGCTTGACGACCGGCGTGACGCCGGCCGCGCGCAGACCACGGAGAAATGCCGCTCCGTAGGCGGCGACCGTTGTCGCGTTACCGCTGAAGGAACGCGAGCCGTCAGGGTTCGTCGCCGAAGGGCCAGGACGAGCATCGACGTCGAGCACGGGCGCGAGGTCGACGTCGACGCCGGCGGCAGCCATCTGCCGGCCGATCCGCGTTGCCATCGCCTGCACTTGCGTCGGCGTCATCGATGCGGCCATCTGGCGCGGCCACGGCACGTTGGACACCAGCGGGCTGAGCCGCTGGATGCCGCCGCCCTCTTCGTCCGCCATCACCAGCGCATGCACGGATGCCAGTCGTGCGGCCAAGTTTGACGGCGCAGGCGCATTACCGAGGAAGAGCAAGCCGCCGGCGCCCTCGCGCAGCTCGTCAGCTGCACCCGCGACGTTGAAGTCGAGCACCGGCACCACGACGACCGTCGCCGCACGCTTTTGCAGCGACCAGGTGCGGATGACGGCGCCGTTGGTGCACGCTGCCGTTGCGGTGGGCGCACCCGTCGACTGCGTGGCTGCCGTCGACGTCTGTGTGCGTGCCTGGCCCGCGTCAGGAACTTGCGCAGACGTGCACGACGCCAACAGCGCTGCGACTACCGAAGTGAGTCCGAGCCGCACGATCACACCACTACGACGCGCCAACCTGCCGTTGCGTTGGCCGACGGCGAACGAATCAGCCGACCCACTCGCCGTCGATCCACTGCGGCTCGCCGGCGAGCATCGGTGCGTAGTGCTTTTGCCACCACTCGTCCTGCACCGGGTCGTCCGCGAGCTTCAGGTAGGACTCCTTGGTGTCGAAGACGGCGACTTGGACGACCGTCTTGCCGTCGTCGGTCACCATCACATGACTGGATCGGAAGCCGGGAACGTTGCGTTCCTTCTCCCAGCGCTCCAGCTCACGCTGGACGTCGCCCGCGGACACTCCATCGGCAAGGGTGCCGATCATCGTCGTCCCATACATGGACGCCTCCCCTTCTCAACCCCCAGGCGGCGGCATCGCACCCATCTGCGTGAGAATGCCGACACCGTCGACCTGTCCCCAGTGCTCGGCGATGCGACCGCCTTCGATCCGGTGGATCGCAATGCCCTCCATCTGCACGTCGCCGTTGGTCGGCGGGATGCCGAGAAAGTCGCCGGTGTGCTTCCCGCGACCGACGACGCGTGTGATGACGAAGTCACCGTCGCTGAACTGCTGCAGGATCTCGTGTGACCAGTCGGAGAAGATCTTCGTTGCGGTCTCCAGTGTTTCCCGGGTGCCGTCGGCGCCCGGAGTCTGGCTCGCGAACGGCGGAGGGTTGTGGTCGACGTAGTCCCGCGTGACGAGATCGTCGATGAGCGTCATGTCGCCCTTGTCCGCGCGCTCGAACATCTGTCGCACCAGAGCTTTGTTGGCCTCAGACATCGGCCCACCTCCTCATGCCCCGGACCGTACGACTGAGATGCCCTGCGGTCCATAGCCCGCGGCGTTGATCTCTTCAG
>DASSEQ010000215.1:0-11256 GCA_035695245.1 Mycobacteriales bacterium | reverse complement strand
CCGGCCAGAGGGATTGCCACATCATGTATGACGCAATGGACGCAGAGACCTGGACCATCGTTATCGGCGTAGTGCTGGGGTTCTTCGCCCTGCCGGTCGCCATGTTCGCCTACGACCTGCGACGGCAGCGCCAACAACGCGAGGAAGTATCCGCCGACGTCGATGTTGCCGATCGTCTTTAGGCCGGCACAGTTCATGCGTCTGCCGTGACCGGCACCGTCGCGACGACCTTGCCTTGGGCAGCGAAGTGGAAGGTCACCACGACCGAGGTTCCGTCGCGGAGCGGCTGTCGAAGATCAGTCAACTTCCACTCCGGGCCCGTCGAAAGCACGTTCACGCGCACGCTGCCGGCTGCCGGAGTCGTCACACGAAGCAGCGCGTCGTCGCCGCCGGAGTTGAGGAGAGACCCACGCAACACGGCCGCACCATCCAGCGGTGATCGGCCGTCGACCAGATGCACCCGGAGATGCCGGAGTGCGATAGGTCCCGCGTCGACGTTGACCGAATGAGGCAAATTGCGTTCGGTGGCCGAGTAGTCGTTGCGTGCGCCACAGCCGGCAAGCACGACGGCCGTCAGTGCGGCCGTCAGGGTTGCCGTCACCTGCATCGCAGGCGCACCGTGCCGGCAGCTCCGCCTGTCCATTGCCGCTCCCTGTGCTGAGCGTTCGGTCCGAACTCGACAGTGCCCGACCGAGTTGCGCTCGCGCCGTGGAAGCGATGGAGGCGACGTGGAGATGCGGTGTCTAGCTGCGCCGCGCGTCACGCGTGCGCAACGCTGCCTGTGTGCGGTCCGCGACTTGAAGTTTGTCGAGAATGCGCGAGACGTAGTTCTGCACGGTCTTGAGGGACAGCCCGAGTGTGCGGGCGATCTGCGCGTTGCTCGCACCTTCCGAGATGAGAGCGAGCACTTCCCGCTCTCGGTCGGTGAGGCCATCGGTGGGCGCGTCTTTGCCGCGCACCTCGCCGGTGGTCGCGGCCAGCACCCGCATGGCGACACCTGGTCCGAAAACTGCGCCGCCCGAAGCGACCGTTCGGACTGCAGCGGCGATTTCTTCCCCGGTCGCGCCTTTGAGCACGTAGCCGCGCGCGCCGGCACGGAGTGCGGCAACGACCGAGTCGTCGTCGTCGACCATCGTCACGACGAGGACAGCCGGTGGTTCCGGCAGCGCGGCGATTCTCGCCGTGATGTCGACTCCGGATGTCGTGAGCAGGTTGAGGTCCATGAGCACGACGTGGAGGTCGTTTGTCGCGACGGCATCCAGTGCTTCCGGCCCGTCGGCGGCGACGGCAACCACCTCGACGTCCGGAAGCGACCCAAGCAGTGCCGCGAGCCCGTCTCGGAACACAGGATGGTCATCGACGATCAGCACGCGCGTCACGAGATGGCCAGCGATGCGGCGTCGGCAAAGGCCGTGCGCGGAGCCGGCGGCAACGGCAGCTCCGCGACCACACGCGTGCCGCCGTCTGCGGTCACGGATAGGCGTCCGCGAAGCTCTTCCGCACGTTCACGCATCGTGGAGAGCCCATGGCCGGTCGACGCGCTTGTATCGAGTCCACGCCCGTCGTCACCCACCTCGAGTCGCAACATTCCGGGCTCTGCGCTGATCCGCACTACGCAGTTGGCCGCTTCGGCGTGGCGAACCACGTTGTTGACTGCCTCGGTGACGATCCGAAAGGCCGCGACTTCGAGTGCTGCCGGGAGCGGCGGTAGTTGGTCAACCCTCATGTCGATGCGTGTCGGTGTGCCTGCGGTCAGTCGTTGGGCCACTTGGCTGATCGCGGCGGTGAGTCCGAGCTCGTCGAGCGCGGGAGGCCGTAACCCTTCGACCACGCGACGCACTTCCAACATCGTCGCCCGAAGGTCATCGCGCAACGCCGCGGCATCAGGAGCGGCGGGAGATTGTGGGTCGAGCTTTGACGCGACGAGGTCCAACCTGAGGACGTGGCCGGCGAGCGACGGGCCGAGCCCGTCATGCAGGTCACGCCGAAGGCGCCGGCGTTCCTCTTCGCGTGCGAGCACGAGCCGCTCGCGCGCGCGTTGCAGGTCGAGGGTCAACGTGTATGCGTGCAGGACGCCGGCGAGGTGCCCAGCCAGGTCGTCGAGCAACTGACGATCGCGCGCCCGCAGTGGCGCTCGCAGCACGTAGGTCAGTGTGCCGACCTGCTCTCCGTAGGCAAGGAGCGGCACATCGACGTGGCCGTCACCACCGCGCGCAACGCCCGCAATCGGCGTTCCCTGCATGTCGCGGATCGCCACCTCCGCGAGTCCGAGTCCTTGCAGCTCGACGACCACTTGGTCGAGCAGCCGGCTGACGTCTCCGGTTGCCTCCAGTCTCTGGCCGAGCGCGGCAAGCACGTCGTACGGCTCGTCCCATCGCCCGAAGGTGAGGCGGTTGACACCGCGCTGCAGGGTGTCGCGCAGCGGCGCAAACGACACGGCGATGACAGCTGCGGCCAGCCACGGCAACCACGCTTCGTGCCGCACATCCAACTGGTTGCCGACGCCGGCGATGATCAAGCCGTAGATGCCGGCGACCGCGGCGGACAGCGTGACCCATACAAGAGTGCGGTTGGCGGCAGTGCGTAGGTCGTAGAGGCCACGTGCCAGCACGGCGAAGCCAATTGCTATCGGCAGCGGCAACGCGGTGGCGCCGAACACCCAGGCTCCGAGATTCGTGCCGATCGCGAGCACCAGCGGCGTCGCCACGATCGGCACGGCCGCGGCCGCGACGAACAGGCTCAGTTGCTGGCGCAGCAACGCGCCGCCCCGTCGCCACAAGCCCACGAGTTGTACGACGACCCCACCCAGCGCAACGACCCCGAGCGGCGCCTGCGCGAGAAAGGCGACGTTGGTGATGAACCGCAGTGCGCCGGTCGGCGCGATCGGATTGCGCCAGGCGCCCAGACCGGTCAAGTCGGCCTGCATGTCGGTCAGCGGGCCGACGACCGAGGCGATCAGGACGACCGCGAGGACCTTCGCCAACCAGCGCCGCCGCCCCGCGTGCAGGACGCCGTCGGGGAAGACCGAAGGAACCCCGAGAGTCAGCAGATACCAGCCGAACGAGCGGCAGCACTGGCCGGCGACCGCGTAGGCCGAGACCCCACTGACACTGCCCGGCGCGCTGACGATGCCATGGTGAGCCAGGCTGGCACCAGCGTTGCCAAGTGCCGACAGTGCGGCGCCCGCGAGCATCACCCAGCCAACCCGGTTGCGCGGGCGTGCGGCGGCGACGATCGCGCCCACGACGACGAACGCCACCATGAAGCCGGCGACGAGCACGCTCGAGGCGCGTGACTCGTGGTCGGTCACGGCCACCCACAGCGAACCCGCAGCTCCGGTCAAGCAAGCGCTGACGGCCGCGGTGATGCCCGCGGCCGTCAGCATCGTCGTGCGGCGGCTGTCCATCGCACTCATCCTCGCCTGATACTGCTTGCGCCGTCCGCCGAATCAGGCAGTCAGCGGTGAAGTGGACACGCCCAGTTGGCTCTCGGCGACCCGTGCCCGGCGAAGGCACACGACGCCGATCACGACCAGCCAGAGGAACCAGAGCATCGTCTGCGGGGCGCCCGCCTTGACGGCTGGAACCGCCGCGATGAGCACGACGCCGACAACAAAGCCGGCATAGCACAGCCAGCGGGGCAGCAACCGCGTCGCGATACCGGCACCGGACGCTGCAAGCACGAGAAGTCCGGCGACCCCGCCACTGATCGCGTAGCCGATGTTGCGGATGTCGTTCACGGTCGTGACGGTTGCGAGCGACGCGCCGTGGTGGCCGTCGTAGATCGCTGCCGCACCTGCTGCGCCGCCGGTGGCGAGGCTGACCGCGACGTAGACGATCGCAGCGGCCGAGACACACGACCCGAGCCACTCGGTCGTCTCACCGCCGCCGCGGAGCAGTCGTGCGAGAAGCAGCATGGCGGCGAGGAACACGAGTCCGGCGACGAACTCGACGTAATAGCCGGCGAACGCCTTGCTCATCGAGGACGTGACCAAAGCCTGTTTGACGCTGGCCGGCTTGTCGCCCAGCGTCACCGCCTTCTGCGGGATGATTCCGACGAAGGTCAGGACGACGAAAGCGATCGTCAGCCAGCCGGTCGTCAGCCAAAGTCGGCGATGCGTCGCGGCGCTCACGGCACACACGTCCCGATGTCGCCGTGGTCCTGCGCCAGGTTGCTCTCGAAAGCGCCGACGCCACCGGTTACTGCGTAGCCGGAGATCGACGGGCCGACCGCGCCATGCGAAATCGTCGGCCAACTGTCGCCATCGGTGCCATAGTGCGCCATGAAATCGAGCCCCGCGCCGACACACGACGCGTTGCTGCTCGCAAACCCGGGCGCCTGATCCGCCTGCCCGGCATACGCCGGCGTCGCTGCCGCCACGGCGGCCCCGCCGGCGAGCGCGACCATCACGGCCGCTCGCCGAATGTTGCCTGTCATGGAGTCCCCTCCTGTATCTCGTACGACCACGGACGGGACTTACGGTGGCCGCGGAAGGCTCCCAGGGGATAGAGCAGTGGCTCCCACATCGGTGAGGAAGTTCTCCCACCCTGTCCGACCTACCCTGTCCGACCTACTGGGCCGCGACGCTGTTTCGTCTTCGCTAGCCTGTGGGTGTCGCGACTGGCGTCTCGTGGGTGGGTCACCACCGGGGAGCGGAAGGTAGCGGCGCCGAACGCCTGGGCGCCGTGCCGCCGGGAGGCCCCATGTCGCTGGTCCAGACTGACCCCGAGATCGCTCGGCTCATCGGCGAGGAGCGGGAGCGTCAACGGGTCAAGATCCGGCTGATTCCCTCGGAGAACTACGTCTCGCGGGGCGTGCTGGAAGCCACCGGCAGCGAACTGACGAACAAGTATTCAGAGGGCTACGCCGGCAAGCGCTACTACGAAGGCCAGCAGGTCATCGACCGGGTCGAGGCGCTTGCGATCGAACGAGCGAAGAGTCTTTTCGGAAGCGAGCACGCCAACGTCCAGCCGTACTCCGGCTCGCCGGCGAACCTCGCGGTATACGCGGCGTTCTGCCAGCCCGGCGACACCATCATGGGGATGGCGTTGCCGGCCGGCGGTCATCTCACCCACGGCTGGGGCGTGTCCGTGACCGGCAAGTGGTTCCGACCGGTTCGTTACGGGGTACGGCGGGACACCGGCCGGGTCGACATGGACGAGGTGCGCGACCGCGCCCGCCGGGAGCGGCCCAAGCTGATCTTCTGCGGCGGCACCGCTGTCCCGCGCGTCATCGACTTCCCGGCATTCGCGGCCATCGCGGACGAGGTCGGGGCAGTGCTCGTCGCGGACATCGCACATATCGCCGGGCTCGTCGCCGGCGGTGCGCACCCCTCACCGGTCGGCCATGCGCCGGTCATCACCACCACGACGCACAAATCACTTCGCGGCCCGCGCGGCGCGATGATCCTCAGCACATCGGCTCACGCCGAGGCGATCGACAAGGCGGTGTTCCCCGGTCTGCAAGGCGGTCCGCACAACCACACCACAGCAGCCATCGCTGTCGCTTTGCACGAGGCAAGCCAACCGGCGTTCCGGGACTACGCACACGCGGTCGTAGCAAACGCGGCAGCGCTCGCCGAGGAACTCACGGCGTCCGGCTTCGACCTCGTCTCCGGTGGCACCGACAATCACCTGATCCTCGTCGACCTGACCAACAAGGGCGTCGGCGGCAAACCGGCCGCGAAAGCGCTCGATCGGGCGGGCATCGTTGTCAACTACAACGCCGTACCCGAAGATCCAAGACCGCCGTTCAACCCATCTGGCATTCGCATCGGCACTCCCGCCGTCACGACCCGCGGGATGACCCCCACGGACATGCGCACAATCGCTCGCTACATCGACCGCGCTGTGAGCGCGCTGGCCACTGACAACGACGCCGAGCTGGACGCCATCGCCAAAGAAGCCGCGGAGTTCACGGCCAAGTTCTAGTGCGGGAAGTCGGCAAGTTCGGCTCGAGCAATGCCGACATCGCGCAGCACACCCCGATCCACCAGCCGCTGGAACAGAGCGTCTCCCGCATCGGCGAGGCGCGCGACCTCGTTTCCATGTGCCTCGAGGCGTCGGTCGAGCACGCGCAGGAGGTCGGAGATCTCGCCTTCCCAGCCGTACCGGTCGAGGAACGTCGCGAGGCGGCGCGGGCGCTCGCTGAAGTCGGTGAATCCTTCGGCCGTGGCGACATGCCGTGCATGCAGAGGCACCCACGCGCAGGCGGTGAAGGCGACGTCCCACTCGGGCAACGCCGGGCCCGCGAAGTCCCAATCGAATACGCCCGCAAGGCGTCCATTCCGCCATGCGGCGTTGTATGGCGCAGCATCGTTGTGACAGATGATCTGCCCCGACTCCCACGTACCGCCGAGTCGCCAGGAGGCGTCGGCAGGCGGGATGAAATCGGCAACGGCGTGGTGATAGTCACGGAGCCAATCCGCCACCTGGATCAGCGTCTCGTCGGCATGCACCCACGTCGGCCAGGGCTTGAGGTCACCGACCGTTTCACCGATTAGGTAGGTGAGCGTTTCGCGCCCTTCGCTGTCATAACCCAGCGGGCGCGGCGCTCGGTCGAAGCCGTGATCGTGCAGGTGGCTGAGCAGCGCGTGAACGGCGGGGGTCCACGCACCCGCAGGGCGACGAACCGTTCCCTCGACGAGCATCGCTCCGCCAGCATTTCCGCCTGGCAAGCGCTCGCCCACACCCGGGATTCTGTCCTAGCCAGAGTCGGCCGGAGCGGGCCAGGATCGGGTCGTGCTCTCGGCCGATCAGTTCAACGATTTCCATGACTGGGGTTACTGCCGTCTGCCATCAGCTTTCGATCCGGAACTCGCTCGCGAGCTGGGATCGCGCCTGCTGCAATTCCTGGACCGAGAGCTGAGCGTCAGGCTCGACGACCCCTCGACTTGGCGTGACCTTCGCGGCGGAGCTCACTTCACCCGCCTCGTGCGCACCGGCGTTTTCAAACCGGTCGCCACCGCGCGTCTCGCCGAAGCTATAGACGACCTGCTCGGACCCGGCAACTGGGCGGATCCACGCGGTTGGGGCAGTCCGCTGGTCACTCTTCCGGCGAATGCGAATTCGGATGCGGCATGGGATGTCCCGTCTTCTGGTTGGCACACTGACTTCCCGTGCTGGCCGCCGGCCCCAACACTGCGGATGTTCGCCTACCTCAGCGACGTCCAGCCCGAGGGAGCCGGAACGTTGGTGGTGGCCGGTTCCCATCGCATGGCCGCCTCCTGGGCAGAGCGCAATCCGGAAGCTTCCCGTAACTCCGGTGACTTCAAGAAGTCACTGGGACGGTGTAACCCGTGGTTCGCAGAGTTGTTCAGTCGCGAGCCATCCCCGCAGAGCCGCACGGCCCGCTTCATGGATGAGACGACGGAAGCGTTCGGGGTCTCCGTCCGCGTCGTGGAGTTATCTGCTAACGCCGGGGACGTCGTGCTCTGGCATCCCTCGCTATTGCACGCAGAGGCACCGAACGCTCTGCGCGACCCCCGACTCATGGCGACTCACACAGTGCAAGCCTCGTGGCCGAAGACGGCAGTCAGTGAGCCGCGGCCGCGGATCGACACGGTCTGATTTACCGAGTCTTGGTGTGTGCATTTACCGGCCACTCGCAGCATCGGCTGCATGGGAAAACACTCACAGATATGCAGCGGTGCGTTACTGGCAGCGGCCTGCCTGGTGTCGATCGCCGGGTGCGGCGGATCGACGTCCACGGCAAGCAAGGCTGTGGCGCCGACTGCGTCGGCGGCCGCCGCCGAGAACAACCCAATCATCACGTGCTTACCGAGGCACCTGGCCTACTCCAACCACGTCGACCTCAACGGTGCCTGGTCGGCGGAAGGATGGGTGATGTACCTCTCTGCTGATCGCGGACATGTGGCCTTCGTTGCCATGGACGGCGCCGACGAACCCGTCGCGAGGCTGGGTCACGGCAACACGCACGTCTTCTGGGGAACAGTTCACAACAGTCTGATCAGCGGTGCGTGGGTCGATCTGCCACGCGGCGGCCGCGACAATGCGTATCCGCTCCGGGTGACTTTCAGGGTCAGTCGCCAGCCCAACGGGCAGGCACAGCTGGTACAGGTGTCGAGTCAGGGCAACAACTACGGGATCGCGTCGTTCCAGCCGTGTCGGGACCCATCAGCGCCTGGCGACGACGGCAATCCTTACTAGTCCGTCCCAAGGATCAAGACGACGTGATGCGATCGCGCCAGACGGTGTCAGTGTCGAAGTTGCTGATCCACAGCGAGCCGAACGCGACGTACGGCAGCCCGCCGTTGCCGTCTGGGTCAGCGGGATAGCTGGCGACGACCTTGCCGGTCTTGGGCTGGATCTGAACGACCTTGCTCGAGTTGACGCGAATCCAAAGGCTGCCGGCACCGACGGCGATCGTCTGGGGATACAGCGCCGTCAGCGGCTGGAAGCTCGGCAGGCGGTAGTTGCGGACCACGCCCGTTCGAGCGTCGAGCTTCACCAGGAGGTTGTTGCCATCGCCGTGCAGCCAGACTGCGTTGGCGGCGAACTCGATGTCCGGCTGGTCGCCGACGTCTGCCGTCCGATACAGATGCAACGTCCTGCCGGTTGCGGGATCAACTTTCGCGACAGCGCCGCCGTAGCCGGCGTCTTCGCCGTACTGAATGACCCAGAAGAAGCCGTCACCGTACGTCGCAGCGATGTCGGGCTGGCTGACCTTCGCGACGTTGGCGTGAACAGTGAACCGCCGTGTCTCTTTCAGGGTTTGGGGGTCGTAGCCGGCGATGCCCGTCGCAGTCAACGCCCAGGGCATGCCGTTGACGACGGCGAACAGCCACCCGTCGGGGACGGTGCGAGCAATGCGGTTCGTCCGTGGGTCGATCAGCTGATTGCCATCCCACACGTATCCGGCTGCGGCAAAGGGTGGCGCGCAGCAGTTGTCCGCGGAGATGCTTGCGACGATTTTGTTGGTCTTCGGGTTGATGCGGTAGAGGTAGGAAACCCGGTGGCCGGTCACCCAGATCGACCCGAAGCCCGCGCCGATTCCGGCCGGAGCCGCACCCAGATCGAGCGCGAAGCTACGAAGGACACCGGCCGGTAGGACTGTCGGCGACGGCGACGGCGCTTGTGTTGGAGTCGTCGCGACTGATGCGGCAGCTGCTCGGTGCGGGGAGCTCGAGGAGCAGCTCGTGCAAGCGATGAGGGCGAGTGCGGCGAGCGATGCCGCACCGGCTGGCGCGTGCCGTCGCGGGCGGCGTTCGGATGCTCGATGTGGCTCTCGGGGCGAGGTCAACTGTGTCATGATCCGAGATTGCGAGCGGCGGGTAAATAGCCACACCACCCGCCGGTAAATCGCGCATAGGGGGCGGTCGACGGTGCCAGCGATCGTGGCGACGAGCGTCGACACCGAGTACCGCTTGCTGGGCCCGGTCGAGGTTCACTCGCAGGGTCTGGCCGTCGAATTGGGCGGCAGCAAGGCCGCAGGACTGCTGGCGTTGCTTGTGCTGTCGTCAGGGCGCGCGGTGTCTATTTCGGCGCTCATGGACGGGCTGTGGGGTGAGGAGCCGCCACGCACCGCTCCCAAGATGATCCAAGTGCTTATCTCGCGCATTCGCCGTCAGCTCGGCGCTGACGGCGAACGGCTACGGACGACTGCGGCCGGTTACCAGCTGCAGGTCGCAACTGGTGCCGTTGACCTGTTCCGGTTCGAAGCTCTGCAACAGCGCGCGAACGCGCAGCTGCCACGTGACCCCGCCGCAGCCTCGGCGACGCTGACCGAAGCGCTGTCGCTATGGCATGGCCCTGCACTCGCCAACATCCGCACGGAGCCGTTCGCCGAAGCGGCGGCGGCCCGGCTGGAGGAGCTTCGCCTCGCCGCCGTCGAGACGCGGATCGAGGCAGACCTCGAGGTGGGGCGGCATCGCGCGGTGGTGGCTGAGCTGCACGAGCTGGTGACGACGTACCCGACCCGAGAACGATTCGGTGAGCAGTTGATGCTGGCGCTCTATCGCGACGGTCGGCAGGCCGACGCACTCGCTACGGCGCAGCAGATCCGCACCAACCTCCGTGAGGGTCTCGGTCTCGATCCTGGACGACGGCTCGCCCAACTGGAGCTCGCAATACTCCAGCAGGATCGCTCACTCGAGCTGACCGCAGAACGGCGTACGGCGGCGACAGCGCAGTCGCCTACCGACACCGCGACGCCGAAGCGACGGAAAGTGCGCGCCAGATGGTGGCTTGCAACCGTCGCCTGCGTCGTCGCTGTCGCAATTCTTCTCCTGGTCACAGGAGATCCACGACGCCCCGTTCGAAGTCAAAGCGGTTCCGTCGCGGTCGCGCCGGCATCGCTGCTCGTGATCGATGGACAGAACGCATCGTTTGCCTCCGACACCCGGCTTGGTGGCGAGCCGGATCTGGTCGCGGTTGGCCAGACCGCGGCATGGGTCACCAACGACGAACGACGCACCGTCAGCGAGATCAACCTTCGCGACTTCGCCGTCACCGCCACGTTTGGCCTGCCCGCGCGTCCGACGGCGCTCGTCACCACGGGCGACGACGTATGGATCAGCGAGGGATTCACTGGCACAGTGAGTCACCTTTTCGACTCGACCAGCGATCTGACGGCTCCTTTCTTCCCGGATGGCCGCCACACCGGGTTGGTCACCCTCCTTGGAGATTCCAGCCATCTCTACGCCGGACTGCCCGATGGTCGGCTCGTCGCGCTGACCACTGACAACCTCAGAGTCACCGCGCAGGCGAGGCTGCGCGACCGCGTCGGCGTGATGGCCGGGTCGGGCTCCGTCCTGTGCGCGGCAATGTTTCGCGCCCCCGAAGTGGACTGCGTGCAAACGCCGGGACTCAAGTTGTTCGCGACCCTGCGACTGCCGGCCACCCCTATCGGTGTCGCCACCGACGGCCGGTCAGTGTGGGCACTTGCCGGTACGCCGGCAACTCTCTACCGGCTCGACCTAGCGTCGGCGCGCGAGACGACAAGAGTTCCAATACCTGGTGGCGCGTCGCAACTCGCGGTCTCTGCTGACTATTTGTGGGTCCTCTACGACAGCACGGGAACCTTGCTCCGGTTGCCCCTTGCAGGGGCCGCACCAGATGTCACGCTCGAGATCGGTCGGCCGGTCGCCGCCATCACGGCCTGGGGAGACGATGTCATCGCATCGATCCGCTAACGAGCCGCGTTTCGATGCGCCTGAGATCTGCCTCGAGATCGGCAGTGCGGTCTCGATGCTGCGGCAGCATGGTCCCGAACAGCACGTCGTGAAACTTGGGGATC
>DASSEQ010000214.1:0-2297 GCA_035695245.1 Mycobacteriales bacterium | reverse complement strand
GCGCTGCCAGCGGGAAGGCGGCGATCGTGCGCTCCCACGTCGCGGTCTCCTTGAGGGCACGCGCCTTCTTGTCTCGCGAGCTGACGATGATCCCGACTCCCCAGGTGCCGTTGTCGGCCGGAAGAGTGAGGATGGAAACCGATCCGTAGTCCTGCAACAGCGGACCGATCATCGCCGGCACACTGCCGTCGGCGCTTCGGAAATAGCGCCCGTAATAGACGAAGCCGCAGTCTTCGCGCTCCTCGACCGCCGCGCGAGCACCGGCTACTTCAAGCCAGGAAGGCAGCGGTGAGCGTCGGCCGAGAGCGTCGACAACGAGATCGGCGCTCAGCTCCTCGCCGCTCGAGGTCCGCACGCCGGCGATGTGCGGAATCTTCGCCTCGGCAGAAGCGCCCATGACCACACCAGCGACAGCGACACCACGCCGCAGGTCGAGACCCGGCATCGACGTCGCGGACCTCGCGAGCGTCGCCTCCATGACCGGTCGCCGCGCAGTCAACGCTTCATATTGTTCGTCGCCTTCGCGAAAACCTCCGGACAGTTGCTCGGGCACCAATGCCAACGCGTTGTGTCGAAGCGCACCGGTCGCATCGAGCGCGGCCGCGACGGAAGGCAACTCGCGCTCCAGGTGAGCCCGGAAGCCCGGCTGGAAGTAGTGCAGCAGCCGGAACTGGTTCACCCCGCGCCGCTCCCAGCCTGACCACAGGGCGTCGTGGTCGCCGACAGGCGGAGCGGCATCCCGCTCGAGGACGACGACCTCATGGCCGTCGCTGTTGAGCAACATCAACCCGACAATGCCGGCACCCAAGACGACGACTCTGGCCACAACGCCCCCAGGAGCGAGGACGGCTACTCGTGGACCGTCCGCCTCGACACATGCATAACACGCGGATGAGCAAGCCGCGCGATGGCGACCGGGTCGTCAGGCTGGCGCGGGTCATCGAGTGCCGCACGATTGGGCTGCAACTGGCCACAATTCAGACACTCGTGGACGATCATCCAGCCCTTGCCTGACCGGTGCCGCAGTCCGACCGGCTGCATCAGGCCGTAGCAGTCCGAGGCACGGTCACCCGGCCGGTCGTCGACGTGCTTGGACCAAAGACAGCGAGGGCAGTGATTGCGATAGCTGCCGTTGGCGAGCGGGCGCACGTGTTCCCCGCATCGCTCGCATCGGAACGACACGTTTTCGGTATGTCGGCTGATGGCCCGCTCCTGCAAGTCGAAGGTGCATCGACATGCAGGCGCAGGGTTCCGTTCGCTCTCGCCCGGACATGGGCTCTCGGGCTAGACGGGAGAGGGACTCAATTCACCGCCAACCGCTAGGTCAGCGATTACTTCCGGTTCCTGCTTCACCGTGACGTTGCAGCCACGGATCCGGACCACGACCGAGGTTCGGAATTGTCTCGGCCACTGTCAGCCGGCTCTCACCAACTGCCACCGGTAGGTGTCATCCACGTCGCACCGACGTCGGCGTCGTCCCCTGCATCAGGACAGCCGTTCGCGGCCAGGGATCTCGGGCCACCTCCCTCCAGCGATCGAAGCGTAACCGCTCAGTCGACGAAGACGCTGGTCGTCAGGGCGCGGGCAAAGGCCACGGCGTCCGCACGACTCATCGAGTTGGGCCCGGCGCCGAACGCGAAGTTGGTTCCGTGATCAGCGCCCGGTGCCTGGGTGCCCGCGACGAAGAAGAGGCTGGCGGCGTCACCGTGGATCAACACGTCGTAGAACTGGCCCCGCGTCGTGTCGACGTTGAAGGTCGCTCCCTCCGGTGCGATGACCATGAGCTGCCACCTGCCGGCCACCTGGCGCACATGTGCGTACTGGACGTGCAGCGAGAAGGTCGGAGTCTTGTCGATTGTCGTGGTGTGACCCGGCCTACCGAGGTCCGGGACGACCCTTGTCGCGCCTTGTCCCGCACGGGTTCTAGTCGGCGGCTCGACGCGGTAGACCGCGAGCGGTTGGAGTGAGACCCCAAGCACCGGGTTCGGTTTCTCGTGTCCGGAATGAAAGCCGGCCAGCGCTGCCGCCGAGCCGGCGGCGACGATCGCCAGAACCGCCAGCGCGGCGATCAGTCGGTGCCTCTTGCGGCGCGGCTGCTGCTCCTCGACTGAATGCACCGGCCGCTCTGCCTGAACCGTCACACCAACCCCCGTATGGACACACGTTCCTCGAAAGATCGACATCGCCAGCACACGACTTGAACGGGCCGATGGCACAGAATCGACCGATGCCCGGGGACATCGCCGTGACGCTCGAGGAGGCCCTGTCGACGGGCGGCTGGACACTCGAGCAGGTCT
>DASSEQ010000213.1:0-19673 GCA_035695245.1 Mycobacteriales bacterium | reverse complement strand
ACGCCGCTCGGTGTGCACATCGGCCGGCTGGCCGCGATCCGCGGCGACCGACCGGCCGTCATCTGTGGTGACGTGTCGCGTTCGTGGCGTGAGATCGAGGCCCGGACAAACCGGATGGCGCGCGGAATGGAAGCGCGCGGGGTCACCGAAGGCCGTCTCGTCACCATCGGGCTGCCCAACAGCGTCGAGTTCATCGAGGCGTGCATTGCCTGCTGGAAGGTCGGTGCGGTGCCGCAGCCGGTGTCGTCGCGACTGCCTGCTCTCGAGCTGCAGGCCATCGTCGAGCTCGCCGACGCACCGATCGTTGTCGCTGACGGCAACCTCGAGGTCAACCGGCCGGTCTACGACGCGGACGCGCTGCTGGACAGCGACGACGACACACCGCTGCCGCCGCGGATCTCGCCGTCGTGGAAGGCTCCGACATCGGGCGGTAGCACCGGCCGGCCGAAGCTGATCCTGGCCGGCACTCCCGGTGTCCACCAGCCCGTCGCCGGCGTGTGGCAGCACACCCCGGACGGCATCGCCCTGATGCCCGGGCCGATGTATCACAACGGTCCGTTCAGCTCTCTCTTCGCCGGGTTCTTCCAAGGCGCGACGGTCGTGCTCATGCCGCGGTTCGACGCCGAGGACACGTTGCGCCTGATCGAGAAGCATCAAGCCACCTGGGTCTATCTGGTGCCGGCGATGATGGGCCGCATCTGGCGCCTGCCGGAGGACGTGCGGTCCCGCTACGACGTGTCCTCGCTCGAGACGGTGTGGCATCTCGCCGCGCCGTGTCCGGAGTGGCTCAAGGCGGCGTGGATCGAGTGGCTCGGACCGGAGAAGATCTGGGAGCTCTACGCGGGCACCGAGGCCCAGGCGGGCACTGTCATCACTGGCACCGAGTGGATGGCGCACCGCGGGTCGGTCGGCAAGGTCACGTTCGGCTCGATCTCGATCCTCGACCCGGACGGCAACCCGTTGCCACCCGGTGAGGTTGGCGAGGTCTACCTCAAGAGGCCGGACGGTGCGGGTCCGTCGTACCACTACATCGGTGCGGAGGCGCGCAAGCGCGGCGAGTGGGAGTCGCTCGGCGACATGGGATGGCTCGACGAGGACGGCTATCTCTACCTGTCCGACCGGCGGACCGACATGATCCTGGTCGGCGGTTCCAACGTCTATCCGGCCGAGGTCGAGTCGGCCCTCGACGAACACCCACTGGTTCAGTCGAGCTGCGTCATCGGCCTTCCCGATGACGACCTTGGGCATCGCGTACACGCGATCATTCAGGCGCCGACCGACATCGACCTCGACGACGTGCGCCGGCATCTCGACGAACGCCTGGTGCGTTACAAGCAGCCGCGCACCTTCGAAGTCGTGAACGAGCCGCTCCGCGACGATGCCGGAAAGGTACGTCGATCCCAGCTCGTGGCCGACCGCACCAGCTAGCTCGGCACCAACGCGTTCGGTGCCGTTACGTCGCTGGGGCGGCGTCCGTGGTCGGGGCCGGCGCGACCGGCGGCGGGTCGTAGATGGACAGCTTCGGCCGCTCACCGTCGGCAGGTTGCTGGCGTTGTAGCCACAACAAGCCGAAGAGCAGGTCCGTCGACAACAAGGCGATGAAGAACAACAACCGCCAGTTGCGGCCATGCTGCACCAGCGCGACCGGTGCTGCGTTGTTGAGGGTCGACGGCTGCTGCGTCGGCGCAACCACCGGCGCGGCGGCCGGCGCCGGGCCCGTGTTCGTCGAGGCCGGCGGCAACGCCACCGCGCCGGTCCCGGATGGGGCGGCCGGCGGTGCTGCGGCAGGCGGGACCGGCGGGGCACCGCCACCGAGGTTGGAGCCGCCGCCCGATGCCACGGGGGACGTCTCGACGCTGATCTGAGCGGTCGTCAACGGCGCGAACGCGGCGTCGAACGCGGGGCTGCTCTGGCTGGGCGCGCCGGGGATCGGCAGGCTGTTGGCCGCGGTCGACACCTGCGCCGGCTGCAGCAGCAGGTCGACGACCGACGAGGGGAAGCTGGCGAGCGACAGGTCGAAGTCCATCGACTTGCCGTCGGCGGACAGCGCGCCCCCGAACACTCCCGATCCGCAGTCGGCGACCGGAGCGCTCGACTGGGCGCCCGGGCCGCCGCCGCTCGGCGGCTGCCAGGAGGCAGACTTCGCCGCCACGGGGCAGGCTTCGATGGCAACCTGAGCGGCCGGCTGCGCCTGGGCGATGGTCAAGCTGAGCTTTTGCAGCTTCTCCCCCGGCGACAGCGTGAACCGCAAGGCGGCGACCGCATCGGTGCCGCTGGGGTTGGAGCCGACCTCGTAGCCTCCGCTCGGCACCTGCGGTGCTGCCGGCAGCGCTGACCAGTAGCCGGTCTGGATGTTGGAGACGGCATTGGCGGACGGCGCGAACGCGAGCCAGCCGGAACCGGCGGCCATTGTCGCGGCGGCGACGGCGCCGATGCGCAGCAGGACCTTGCGGCGGTTCATCGCGCGCCGGCCGGCGCTTTGGTCAGCACGCCGCCAGCGCCGGAGCGCTCGATCGCGGCCTGATCGGTGCCGAGGTAGGACGCCACGACGGCCGGGTGCGTGATGACCTCCGTCGGCGTGCCGCTGGTGACGACTCGTCCGAGCTCGAGTGCCATCAGCCGGTGACTGATGCTCGTGATCAGCGGCATGTCGTGCTCGATAACCAGCAGCGCGCATCCCACTTCCTCCTTGATGCGAAGCAGCAGCGGGCCGAGTGCCTCGGTCTCGCGCTGCGCAATGCCGGAGCTCGGCTCGTCGAGGATCAGCACGTCCGGTTGGTGAGCGATCGCCATCGCGAGGTCGACGATGCGCCGCGATCCCGTGGAGAGCTCGGACACGAACTTGTTGCGGAACGCGCCGAGACCGAGCAGGTCGACGAGCTCGTGCACCTTGTAGGCGACCTGACTCTCGGCGTCGGTGACCGCCGGCAGGCCGCACGCGGCGGCTAGCGGATCGCGCACCTCGATGTGCCGCTCGAGGGCGACGGCAATGTTCTCCACGACCGTCATCGACGGGAAGAGTCGTGCGTCCTGGAACGAACGACCGAGGCCCAGCCGAGCACGCCCGTCCGGTGACATGCTCGTGACGTCCTGGCCGAGGAACGTGATGCGCCCGCGCTGTGGCCGGACGAAGCCGCTGATCGCGTCGAAGACTGTCGTCTTTCCGGCGCCGTTGGGGCCGATGAGACCGAGCACCTCGCCGCGATGCAGCTCGAACGAGACGCCGTCAACGGCCTGCACTCCGCCGAACCGCACGCCGACCTCGTTGAGAGTGAGCAGCTCCTGCGCGCCCAGAATCTCGATGAGCTCCTTCTCCGTCGCGCGCTTCGATGTGCGGGCGGCGGCGCGCCCGTTGGAGGCCGACTTCTTCTGCGCGGTGGCTTGTCCCTTGGCCGCGCCCTCGAGGAAGACGGATCGCAGGATGTCGTCGCGGTTGAGCAGGTCGCTCGTCGGGCCTTCGAAGCGGATCTCGCCCTTCTCCATGAAGACCGCTCGCTGTGCGAGCGTGAGCGCAACGTTGACCGACTGCTCGACCAGGATGATCGTGGTGCCGCGGGCATGGATCGCGCGCACGATGTCGGTCAGCTGGCCGACGATGGTCGGCGCGAGACCGAGGCTCAACTCGTCGATCATGAGCAGCTTCGGCCTTGCGATGAACGCCATGGCAAGGCCGAGCATCTGCTGCTCGCCGCCGGAGAGGTTGCCGGCGAGCTGGTCGCTGCGCTGTTCGAGCACCGGGAAGTAGCCCAGTGCCTGCTCGGTGGCTTCCTTGACATAGGCGTCTTCGTGGCGTTTGTACATCCAGCCGGCGAGCCGTAGGCACTCGCCGACCGTCAGCGTCGGGAAGACGCTGCGCCCACCGGGCATCTGGATGATGCCGAGCTTCGTCGACTGCACCGCGTCCAGGTGCGTGACGTCGCGCCCGTCGAAGTAGATTGCTCCGCCGGCGGGATCGACCAGGCCGCTGATCGCCTTCAACAAGGTGGACTTGCCCGCGCCGTTGGTGCCGAGCAGGGCGACGATCTCGCCCTCGGTGATCTCGAAGTCGACGTCGAAGAGCACCTGCACCTTGTCGTAGGCGACGTCGACGGCGTTGCACATCAGCAGGGCACGCTCGCCCGCCGTCTCGAGGCTCTTCCGCAGCTCGACCGCAGCAGCCAGTGTGCGCAGCGCCTTGTTCATGTCGGCCGGGACCATCTTCTTCGCCGACGCGAGGATGAGGCCGCCGATGACCCACCAGGGCAGCAGCGCGCCGAGCGCGAGCCGGTAGTCCTGGAAGCCGCGGTTGGAGAGGTTCCACGACGGCTTGAAGATGCCGACGAGGATCACCCAGATGCCGATCACACCGGCGACGAGGAAGAGCGCACCGAAGCCGAACGAAAGCGTGCGCACCCGGGCCGGCGACACCACCGACTGCACCTGCAGGAACGGCGGGAAGTAGGCACCGCCGAAGAAGCTCGCGACGAACCCGAGCGCGATCGCGGTCGGCAGGTTGGGTGCAGCGGCAACAGCGGTCAAGCCGCAGCCGACGAGGATCAGCGCACCGCCGGCATAACGCAGCGGCTCACCTGGATGCTTTTCGAACCACTTGCGGGTCAGTGCACCCGCGACGACGATCCCGAGGAAGTTGAACGCGGCATTCGCCGACCCGATCAGACCTCTCCCGAGGGTGCCGACGTCATAGACCTTCTGCAGGTAAAACGGCAGCAGGAAGCCGAGCGGCACGAACCCGGCGCCGACGAAGATGTAGGCGGTGTACTGCCGCTTCAGGCTTGGTACGGCGAGGAGCGTGCGGGCGGCCTCGCGCAACGAGATAGGCGCTTCCTCGCTGGCGGCAACCGCAGCGGTCAGGTCGTCGGTCGCGCCCCGCACGGGCTCCGGCAGCCGCATGGCCGCGAGCGCAACGATGACCAGGGGCGGCAGCAGCACGAGGAACGCCCAGCGCCAGTTGCCGGTGGCTGCGCTGATGCCACCTGCGAAGGCCGGGCCGATGATGCCACCGACGTACAACGCACTCGTGTGCACGCTGTAGGCCTGGCCGCGTTGCCGGGCCGGGTAGTAGTCGGCGAGCAGCGACCGGTGGATGGTCGTGTTGCTCGAGACGCCGATGCCGTTGCCGAGGCGCACGAGCACGAGCAGCAGCAAGGTGCCGACGAGACCGGTGAGGAAGGAGAAGACGCCGGCAGCGATGCCCAGCACGACGGCGAACGTTCGGCGCGGCAACCGGTCGGCGTAATGGCTCAGTGGGATGGCGAGCAGCAGCAGCAGCGAGAGGTTGCCGATGACGAGCAGGCCGAGCGAGTGCGCCGAGATGTGGAAGCTCTTCTGGATGTCCGGCGCGAGGATGCCGAACGCCGCGGTGTCGAACTCGTCGAAGAAGTAGATCGCGGTGAGGATCAGCACCGGCAGCGTGAGGACGGACTTCCAGCCGAGCTGGCGATCGCCGCCGGGGACGCTGAACGGGTCCGTCACTTCCGGTGTCGTCATGCCGGGCTCCCGGCTTCGACGTGCAGCGACGTGGCAGCGGCCGCCGTGCGCAACGCCTGCGCCTCGATCTCCTCGGACACCTCGTCCTCACGGGTGTCGGCGACGAGGCTCGGCACCAGGATGCCGCGACGATCTGCGACCCATCGCAACATCGCGTCCCGGATGCCGTAAAACGCCTGGGCGGCGCCGCCGGGCGCGACATAGAGGATGAGGAGCACACCCAGACCGCTGGCGAGGGTCTGGGCTTGCGGGTTGAGCCCGCCGTACTTCAGCAGGCCGATGAATGCAGTGCCGAGCATCGCGCCGGGCAGGGACGTCACACCGCCGAGCACCACGATCGTGAGCAGGAGCAGGCTCTGGTTGGGATCGAAGTCGCCCTGGTTGACCGTCTGCGACTGGTAGGCGAAGAGAGCTCCCGCGACCGCCGCCCAGAACCCGGAGATGACGAAGGCCGTCAGGCGTGCCCGCGCGATGGAGACGCCGTAGCTCGCCGCGCCTCGCTCGTTGTCGCGCGCGGCGATGATGACGCGCCCCGACCGCGACCGACGGAACAAGCGCGCGGAAAGCAGGGCGAGTCCGAGCACGATGAGACAGACGAAGTAGAAGGCGCGTGGATGGTTGGTGTCGATGTTGATGCGGTGGTAGAGCTTCGGCCGCACGATCTGCTGCAGCGGCCCGGGCAGGATGCTCCCGAAGTACTGCGGCGACATGAAGTAGATCTGGATGGTCACGGCGAAGGCGAGCGTGGCGACCGCAAGATAGAGCCCTTGCACCCGCAACGCCGGCAGGCCGATGACGAGCGACGCGATGGCGCCGACGATGCCGGCGACGAGAAGCGTCAAGAAGAAGTCTTGATGCCACTTCAACGCCATGACGCTCGCCATGATCGACCCGACCCCGGCGATGCCCCACTGCCCAAGGCTGATCTGGCCCGCCCAGCCGGTGAGCATGACCAGCGACACCGCCACGATGCCGTAGATGACGATGACCCCGGCAAGGATCTGCTGCTGGTACGCGGCGACATACGGAAGGCCGATGACGGCCGCGAGCGCCAACACGTAGCCGCCGATCCGGCCCCACTCGACCTCGGGCAGACGGATGAGCTCCGGTGGGATGGGGCGGAACTCCTTGGCCATCGACCAGGTGGCGACACCGGAATCCTCGCCTCGGGACAGCTTTCCGCGCTGGGTCAGCATCGACACCAGCAGGATCGGCAGCATGAGCGCGGCGCCGAGGTTGGCGATGCGGGACCAGTAGTAGAAGGACTGGTCGATGATCCCGATGCAGACCGCCGCCACCGTCGCGACGTAGAAGCTGTCCATCCTCGCGATGACCGCAGCGGTCAGGGCGTAGAGCAGGACGTAGGGGCCGACGTCGGCGCCGATCGGGATGCCGATGACGGGAATGCGCAGGAACACGCCGAGGCCGGACAGTGCGGCCGCGAGCATCCAGGTGACGCTCGACAGGAGGCCGATCGAGATGCCGAGCAGCTTGGCCCGGTCGGCGTTCTCAGCCGCGGCGCGGATGCCGATGCCGAGGTCGGTGAAGCGGAAGAAGGCCCAGAGCCCGGCGACGACCAGGACGACCGCGAAGACGATGACGATCGAGTTGGCGTCGAAGGTCAGCGGGTTGATGTGGAACTTCAACCCGGAGAACGGCGTCTTCGGCGGCGACGGGTCGACGAGGAAGCCACCCCCGAGCCAGCGCGGGATGTAGAACTGCACGACGGCGAAGATGAGTGAGATGCCGATCGTGCCGACGGTCAGCACGAGACGCGGCGCGCGCGCGAACCGGCGGATGACGAGCAGCTCGACGATCGCACCCGAGATGACGGCCGTGACCATGGCGATGACGAACGCCAGCAGGTAGGGCACGTGGTGCACTTTGATCAGAAGCACCGCGAGCAGCGCTGCGCTCGCGCCGATCTCTGCCTGGGCGAAGTTGATGATGCGGTTGGCCCGGTAGATGAGGATCAGGCCCATCGCGACCATCGCATAGAGCAGCCCGATCAGCGCCCCGAAGACGATGACGCCGCTCGGCGGCCGGTTGCTGCTGAGGAAGACGTAGATCGCAAGGTTGAGCCCGACCAGTGCGAGCACGCTACGGATCAGCGGCCCCACCACGCGGTGCCGCCAAGGCGTCACCACCCAGGCCGGCAACCGACGACTCCCCAAGGGGAGTTGCGTCAGTACCGACATTCAGTCGCTCCGATCATGAGGCAGAGTGACACATGCCGCCGGGGAACGCTCCGTCGAGGCTGGAGGTCATCTCGCCCTGCTTGAAGCGGTGACCGCCGAGGAGCGCGTAATAAGAACCGGGCTGCCCGTTGATCGGGGACACCTTGGTCGAGCAGTAAGAAACCTCGCGCACGTCGTACTCGGCGCTGTACGGGAACTTGGGAGTGAACTTCCAGCTCGCGTAGTAGACGCCGCCGCCCAGCTCGGGCTCCTTCATCAGACCGCTGGCGATGTTTTGCGGAGTCAGGTCCGGTCCGGCAGCCATGAGGATGAGGCCCATGAACTCGTAGTAGGTGAGGCTCAGGTTCTCGGTCTTGTCCGGCTCGCCGGTGCGCCCCGCGTCGTGCCATGCCTTCACGGCATCGCTTTGGTCGAACGGAAGCGGATTACCGATGTTCGACAGCCCCAACGTGTGGTTCCACACGTCCTGGTCGTAGAGCTGGGCCAGCACGTCGTAGTCCAGGAGCCCGGAGCCCATCCCGACGTTCTCCGGATGGTAGTTCTGCTCCTTTTCGCCATGACTGCCGAAGACGGGCGCGATCGGATCGCACACACAGGTGGCATCGGTGGCGTGGTTCTGTTTCATCTCGGCGATGTAGGTATTCGTCTGTTGCTGGGCCGTGGTGATGTCGCTTGCGTAGGAGATCGTGAAGGCATCGCCGGGTTTGCCGCACTCGCCTCCCGTGATCAATCCTTTGAGGTAGTTGGCGTCGTCCTGGCCGGTATGGTCCGACGGGTTCAGGTAGTAGAGGATGCCGATCTTTCGGATCGGTGGCTTACCGCCCGGCGTCGCCGGTGCACCGGCATCGCCCACGCCGGTGCCGGCGAACTGCACCGGCCGGCCGGACATCTTCTTGCACCAATACTCAGCGAACGCTTGAGCCTGGAACGTTCCGTTGGTCAGCCCATACAGGTACGGCTTGAGCTGGTCGTAGTAGGTCTCCGGTGCCAGGTTGCCGGTGAGCGTGACGACGTGCTCCTGCGCCAAGCGGTAGACGAGTGCGCCGTCCGCAGTGGCGAAGACGACGGCAGGGTGCATCCTCGCGATCGTGTCCGCCTCCGCGCGCAGGCAGTTCTCGTCCGGCGGGGTGAGCGAGCACTGGCTCTGGAAGTAGGCGAAGTGGCAGTTGCTCTGGTTCTTCGAGCCGGCGTTGTTGCCCGGCCCGTCGAGACTGACGAGCTTGCGTCCGTAGAAGTCATAGCGCTTGTTGAGGTCGGTGTTCCACGCCTGGATCGACTCGCAGATCTGCTCGGACGAAGCAGCCAGCTGCTCCTGGGCCAGGATCGCGTTGACCTCGGCGTTGGCCTGCGCGACCCAGTAGACGTACTTGATCTGGGTGCCGGTGACGCCTTGCATGGTCGAGCCGCCGTTGTTGCCGTGCCAAACCGGCACGCACGCCGGCATGTAGGTGACCACGCCGATCTCGTGACCGTTCTTGTCGCAGCGGCTCATGTCATGGCTGGTGTTGCCGATCGGCCCGCTCGCGGTGGTGCCACCGCCGCCGGCCGCTCCACCGCCACCGCCGGCCGCTCCACCGCCACCGCCAGCGGCAGCACCGCCACCGCCGCTGACACTGCCGTTGACCCCGCCCGGCAGGTTCGAGCCGCCGTTTTGACCACCCCCGACGCTCGAGTTGCTCCCGTTGCCGTTGCCGTTGGCAAGGGTGCTCGTGCTCGTGCCGCTCGGGGCGGCGAGCACCAGCATCGCTTGTACGGCGAGCACCGCCACGAGCGGTGCGTACCGGGAAAGCAGCCGGTTCGGAGACATGGGCGAACCTCCAGGAGCCAGGTCTACTAACGCTAAGTAACAGGCCGTCAGCACGTCTATGGAGGTTCGCCCCATTGCGCACCGGCGAATGGGCACCGTACTGACAAGCCGTCAGCACGTCTAGGGAGGGTCACGCCTGTTTCCCGGCGCGCCGAGCGCCCAGAACCGGGTGCTTACGAGGCGGCGGAGCTCCAGGAGCTCTCCCAGGTGCGGAACATGTCGCGGTAACGTCCTTCGCTCCGCACCAGCTCGTCGTGGGTGCCCAGCTCGATCAGCCGGCCCTCGTCGATCACGGCGACCCGGTCCGCGCGCATCGCGGTGGACAGCCGGTGGGCGATCAGCACGGCCGTGCGGCCCTGCACCAGCCGGTCCAGGGCGACCTCGATCCGCCGCTCCGAGCGCAGGTCGAGGTTGGAGGTGGCCTCGTCGAGCACGACGACGCGGGGCTGGGCCAGGAACGCGCGACCCAGCGCAACCAACTGCCGCTCCCCGGCAGACAGCGACGTGCCGCGCTCGTGGATGTAGGTGTCGAGACCGTCGGGCAGCCGGCTGACGAGGTCGTCGAGTCCGACCGCGTCGATCGCGGCCAGGACCTCGTCGTCGGACGCCTCCGGCTTGGCGAACGCGAGGTTGTCGCGTAGCGATCCGGCGAAGAGGAACGGCTCCTGCGGCACGACTCCGAGCTGGCGGCGCAACGACTCGAGCGTGACGCCGCGCAGGTCCCTGCCGTCGATGAGCACCTCACCGGCCGTCGGGTCGTAGAAGCGCGTGACCAGCTTGGCGATCGTCGACTTTCCGGCGCCGGTCGGCCCGACGAGCGCGATCGTCTCGCCGGCGGGGATCAGCAGGCTGATGTCCTCGAGAACCGGGACGCCCGGCGAGTAGGCGAAGTCGACTCCGCGAAGCTCGATCTCGCCGCGAATCGGCGGCAGATCGGTCGCGTCGGGCGCTTCCTGCACGGACGGCACGGTCGCGAACAGGTCGGAGAGCTTGCGTACGGCGGCCTGCCCCTGCTGGTAGGTGCCGTAGAGCTGGACCAGTTGCTGGATCGGCGCGAAGAAGTTGCCCAGGTAGAGCACGAAGGCAGTGAGCGTGCCGATGCTCAGCTGGTGGTGCAGCACGAAGTAGCCGCCGATCAGCACGATCAGCGCCTGGCCGACGCCACCGATGAGCTGCGAGCCGGGACCGTACACCGCGTTGAGCTGGGCGGTGTAGAGGTTGGCATCGCGGTAGCGCTTCACGATCGAGCGGTGCTGCCAGATGTTGCGGCGTTCGCGTCCGGTCGCCGTGACGACGCGGATGCCGGCGAGGTTCTCGGAGAGGTCCGCCAGCACGTTCGCGATCTCGCTGCGCACCTCGTCGTAGCCGGTGTCGGAGCGGTTGCGATACCAGAACGTCAGTGCGCCCATAGTCGGGAAGACGAAGAAGATCGTGATCAGGCCGAGCTTCACGTCGAGGGTGAGCAGCACGACCGTCACGAAGATCATCGTCAGGCCCTGCACGAGCAGGTTGACCAGACCGTCTTGCAGCAGCTGGTTGAGCGACTCGATGTCGCTCGTCATCCGGGTCATGATGCGCCCGGCCTTCTCGTCGGTGAAGTAGTCCAGCGAGAGTCGCTGCAGGTGCGCGAAGACGCGGACGCGCAAGTCGTTGAGCAGCCGCTGGCCGACGATGCCGGTCCAGGAGACGCGCAGTCCGGAGATGACCGCGGCGAGCACGACGGTGATCAAGTAGATAACCACGATCACGAGCAGCGTGTGCATGCTGCCGCGAGCAATGCCGCGGTCGATGCCCACCTTGGTGAGCAGCGGTCCGGCCTGCTTCGCCGCCGCCTCCGCCACCACCAGGAGCAGCGACAGTGCCAGCGCCGGCTTGTGCGCGCCGAGCAGCTGGCGCAGCGAGAACCGCTTCGTGCTCGGCATCGGGTGGTGGAACGGCACGTGCACCCCGGACCAGTCCGGCTCGGAGGCCGTGAGCTTCTCTGCGGTCGCGGCGAGTTCTTCCGGGATGCCGCCGAACTGAAGGCCCGGCACGTTGTCGCCGCCACCCATGCGGCCTCCGCCGCCGAAGCCGCCACCGCCACCGACCGGTCCGAATGCCATGGCTATCGCCCCGTCACGGCGACGGCCCGGGCGGCCGCGTTGCGGTCGTCCTCGGCCTGCGCCGCCGCCAACGTGGCCGCGTAGCGGGGCTCGGTCTCCAGCAGGTCGGTGTGTCGACCCTCGGCGACGATGCGTCCGCCTTCCATGTAGGCGACGCGGTCCGCGAGACCGATCGTCGAAGGCCGGTGCGCGATGACGAGCGTCGTTCGACCCTGCATCAGCGTCCGCAACGCGTGATGGATCTCGAGCTCGACTTGCACGTCGATCGAGCTGGTTGCGTCATCGAGGATGAGCACCGGCGGGTTGCTCACCAGTGTGCGGGCGATCGCGATCCGCTGACGCTGGCCGCCGGACAGCGTGTAGCCGCGCTCGCCGACGACGGTGTCGTAGCCCTCCGGGAGCGCCATGATGAAGTCGTGCGCTCCGGCCGCCGTCGCGGCGGCGACGACTTCGTCGTACGACGCGTCCGGGCGACCGTAGGCGATGTTGTCGTGCAACGACACGGAGAACAGGAACGGGTCGTCGGTGACGACACCAACGGTGTTGCGCACGCTCGCCAACGTCAGGTCGCGGACGTCGTGACCGTCGAGGCGGATCACGCCGCTGTCGACGTCGTAGGCACGGGTCAACAGTCGGGACAGTGTCGTCTTGCCTGAGCCGGTGCGGCCGACCAGCGCGACGGTTTCCCCCGGGCGAAGGTGCAGCGAAAGGCCGTCCAGCACGGTCGCGCCGCCGTTGTAGCCGAAGTGCGCGCCGTCGACGACGACATCGCCCTGGGAATCGGCCAACGTCACGGCATCGGGGTGCTCGGTGACGTGCGGTTCCTCGTCGAGGATCTCGAAGATCCGGCCCGCCGACGCAGCCGCGCGCTGGCTCAACATGGTGAGCATTCCGAACAGCTGGAACGGCGCCTGCAGCATCAGCACGTAGAGGTCGAAGCCGACGATGCGGCCGAGCAGCATCTCGTGGTGAATGACGAAGTAGCCACCGACGAGCAGCACCAGGCCGAGACCTGCGCTCGGCAGGTTCTCGATGATCGGTGCGTAGCGGGCACGGATGTTGATCTGCTTCTCCGACGCCCACTGCAGTCGCTTAGCCGCCTTCGCGAGCGAGTCGACCTGACGCTGCTCGGCAGCAAACGACTTGATGACGCGTGCGCCGTTGACGTTCTCGTCGACGATCGTGGCGACTTCCGCGGTGCGTGCCTGCACGACCCAGGAGATCGGGAACATCAAGAAGCGCATCCGGGCGCCGGTGATGTAGACGAGTGGCAGCGTGCCGATCGCGATGAACGTGAGCGGCACGTTGATCGTCAGCATGATGACGAACGCGACGCCGAAGCCGACGAAGCGAACGGAGATGTTCGGGGCGAAGGCGAGGAACATCTGCACGGCGCGGATGTCGGAGTTGGCACGCGAGATGAGCTGGCCGGTCTGGACGCGGTCGTAGAACGACTGCGACAGCCGAGTCAGGTGTTCGAACATCATCGTGCGCAGGTCGAACTCGAGGTCGTAGGCGGCACGGAAGAGCAGGTAGCGCGAGAAGTAGGTGACCACGCCCTGGCCGACCGCGAGACCGACGATGATCAGGATGTAAGGCATCAGCGGGTGCTTGTGCGTGACGATCGCCCCGTCGATGCCCGCCATGAGCGCGGTGGGGATCAGCATCTGAAGAACGATGCCGACGAGCGTGCTGCTGAAAGCGCCGAGGAACGCCTTCTTGTGCGGCATGACGACGGGCAGGCAGCGACGCAGCCACGACCGCGATGCATCCGGGTGGATGCGCGGCCGCCTGGTGAGGTCGAGTGGCGACGCCGTCACTTCGGCCGTCGCAGTCTCTGTCGTGATCGCCATGGCACCTTTCCCCGAGCCCATCGGTACTGTAACGTGACAGTTACCTCGATGGCCAGACCGGTTGCTGCAAGCGCAGTTCCGGGGAAGGGAGACGGCGATGGCCGCCACCGCAACGGTGCGCACGGCTCGCGTCTCCTCGCGTGACCGCCGGGAGCAATACCTCGACGCCGCGGCTCGCATCGCCGCCGATCAGGGCGTTGCGATGGTGACGATGGAGGCGGTGGCCGCCGCGGTCGGGGTCAACAAGGCGTTGCTCTACCGGCAGTTCGACAACCGCGGCGAGATCCTGCTCGAGCTCTTCGACCGCGAGATGGGCGCGCTCGATCGCAAGGTCGAGCAGGCGACCGAGGGCATCTGCGGCTTCGAGCCGAAGGTGCGCGCGTGGGCGCAGGCGTGGTTCGACCATCTCGCCGAACGCGCAGCCTTGTTCAACCGCCTGATGGAGGCGCGCACGATCGCGCCGGATGTGGCTGTGCGCCACCGCGAGCGGCTTCGGCGGCTGGAGCGGACCTATGGCGACTGGTACGCCGAAGAGCTCGGCATCCCGGTCGAGGAGGCTCGCGACGCCGCGCGGGTGCTGCTGGCCGGCCTCGGCGGCGCGCTGGATCGGTGGCGCACCGCCCCGAGCCGCGCGACTCGCAACCGGTTGGAACGGACCTACGTCGAGCTGATGCTGGCAGGCCTGCAGGCGCTCGGCGACTCCAGCCGGGTCAGCTCGGCAAAGCAGCCAGCTCGCGCCACGCGCCCATGACCATCGCGACATACATCGCCGCTGCTTCCGAGCGTCGGTAGCGACGCGGCGTCGCTGCCCACACGTGCAGCATCGCCTGCAACGTGCCGAGCTGCATCCAGACGCCGGCGACGGCCATGCGCCGCGGCATCCCGAACTCCGACATCGCCAGTGCGGAGAAGTGCTCGATCGTCGCGTGGTCGCGTTTGCGGGTCTCCTGCCGCACCCTGTCGGCGATCGCCTCGGCGCGAAAGAGCGGGCCGACGACGGCACCGCGCTCGCCGAACGTCTCGAGCCAGATGCGGATCAGCGCCCGGACGTTGTCCTCGAACGTCGTCGCCGTCTGCAGCTCGACCGCGAGTTTGGCGTCGTGCTCGGTCAGCTCGCGGGCATAGAGCTCGGCCAGGATGTCGCCGCTGGCCGGGAAGTAGCGGTAGACGAGCGGGCGGCTGACCCCGGCGGCCTCCGCAACCGTGTCCATCGTCACGGCGGCGACGCCCTCGGACGCGACGATCGTGGCGGCTGCGTCGAGCAGCGCTTCGCGACGGTTGTGCGGCGTCATGCGGCGGCGGCCGGCTTGGCCGCCGGCGCCGTCGTACGAAATCGCCGATGTCGTCACAGAAATGACAAACTGTCATCCCGCCGTTACAGGCGTCAACCTACATAGGCGTGATGTGACACGCGCCACCTGTTACTTGGCCCGACTACTTTGCAATGCCGAGGTGCCGGCGGAAGAACGCTTCGACCGCGTCGCGTTCGAACAGCGGCATCTGCACGTGTCCGCCCGGGTTCACATGCATCGTCTTCTCGGTCGAACCGATCGCGTCGAACAGCGCAACCCCGGACTCGCGCGTCATGAGCTCGTCGTCCCACTGGAACAGGAAGAGGATCGGCGGCGTCAATGCGCGGGCAGCCTTCTCGAACTCGTCGCCGCCGGGCCGGTTGTTGAGGCCGGCGAGGCCGAGGGCAGCCGCCGCGATGCGCGGTTCCTGCGAGACGAAGGGCAGACCGATCGCCGTGCCCATCGACACGCCCCAGTAGCCAAACGGCCCCTCTTCCAGACCGGGCACCGAGGGCAGCTCGTCGAGCAGCGCCCGCCACTCGCGGACACCCGACCGCGTGCGCTCGGTCCAGGCCTTCGCCTCTTGTGCAGAGAACTGTCGATCCCCCTGAGCGCCGCCTGCCCCGCCGGCGATGCGTGACTGCAAAGCCTGCCGGGAGCGCTCCGCAGCCTCTGGATCGGTGACGCGGTCGCCATGCCCGGGAGCATCCAGCGCCACAGCGGCGTAGCCGAGGTGGCGCACGAGCCGGCGGGCCAGGGCAACGACGTTGGGCACCCGCTTGTGCTGCGTGCCGCCGTGACCGATGAGCACCGTCGGTCGCGTGCCATCGGCGTTCTCGGGAGTCCAGAGCACGCCGGGCACGAGCTCGCTGTCGACCTTCAACTCGAAGTCGCGCTCGGTGACGCCTCGCTCGCTGGTCTCTTTGCTGAAGTCCATCGCTGTCTCTTCTCGACGAGGGTGGCCGGACCGTATGAGGGCGATGAGTCGCGGTCAAGGGACGTCGCCAACGTCCCTAGCGATGCGCGGTGCCCGCTGGTTAGCGTTCGCTCTGATGACTGCAGAGACGCAACAACCTCCGGCCAATCCGATCGCGCAGGCGATGCGCACCGGCACGCTCAACTCGATGTGGGCGCAGTTGCAACCTGATGCGATGGCGGTGTTGTCGCCGCACGGCGATCGCACTTACGCCGAGCTCAATGCGCATGCGAATCAGGTCGTGCGAACACTGCGCGCTGCCGGCGTGCAGGCGGGCGACAGCATCGCGTTGCTGTGCTCCAACCGGCCGGAGTTCGTCGAGGTTCTGCAAGCCGCAAGTCGCTCGGGGCTGCGGCTGACGCCGATCAACTGGCACGTCACCGCGGACGAAGCGGCGTACGTCGTCGCCGACTGTGGTGCGAAGGCACTCTTCGCGGATGCGCGATTCGCGGCGGTTGCAGGTGCGGCGGTCGCGGGCGGATCGACCGAGGTGCGGCTCGCCATCGGCGGCGCCATCGATGGTTTCGACGACTACGACACGGCGATCGCCAAGCACTCCCCCGACAACTTGCCGGATCCCAGCCCGGGCACGACGATGCTCTACACCTCGGGCACGACCGGCCGCCCCAAAGGGGTGCATCGCGCGCCGGCGGCCAACGCTGCCGCCACTGCACAGAGCAGCGAGACCGCGTCGCCGATGATGGAGACGATGCGCTCCGCCGCGTCGTACCAAGCAGGTCAGGACGTCACGCTGGTCACGGGGCCGCTCTATCACGCCGCTCCACTCGCGTTCGCGCTCAGCATCCCGCTGGTTTATGGCACCACGGTGTCGCTGATGGACGGATGGGAACCGGAGGAGACGCTTCGGCTCATCGACTCACAACGCGTGACGCACACGCACCTCGTGCCGACGATGTTCCACCGCTTGCTGTCGTTGCCCGAGGACGTGCGCTCTAAGTACGACGTCAGCTCGCTGCGGCTGGTGTGGCACGGAGCGGCGCCTTGTCCGGTGCCGGTCAAGAAGGCGATGCTCGACTGGCTCGGGCCGGTGATCTACGAGTACTACGGCGCCACCGAAGGCCTCACCACTGTGGTGACACCGCAGGAATGGTTGGCCCGGCCGGGCACGGTCGGGCGTCCCCGGGACGACCAGATCAGGGTCTACGACGACAACGACCAACCATGCGCGACGGGGGTGCCGGGCACGATCTACATCCAAGCTCCGGCTGAAGGCCGCTTCGCCTATTACGGCGACCAGGACAAGACGAGCAAGGCCTATCGCGGCGACTACTACACGCTGGGCGACGTCGGTTACCTCGACGACGAGGGCTGGCTGTTCCTCACTGACCGCAGCACCAACCTCATCATCTCGGGTGGCGTGAACATCTACCCGGCCGAAGTCGAAGCCGTGCTCATCACGCATCCCGCCGTCGGCGACGTCGCCGTCATCGGCGTCCCCAACGAAGAGTGGGGCGAGGAGGTCAAGGCCGTCGTCGAGCTGCAACCCGGCGTGGTCGAGTCAGCGGCGCTCGGCGAGGAGATCATCGCCTTCGCTCGCGACGCGCTGGCCGGTTACAAGGTGCCGCGCAGCGTCGACTTCGTCGCTCGGTTGCCACGCGAGGACAACGGCAAGCTCTACAAGCGTCAGCTGCGCGAGCAATACCGGGCTCGAGCCCAGCGCTAAGCCGCGGAGCTGCGCGGGGTGGCAACGCCCTCGTAGAGGTAACCGACCGGCTTGGGCTCACCCTTGCCGTAATAGTTGTCCATGCGCACGACGTCGAAGCCGCCGGTTTCGATGATCGAGGGGATGTCGCGGTTGAGGTTGCATCCGCCCGCGATGTGTTGCCACATCCCGTTGAGCCGGTTCTGCCAGCGCCGGACGTTGTCCTCCGGCGCTCGCCCGTGCTCGACGAAGTGAAGCGAGCCACCGGGGCGCAGCACCCTTCGCATTTCTCGGACGGCAGCGATCGGGTCGGGGATCGTGCACAAGCTCCACGTGCACAGAACGTGGTCGGTTGAAGCATCGTCGAGCGGCAGCTTCTGCCCATCCAGGCCGACCACCTCGACGGGGAACGGTGCACCTGCGATTCGCTGCGCGGCCAACTCCACCGAGCGGCCGGACGGCTCGACGGCTCGCAGCCTGGTCACCTGCGCCGGGATGAAGGGCAGATTGTGGCCGGTGCCGAAACCGATCTCGACGACTTCACCGGCAAGCTCACCGCAGACGCGCGCGCGAGTCTCGCGGGTCTGCTCGTTGTTCATCACCACGTTGATGATGTGCGGCAACACGCGATCGTCGTAGAAACCCATGGCTGCGACCACCCCCGCGAACATCCTCGCGGAAGTCCGCTCAGCAGTCGAGCGTGCCGGTTCGGCGATCGAGTGACCCAGGTCACAGCGCCGCATCTGTGCAAGGGGCAGAATTCGGACATGGTGATGGCGTCCGCGACTCCGCCGCGTTACCGCTTCAATCCGCGCCGTGTGCTCGGTGTGTTCGATCGCACCCGCAGCCCGGCGACCTGGGAGGAGATCGGCGCTCACGCGCGGCCGCAGGGCGCGACCTGGTTCCGCTTCCTCGGCGACAACACGTGGGTCCTCACCGAACCGGCTTGGGTGCGTCAGGTGCTGACAGCGCCGTACGACGTCGTGCGCCGAAGCGGCACGTTCGAGAAGTTCGGCGTCTTCCTCGGCGAGAGTCTGCTCACCACCGACGGGCCGAAGCACCGCATGCGGCGTCGGCAGATGCAACCGGCTTTTCAGCGCCAGCGCATGGAGAGCTACGCGACGAGCATCGTCGCCGCGGCGAACGAGACGCTGGCGACTTGGGGTGACGGCCAGCGGGTCGCGATGGAACAGCAGATGGCGGCACTCACGATGGACGCGATCGGGCGAGCTGTCCTCGGCGTCGACGGGCGGGCGATCGCACCCGAGGTCGGCAAGTCGCTCGAGCTGCTGATGCGCGCGATGCCGATGCTCTTCATCCCGAAGTTCGAGAAGATCGCGTTCCGCAACATCCCTGGACTTGGTTGGCTGCGAAGCTCGTTCGACCTGCTCGACCGGCTGGCGCGTGATGCGGCAGTGCGCAGCGAGGCCGAGCTGGTCGTGTCGCTGCGCAACGCGATCGCTGACGTGCCCGACCTGTCCGACGACGAAGTGCGCGACGAGCTGCTGACGCTTTTGCTGGCCGGTCACGAGACGACCGCGACGACACTCACCTGGGCGTGGTGGTTGCTGGACAACCACCCGGACGTCGCCGACCGGATGCGCAGTGAGATCCGCGAGGTGGTCGGTGACCGGGACCCGTCGTACGACGACGTCGAACGCCTGCACTTCACGCAGGCCGTCGTAGCCGAGACACTCCGACTTCGGCCGCCGGCATGGATCATCGAGCGGTCGGTCGTCGGCGACCTGCAGGTCGGACCGTTCAAGCCGCCGGTCGGCACGTTGGTCTTGCTGCCGACCTGGCTGATGCAACGGGACGAACGCTGGTGGGACGAACCCGAGTCGTTCCGACCGCATCGTTGGCTCGACGAGACCGGCAGCTACAGCGAGAGTGCGCCCGGCCAACCGCGCGGTGCCTACATGCCCTTCGGCGCGGGACCGCACGTGTGCATCGGTGCGTCTTTCGCGTGGGTCGAGGCGGTGCTTGCGCTGGCGATCCTCGCGCCGCACTGGCGGCCGACGCTCGCACCCGGCGCCGAAGTCGTGATGCGCGCGTCGATCACGTTGCGCCCCGCCCACGGGATGCCGATGGTCCTGCACGCGCGGTCGGAGGCGGTGCAACCCGCGACCGCGTGAGCGGGCAGACTCGACCCATGAGAAAGCTCTCGCTGGACGCGACCGCACGCGAGCAGTTGGACCGGGCTCGGCAGTCCGCCGGCCGCAGCGCGATCACCGTGTTCGGAGGGCACGAGCAGTCTTTGCGCCAGACCGTCATTGCGATGACGTCCGGCGCTGA
>DASSEQ010000212.1:0-4261 GCA_035695245.1 Mycobacteriales bacterium | reverse complement strand
AGATCCACCAAGCTCACGATGCGCGTCCTTCGGGGTAAGCGGTCACTGGCGAACCTAAAGTAACCGCGTGCCCCGGGAGGTCGTCGCGCTCGTCTCCGCTGACGACGCCATCGCCGCGATCCGGGTGCACGCCGACCGGGTGCACGACCTGCTCCGCCGCAGCGGCTGCGGGCCCGAGGAGTCGGTGGAGGTCACCGAGTCCTACGCGTTCGCCCTGCTGGACGCTCTGGTCAACTCGCCGGAGACCGTCGTCGACATGGCCGGGTGGTGGTTCGGCCGGGCGCTCGACCTCGGCCGGCGCCTCGGCGGCGGCAGCGAGGACGTCGCGGAGGTGGAGTCGACGAGCGTGCTCGCCGGCACGCCGGGCGAGGCGGCGGTGCGGGCATCGCTGGAGATGCTGCCGGACGCCGAGCGGACCGCCGTGGTGCTGCGCGACGCCTACGACCTCCCGCCGCAGGCGGTCGCGGTCGCTCTGCGCCGCGACGTGCCGAGCGCGGCAGCGCTGGTCGCGGCCGGGCGGCTCCGGTTGCTGGCGCAGTACGACGGCCGGCGCATCCCCGACCTCTCGGCGCACACGGGCCGCACCCCGGCTGACCTTGCGACGCTGAGCCAGCTCGCCGACGGCACGCTGCCGCCGCAGCAGGCGGTCGGCCAGCGGCGGCACCTGTCCGCCTGTGTTGCCTGCGAGGACGCCGTCGAGGCGATGGCCAAGGGACGCCGGCTCGCAGCCGGCCTGCCGGTGATCGCGATGCCGGACGAGGCGCGCGAAGCGATGTTGGAGCGGGTCGCGGCCCGCGCGATCACCGTGTTGCCGTCGGTCGACGAGGTGCTGCTCGCGGTCGAGCAGGACGAGGAGACCCGGCCGACGATCTCACCGATCGTGGTGATCTTCGCGATCGTCGTCGCCCTCGTGTTGGGGGTCGCGGTCGCGGCGTTGACCAGGGGCGGCGGCGGGTCTTCGGGCAGTGCCCTGACGCAGCCGACGCCGACACTCGCGCCGAGCGAGTCGCCGTCGTTCTCGGTGCTGCCGCAGCCGTCGTCGTCCGCATCAGTGACGTCAGCGGCGTCGGCGTCCGCCTCCGCATCGCGGTCGGCGAGCGCGCGTCCGTCCAGCACCGCAAGCGTGGTCGTCAACCCTGCGATCAACGTCTCACCGACGACCGGTCCGCGGGGCACTGACATCACCATCGCCGGCAGCGGCTGGGCGCCCGGCGACCAGATCACCATTCGCTACACCGGCACGGTGTCGTCGTCGAGCGCGACAGCGGTCGCCAACTCGCGCGGCCGCTTCACCGCACACATCGTCGCCAACGGCCTGGTGCCGGGCACTTACACACTGCGGGCGCTCGGCAGCAGTGGCTCCGCGTCAGCGACTTTCACCCAGTCGAGCTAACGCTCGCGGAGCATCTCCGCGACCAGGAAGCTGAGCTCGATCGCCTGCCCGGTGTTGAGCCGCGGGTCGCACGCCGTCTCGTATCGGCCGGCAAGGTCGTCCTCGACCAAGTCGTGCGCACCGCCGAGACATTCGGTCACGTCGTCACCGGTCAGCTCGACATGCACGCCGCCCGGATAAGTGCCGATCGCGTGATGCACTTCGAAGAAGCCGCGCACTTCGTCGATCACGTCGTCGAAGTGCCGAGTCTTGTAACCAGCCGCGCTCGTCGTCGTGTTGCCATGCATCGGGTCACAAACCCAAGTGACCGCAATGCCTTCGGCACGGATCTTCTCGACCAGCGGCGGCAACACGTCGCGCACCTGCTGCGAGCCCATGCGCGTGATGAACGTCAGGCGTCCGGGCATCCGGTCCGGGTCGAGTCGTTCGGCGAGCGCGACCGCGTCTTCCGGCGCGACACCGGGACCGAGCTTGACGCCGATCGGGTTGGCGATGCTGCGGGCGAACTCGACATGCGCGCCGTCGAGCGCTCGCGTGCGCTCGCCGATCCAGACCATGTGGCCGGACAAGTCGTACGACGACTGGCGCTCGTCGTCGTACCTCGTGAGCGGGCTCTCGTAGTCGAGCAGCAGTGCCTCGTGACTGGCGAAGAACTCGACGCCGTGCATCGCCTGCTCGCGTTCGAGGTCGATGCCGCACGCGCGCATGAACGCAAGCGCCCGATCGATGTCGCGCGCGACCCGCTCGTAGCGCTGGCCCGCGGGTGAGCGTCGTACGAAGTCGCGGTTCCAGTCGTGCACTGCTCGCAGGTCGGCGAGGCCGCCACGGGTGTAGGCCCGGACGAGGTTGAGCGTCATCGCGCTCGCGGCGTATGCGCGGAGCATCCGTCGCGGGTCCGGGATGCGGGCCTGTTCGGTCTCGGTGAGGTCGTTGACGGCGTCGCCGCGGTAGGACGGCAGGCCGGTGATCGCCTCGATGTCGGCGGAGCGCGGCTTGGCGTATTGGCCGGCCATGCGGCCGACCTTGACGACCGGGACGCTCGCTGCGTAGGTCAGCACGACCGCCATCTGCAGGATGGTGCGCAGCTTGGCCTTGACCGCGTCGGCGCTGACCCCCTGGAAAGTCTCGGCGCAGTCGCCGCCTTGCAGGAGAAACGCCTCGCCGCGGCTCACCGCCGCGAGCCGCTCCCGCAGCGTGTCGCACTCGTCCGGCACCACGAGGCCGGGGCTCTGGGCGAGCTCGGTCGTGACCTGCTGCAGAGTGTCGGCGTCCGGCCAGGACGGCTGTTGTGCCGCCGGCAAGTCGCGCCAGGTCTGCCCGGTCATGCCTCCAGCGTAAGGTTCCCGCCTCTCGGTCGACCCCCACCGGCTGATCTTCGCCGCCACGACCAGCCGTACGGCGTGTCTCGCGTCAAGTTGGTCGCGGCCGCGAAGATCAGCGCAGGAGTTTGCGCATGATCCGCCCAACCGGCTGCTCAGGTCGCCGCAGCATGTCGCGGTAGCCCCATCGGACGAAGTCCCAGCCCGCTTCGCGCAGGTCGTCCTCTCGCAACTTCTCCTGGTAGAGGACTTCCGCCGTAGTTTGTGCCGGGTCCTCGAGATATTTCGCCCGACCATCCGCCTCGCCGATCAGACGACGCTTACGCCAGCCGAAGTCCGCGCGATAGTCGCGACCGCTGGCTCCTCGCACCGGCATCTGCAGTTCCGGCGTCGGTACGTCGTACTCATGCATGCGCACCCTGCTCAGAGACTCGAACGGAGACTCAGCCCTTGGGTCCAGGAACATCACCGCTTGCCCGGCCGCGCGGACCTCAGCCCACTGCGCGCATTCATCCAGGACATCGCAAAGCTCCTGTCGGCTGAGCCCGCGCCGCAACGCGGCATCGCCGACGACGACCGCCCGTGCCAGGTCACAGGTCCGTGCGATGTCGACGACCGTCCGCGCGATCGAGGTCACGCGGCGCCCTTCGACCACGTCGACGTGATGGGCCGGCAACTGAGCAATGCGCACTCGCTCCTCCGGTCCACCTCGCCAGGCACCTTGGGGCCGTGTCACCGTCGCAATCAACGGCACGGTGAGCACCGGCAGCCCGCGGGCGATGGCTGCAGATTCGTGACTGGCGAAGGCGTCGTCGAATCGGGCCAGCAACGTATCCAACCTCAAGAGCGCGCCGGCTCCCGGACTCTCCGCGGCGTGCTCGACGACGCACGACCCGACGACGAGCAGGCGGTTGATGCGGACCAGAACCTTGGTCTCGAGCAGGCGTCCTATCTCACGCCGGCTCACACCGAGGTGCTCAGCCGCAACCTGGATAGGTGTGACCGGCAGGCAGCCGAAGCACTTGTCCATGACCGGCAATCCTGCGCCAACTCGCCGGAACGCGCTGGTCGTCATCCACAGGCGGCTGATCTTCGCGGCCACGACCACTTTCGGCCGCGACACGCCGTAAAGGTGGTCGTGGCGGCGAAGATCAGCAGAGAAAAAGGGTCAGCCGAAGAAGACTTCTACTTCTTCGTAGCGCTCTACCGGCACGAGCTTCAGCGCCTTCGTCGCCTCGCTCAGTGGCACTCGGATGATGTCGGTGCCGCGCAGGGCGACCATCACGCCGCTTTCGCCTTCGTGCATGGCGTCGATCGCCTGCAGGCCGAAGCGGGTCGCGAGCACACGGTCGAAGGCGGTCGGCGTGCCGCCGCGTTGGACGTGGCCGAGCACGGTCTGGCGCGACTCGTAGCCCGTGCGCGCCTGGATCTCGCTCTCCAACACCGCACCGATGCCGCCGAGGCGCACGTGCCCGAACGAGTCGAGCTCGCCGGTCGCGAGCTCCATCGTGCCTTCCTTCGGCGTCGCCCCCTCGGCGACGACGACGAT
>DASSEQ010000211.1:0-3794 GCA_035695245.1 Mycobacteriales bacterium | reverse complement strand
CAGCGAGGCGATCGCCCAGTCGTTGGTCAACAACAAGTACAACAGCGCGAACCAGTACCTGACGACGCCACCGGCGTTCGATCAGGACATCGACCACATCTATGTGCCGCTCGGACTCGGTGTGTCGACGTTCAAGATCGTCATCGAGCTCTCCAGCGGCAAGCTGGTCATGCCGATCCCGTCAGATCACAACGCGCTGATGTCGACGGTGTCGATCCCCTACTGACCCCTTCCCCTCGACTTGTCAGCGTCTCCTGACCCTCTGGGGTCACCTGGCGCTGACAAGTCGCGGTTGGGGCGGCCGAGAACGTAGAACGTTATGGCCGCTGCTGCCGCAACGTTGACGGAGTCGACACCGCCGGACATCGGGATCCGCACGCGCACGTCGCTTTCGGCCAGCGTTGGTGGTGACAACCCCTCCCCCTCGGTGCCGAGCAACAGCGCCAACCGTGCGCTGTCGTCGTAGCGGAGGTCCGCCAGGTCGACGGCGTCCGCGGCGGGCGTGAGCGCCAGCGTCGTGAAGCCCGCGCGCTTGATCGCATCCAAAGCCCCGGGCCAGCTTTCGGCTCGCGCGTACGGCAGCGAAAACACCGCACCCATCGAGACGCGCACCGACCGCCGGTACAACGGATCCGCGCATGCCGGAGTGAGCACGACTGCGTCGATGCCGAGTGCGGCTGCACAGCGGAAGATCGCGCCGAGGTTGGTGTGGCTGACGATGTCCTCGACGACGACCAACCGACGCGCGTCGGTCAGCACGACATCGAGAGCAGGCAGCGGCTTACGGTGAAACGAGGCGAGTGCGCCGCGGTGCACGTTGAAGCCGGTGAGGTGCCGCAGGACGTCGTACGACGCTGAGAAGACAGGGGCGTCGACGTCGTCGATGAGCCCTGACATCCGCTCCAGCCACTCCGGCGCCATCACCATCGAGCGCGGCCGGTAGCCGGCAGTCAACGCCCGGCGGATCACCAGCTCGCTCTCGGCGATGAACAGGCCGTGTGGCGGTTCGAACCTGGTGCGTAACGCGACGTCGGTGAGGTCGCGAAAGTCGGCGAGTCGGGGATCCGCAGGATCCTCGATGGATTCGATCAGTCGAGCAGGTCCGGCTGCTCGCGCACGATCTTCGCGTAGAGCGGCTGGAACGCGAGCCACCCGACGAACTCCGTGCCGACCTGGTCATGCGTCTTGGCCGCTTGGTCCTCGTCGATGTGCACGACCTTGCCGGCCGCCTTGGCGACGAGCTGCACCTGGCACGAACGCTCCATCGTGATGAACCAGAAGACCGCCGCGTCCACCGATGTGCCCACCGTCAGCAGGCCGTGGTTGCGCAGGATGACCGCCTTGTTGTCACCGAGGGCGTGGGCGATGCGCTTGCCCTCTTCGATGTCGGTGACCACGCCGGTGTAGTCGTCGAAGAGCGCGTGGTCGTCGTAGAACGCGCACACGTCCTGCGTGATCGGCTCGAGCGTCTCGCCGAGTGTCGAGAGCGCGCGACCGAAGGTGGAGTGCGAGTGAGCTGCGGCGACGACGTCGGGGCGGGCGGCATGCACCTGCGAGTGAATGGCAAACGCCGCCGTGTTGACGTAGTAGTTGCCCTCGACGACCTCGCCCGAGTGATCGACCCGGATCAGGTCCGACTGCTTGACGTGCGCGAACGGCACGGCAAACGGGTTGACCCAGAACGTCTCCGGCTCGATCGGGTCACGAGCCGTGATGTGGCCGGCGACACCTTCCTCGAACCCGAACTTTGCGAACAACCGGAATCCGGCGGCGAGGCGTTGCTTGCGATGCAGGCGCTCGTCCTGCGGAGTCGCAAAGGTCGGCTGCTGCGGAAACCACTTCTCTTCAGTCACTCGTCCGCTCCATCGTCCGTGATCATGGCGTTCTCAACGTTGTTCGACCGTGATCATGGCGTTTCCTGCCGCACAACGCCATGATCACGAATTGCTTCGCTCGGTGAACTCGCGCACGCGGCCCTCTGGCCCGAGGTCGAAGAGGCGCTTGCACTCGGGGCAGATCGGGAAGCGCTTCGGGTCACGACTGGGCACCCAGACCTTGCCGCACAGGGCGATGACCGGGGTGCCGAGGACAAGCGCCTCGGTGAGCTTGTCCTTGTCCACGTAGTGCGAGAACCGCTCATGGTCACCGTCGTCGAGCCGGTAGTCGGTGCGCTCCTCGTGGAGCGTCGTGGTCTCCGTCTCGGTCGTGCTCACACGTGTCAGCCTAGGCGCCCCGGGAAGGACACTCAGCGTGACCGTAGCGACACAGCGACCTGAGCGGCGCCGGTCGGCGCTGTCGCCGCGCGAGCACGAGCATCGCGACGTCAGCGGCGGCTGGCTGCGGCCGACGGTGTTCGGTGCCATGGACGGCCTCGTCACCAACGTCAGCCTGATCGCCGGCGTCGGCGGTGGCGGGCTCGACCGCGGGCACATCATCCTCACCGGTCTCGCCGGGCTCGTCGCCGGTGCGTTCTCCATGGCGACAGGTGAATACACGTCCGTCACGAGCCAGAACGAGCTCGTGCGCGCTGAGGTCGAGATCGAGCGGCACCAGCTCAAGACTTATCCCGACGAGGAGCAGGAAGAGCTGGCCGAAGCATTCGAGGAGAAGGGCATCGACGCCGACCTTGCCGAGCAGGTCGCGGAGCAGGTGTCCCAGGACCCGGAAGAGGCCTTGCGTCTGCATGCCAAGGAGGAGCTCGGCATCGACCCGGAAGAGCTGCCGTCACCGACAGTCGCTGCTGTCTCTTCGTTCTTCTCCTTTGCTATCGGCGCAGTGATCCCGTTGCTCTCCTACCTCGCCGGCTCGGCCAACCTCTACCTCGCGCTCGGCATCGCCGCGATCGCGCTCTTCGTTGCCGGCGGTGTCGTGGCCAAGCTCACCGCGGTCAACATCTGGTACGGCGCCGCCCGGCAGCTCGTGCTCGCGGCGCTCGCCGCCGGGGTCACCTACGGGGTCGGCCGTGCGATCGGGACGTCTGTCTCCTGACGGTACGGCGTCACCGGCACCGCGCCTTCGACGTCGATGTGCGGCAGCCACCGATCCAGCCAACGCGGCAGCCACCAGTTCAAGTCGCCGAGCAGCGACATGGTTGCGGGCACGAGCACCAACCGGATAACGGTCGCGTCGAGGAAGACCGCCGCCGCGAGCCCCACCCCGACCATCTTGACCACGACGTCGCTCGACAGCGTGAAGGCGAGGAAGACGCTGATCATGATCGCCGCAGCGGCACTGATCACCCGCGCGGTGGAGATCAGCCCACGCGCCACACTCCCCCGGCTGTCACCGCCAAGAGTCCACTCCTCGCGCACTCGCGAGAGCAGGAAGACCTCGTAGTCCATCGACAGCCCGAAGACGATGGCGAACATCAACATCGGCACGACGTCCTCGAGCGGGACCGCCTCGTTGAGCCCGACCAGTTGGCGTAGCCAACCCCACGTGAAGACGGCGACGGTGACGCCGAGGGCACCGGCGATGGACAGCAGGTTGAGCAGCACCGCCTTCAACGGCACCAGGAGCGACCGGAAGACGACGACGAGCAGCAGGAACGACAAGCCCAGCACCGCGCCGACGAACCAGGGCAGCCGATGCAGCACCCGTTGAGCAACGTCATAGCGTCCGGCCACGTAGCCGGTCACGAGGACGCGCGTCGCCAGCGACCGCTCCACCGGCGGCAGGTCAACGCGACGCAACCGGTTGACGAGATCGGCGGTCGCGGCATCCTGCGGGCCGGTGCGCGCTTGCACGTTCATGACGCCGATCCGGCCGTCCGGACTGGCGACCAGTGGTGACGC
>DASSEQ010000210.1:0-5495 GCA_035695245.1 Mycobacteriales bacterium | reverse complement strand
GAGGCGGCCATCGCGGCGCGTGAGGCTGCCGCCGATGCCCGAGAGATCGCGCTGGAGATGCTGGAGACCAGCATCGCGATGCAAGCTTCTGTCGTCGCTGATCGCGAGGGGGCAGCCGATGAACGCGACGCGGCCGCCGCTGAGCGCGACGCGGTGGCTGATGGACGTGAGACGTCGGCCGATCAGCGTGAGACGCAGGCCGATGAACGCGAGATGCGGGCCGACAAGCGGGAAGCGGTGTTCTCGCGACTGCAACCGCCCACGCCCGAACAAGCGGTCGAGTTGGGTCGAGAAAGCCTCGCTCGGGCCCAGGACCAATTGCGCCGCGCCGAAGCCGCCGTCGCCCGAGCGCGCAGCCATCTCGCCCAGGTCGAGCAGAACGCTCGGCCGAAGCCCTGACCCGCTGACGAGCGGCAGGATCGACGAGAGAGCCACCCGCAGACGAGCGCGCCGCTCGCGTGCATCTGTCACCCTGACCGGCTGGGGGACGCCTGCGGGTTCAGCGCACCCCACGATCGGTGACGATCCTGCGCTGAGAATCAGCGCGTAGCGTGGCGGGCGAGGTACCGCGGCAGACTAGGAGCCCTTCGTGCCCGAGGTGACCGCAGTACTCGACCCGAGCGAGCTTCTTTACGACATCAGCCGCGGCGTGCATTACGAACGGCCGTTACTGCGTGGCTGGATGCATCTGGTCTGCTTCGAGGCCGCGCTGGTTGTCGGCACGCTGCTGATCGTGACCGCGCACGGTGCACGCGAGACGGCCATCGCGGCGGTGTACGCCGCGACGGTGGCTGGCATGTTCGGCGCCAGCGCGTTGTATCACCGGGGCCGGTGGGGGCCGCGTGCTCGGGCTGCGCTGCAACGCCTCGACCACATGATGATCTTCCTGGTGATCGCCGGCACGAGCAGCGCGCCGCTGGCGGTGTGCCTGCCCTCGCCGTACTCGTGGATCGCGCTGGCGGCGATGTGGCTGCTCACCGCCGTCGCGGCCGCGGCGCGCCATGCCCGCATGCACCTACCGGAGTGGCTGGCGGGTGCGGTCTTCATCGGGCTGGGCTGGGCGGCCGGCGCCGCCGTGCCGGCGGTGTGGGTGCATTCCGGTGTGGGTCCGGCGGTCCTGCTGATCGTCGGTGGCCTGCTGTACACGCTCGGGGCGCTGTCGTTTCATCGCCGTTGGCCCGACCCCGCGCCGGCGGTCTTCGGCTACCACGAGGTCTTCCACCTCTTCGTCAGCGTCGCCGCCGCCTGCCAGTACGTGGCCATCGCATGCTTCCTGCTCTGAGCATGACGCCGCAGACGCCCAGTGTTGCGCGGGCCGCAGCGTGACCGCGCATAGCACCGTGCGGTTGGTGCTCGCCGAACGGCCCGCGCGCCGCGATCACCTGCACGGCGCGTGGTGGCCGCATAGCACCGACATCGAGCGTGAACTCGCACCGATGCTGCTGCGCGTCCTGACACGACCGCAGGCCGTCCTCGGCGTCACCCTCAACCGCGACGAGTGGCCCGGCGCACCACTGCTGCTGACACCGCTACCGAGCCGCAACCCCAAGATCAGCTGGTACGGACTGCCCGAACCGCATCTCGCCATGCTGCACTTCGCCGACCACAAACGAATCGCGCTTCTCCTGCTTCCGCCCGACACACCTGATGACGTCGCCCTGACCGCCATGCTCATGGCGGCCGCGCCCGGCAACTGCCTGACCACCACGCAGACGCTGACGCGGGCCCGCGAGCGCGCCCTCCCGCCGAATCCAGGCGGCCCACAACGGGCGCCGTGGGCGTAAGGTCGGACGCACTGAGGCTCTGCCGCACGCCAGCAACCACGCTGGCATCGCCCTCGGCGCACGATCTGCCGGCCCGAACCGGGTCCGTTACGAGGCGCGAATGACAACCGTTCAAGAGGGCCGACCAGCCGACGCACAAGAACGCGGCGCGACCGCTCACCCGATCGACGCCAGGTTCGCCTTCCGCCAGCCGGTGTCCAGCGCGGGATTCGTCGATGCCGCCTGGTGGCCCTACACCCGCGAGTTGGTCAACGAGCTGGCATCGCTGCTCGACACGCTGTGGAGCAGCGCACGCGACATCACCCGCGTCACCTACAACCTCGATGCCTGGGACGCCGCGCCTCGCCGCATCCGTGTCAACGACCGCACCGTCCGCCTCGGCGGATTCCGCACCAGTGCGCCGTGCATGATCAGGATGTCCGACGCGTGGGGACGCGAGCGCATCGACATCCTCGTCATCCCTCCCGCCACCGACCCGCACGTAGCAGAGCGCGCCTTGCGACTCGCCGCCGCCGCAGACAGCGCCTGGACCGGTGACCAGCTTCTCGCCATGGCCGCCCGCTCCGACGGTCCCGACGTGGTCCGATCCCGGTGAGCACCCGCGCGAGGACGGCTCATCCCGCGCCCTACACGTCGCCCACCTCGACGACGCAGCGATTCAGCACCCACCCTTCCCGCGCACTGGAGGCCTGATGTCAAAGAACAAGGGCGGCCGCGAGATCCGCAAGCCGAAGCAGCCGAAGAAACCGAAGGCTCCACAACCGGCCGACCCCAAGACCCAGCTCCTGACCAGCGGCCGGCCCGTGAAGAAGCCCGCCTGAGCGGTCCGACCCGGTACCAACCGCGTCTCATCGCCGACCCGCAGGGCGGTAGAGCCTGCTAGCTCGCCGAGAGCGAGACCACCATGACCGCCGACGTGCGAGAAGCCTCGACGATCCGCTCCGCGCCCCAGGCGAATGGATGGCAGATCCTCCAGCCCGGCACCATGGCGCCCACCGAACCGGTTGATCACCCAAATGCACTCACGCCCGTGCCGGTAATCGTGACGGACGGACCTAATCGGCCTCTTCTAACCAGATGGGGATCCCCGTCGTCACGAGGAACGTCCATGTCTTCCCAGCCATGTCCGTCGCGGTGACCCAGCCACCGCGGCTGGCGTGGGAGCTGACGTTCTCGGTCACATGCTTCGTTGACGCCTCGTCAAGTCGGATGCGCAGATCCGATCCGTAGTGCAGGACTGTCATGCCGACTCCTCATGCCTACCGGTGACGAACGAGCCGTGCAGTGGTAGTCAGAGCCCGCAACTAGCCATCCGTACGGACGCCGTTGTTTCGCGGTGACAACGCCTGCTCTTCTCCACCCTGTGTCACCTTAGGAGACGTCGTCGACGTTCCCTCACCCCGAAGACCGATGCCGCGACCTGCGCGGTCGTGCCTGATGTCCGGTTCGAGTCGGGATTGTTGGGGCCTTGTCGCGCTTTGTCGGGATCGGGTGGGTGGTGCTCGTCACGGCGTGGTGAGTCCGCTTGAGACCCGCTGGGTTTCGACGTCAGGACAGCGGCTGCTCCAACACTGTTTGCGGTGCAGCCGCTGCCTGCCGATTCGCTTCGCGCTCCGTCCCCCCGTCTTCTGGAGTCGCGCTGCCCCGTAGGCCACGGGGTTGATCGACAGGCAGCAGACGTGGTTGGGCCACCGCTTACCGAGCAACGCCGCCGACTGTCCTCGTGCACGACGTCGTGGTCAACCTAGCTAGCGGAAATCGCGCGCGGGTCAATCAACAGCGCGGATGTGCCGCTGGTTCGGCGAACTAGAATGTCCGTTAGATATGGGTAGTCCCTGCCGCCACCATCGCCAGGTTACGGGTGAGAATGGATGCTGAGAACGCCTATCGCGGGGGTTCGCGGTGCACGCGCGTGAGAACGGCCTACTGAAGCTTGCCGTGCGTTCGGGCGACAGAGCTGGGCCAGACGGCCGCAATGCGTCAGGTGCCGGTGCTGCCCTCAGGGACGACGCTTCTCTTGTGGCGGAGATCCAGCGGCTGCAGCAGGAACTGGCCACCGCCCAGGCCAAGATCGTGAACCTGAACATCGCGTTGCAGACCAGCCGTGAGATCGGCGCGGCGATCGGGGTGCTGATGGCCACCCGTCGCATCAGCGCCGATCGCGCGTTCGATCTCCTGCGTGAGCACAGCCAGCGCACTCACCGCAAGGTGCGCGACATTGCCGCGGACGTGGTGTTCACCGGTTCCCTCGACACGTAGCCTCGGGCGCTGGCACGACGGGCGCGGCATGAGCCGCGGTGCGGAAGACCGCTGGCGCGGCTGTCGCCACGTGGGTCGGTCCTCGAGGTCCACCGCTGGGAGGCGCTGTGCTCGGTGTGGCGGATGGCGGGGCCGATGTCAGATGCGCACGCGCAGGGTGGCCGAGGCGAGCTTGCCGCCGTCGACGGCTTCGGTGTCGCTACGCATCGCGAGGGCTTGAATGATCAGCAGTCCGCGGCCGTGAGCATCGGTCGTCGCTGGGGTCCGCCGGACCGGCCAGCCGGGCGCGTTGTCGAAGACGCGCAGGTGTAGGCAGTCCGGGGCGAGTGTCCAGCTCATCCAGCCCTCGCTGCACCCGGCGTTGATCGCGTTGGTGACCAATTCGGTGGTCACGATCAGCGCGTCCTCGATCAGGCTGTCCGGGCTGGGAGCGGAGGGCAGAGCGTTGTGCAACGCCTCGGATAGCCACCGGCGCACGTTCGACGGGCCGGTGGCGTCACAGTCGAACGCGAGGTAGGTGTCAACGGGACCACGGTGCCCCTTCCTGGGGCAGGCCTAACCTCGCGTGGGCCGTGTCGTTGCGATTCTCATGGTGCTGATGCGAGGCGGGCCATGTCCGAAGGGACGGCTGCTCGGCGTCGGGACCGGTCCGATCTAGCAGGGCGCGACACGCTCACCGGTGGCGCCGTGCCCCGGCTCGACCAGGCGGAATTCGCACTCGCGGGTGTGTGCGCCCTTGGGGCGGCCTCGGCTGCTGAACTGGGACGCGAACCACGCATGGACGGCGTCTCCAGCGGTAGGCGAGCGCGGCGGCGGCGTGCACAATGACCGCATGAACGGGTCCGTGCTGACTGGCGGCGGCTGGGAAAGGGCGGCGCCGGGCCTTCGGGTCAGCGAGTGTGACGGCGGCGACGACGTGACGTTCGTGCGGTTTGCCGGTGAGCTGGACCTGGCGACGGCTCCGGTCGCGGTTCAACTTGTGTTGGACGCTGCCTCCCGGGCCCGGACGGTGGCGGTGGACTTGAGCTGGGTGACGTTCTTCGACGCCTACGCCTACGGCAGCCTGCTTGAGGCGCGAGAGTCCTTGTCGACGCGCAACCGCGAGCTGCGGCTGCACGCAGCGCATCGCGTGGTGCGCAGGGTGTTCGACCTGCTCGGCAGGGGCGGGTTGCCGCTGCCCCAGGTCACGGCCGACGCCTCGTTTGGTCCGCTGACCGTGACCCCTGCGGTGGTCACGGTGCTCGAGGAAACGCTCAACGCGGCGCTCCGGCGGGCCGAGGCGGACATGGCCAACGCGCAACTGCTCGACCCGACCAGCGGCACGTTGCGCATCGCAGCGCAACGAGGTTTCACCCGCCGCTTCCTCGACTTCTTCGAGGTCGTGGAGCGGGCGGACTCCGCGTGCGGGGCGGCGTTGGCCGAGCGCCAACCAGTTTGGGTCGATGACGTCGC
>DASSEQ010000209.1:0-6570 GCA_035695245.1 Mycobacteriales bacterium | reverse complement strand
ATGTCCGAGGTCGCTCGGGTGCTGCGCCCCGGCGGTCGCTGGGTGTTCGCGACCACGCATGCGTTCCGATGGTGCTTCCGCGACGACCCCGGGCCGGACGGGCTGCTGGTCGAGTCGTCGTACTTCGACCGACGCGCTTACGTGGAGGAGGACGGGCGTGGTGCGACGACGTACGTCGAACACCACCGCACCATCGGCGACCGCATCCGGGAGATCGTCGCGGCGGGTCTCGTGCTCGACGACCTCGTCGAGCCCGAGTGGCCGGACGACCATGAACAGCCGTGGGGACAGTGGAGTCCGTTGCGTGGACGGCTCATGCCGGGAACGGCAATCTTCGTCACGCACAAATCTGTCACCTGAAATCTGGCCGAAGTGTTTGCGCGATGCCGGATTCGTCCGGTAGACGATTGCCCATGCGCCGCTTGGTTTCCCTGTCGATCGTTGCCGCCATGGCAATGCCGCTCGCTGCGTGCGGCACCAACGCGACACTGACGGTCACCGATCTCGGCGCTGACAGCGTGATCGGTGCCAAGCGCGCGGCCGACCTCGTGGTGCATGTGGACGTGCGCGGCACGAAACCGGGGAAGGCGCGCGCCGCCCTCGACGGCCGGCCGATCACGGTCGCGACCGACGGGCACGTCGTGACGGTCACCGCGTCGCACCTCGCGGACGGCAAGCACCGGCTTGTCGTGCGGGCAGGCGGCACGAGCATCAGTCGACCGTTCTCGGTCGACACCACACCACCCACGCTCCACGTCGACGCGCCCGCCACCGCGCCGTCCCTTCGCGCGCAGGTGACCATCACCGGCACCGCCATCGGCGCATCGAAAGTCACCGCAGGCGCCCGTGCCGTGCAGGTCGCCGCCGGCCGCTTCAGCGTGACGCTGCCCGCTCCACCGGCGCATCTGCCGGTCGTGGCCGTCGATGCCGCCGGCAACTCGACCACCGATGTCGTCACCGTCGCCGTGCGGCACCCGCAGATGCGCGGCGTGCATCTCACCGGCTATGGCTGGAACGCGAACGTGTTGCGCAACCCGGTGCTGAAGCTGGCGCGCGAACACAAGATCAACACGATCGAGCTCGACATCAAGGAAGAGGACGGCTTCGTCAACTTCGACACCGGCGTCGCGCTCGCCCACCAGATCCATGCCATCCGCGTGCTCTACGACCCGCGCAAGGTGATCGCCCAGATGCACGCGATGGGCGTCCGCGTCGTCGGTCGCATCGTCTGCTTCCGCGATCCGAAGCTCGCGGCATGGGCCTGGAAGCACGGGCACCACGACTGGGTGGTGCAGTCACCGACCGGTGGCCCTTACAACAGCGCGAAGTACGGCGGCGCCGCCTTCACCAACTGGGCCAACCCGCAGGTGCAGGCCTACAACATCGCGCTGGCCACCGAGGCAGCAAAGCTCGGGTTCGACGACGTCATGTACGACTACGTCCGCCGGCCCGACGGGCCGCTTCGCACGATGCGGTTCCCGGGCGCGAAGACGACGGCGCCGGTCGGCGTCGCCAACTTCGTCCGCGACACCAGCGGGCCGGTCCGCGACAACGGCGCCTACCTCGGCCTCGCGGTCTTCGGTGTCTCGGCCACGCGCCCAAAGGAGGTCGGCCAGGACATCGGCGCCATGGCGAAGTACGTCGACTACGTCGCGCCGATGGTCTATCCGTCGCACTGGGGCCCCGGCGAGTACGGAGTGCGCAACCCCAACGCGCAGCCCTACGCGATCGTCAACCGGTCACTGAAGGACTTCCTCAAGAAGGTGCGCGGCACCAACGCGCAGGTCATGCCGTGGCTGCAGGACTTCTCGCTCGGCGTCACCTACCACGTGCCGCAGGTCGAGGCGCAGATCCTCGCCGCCCATCGTGACGGCATCGACTCGTTCCTCCTCTGGGACGCCGGCTGCACCTACCAAGGCGGCGCCTTGACCGTCGATCCCGCCCTGCCCAAGACCACCGACTGATCGCGTGACCGGCCACGCGATCGACGTGTGGCCCTAACGTGGCACGGTCGCGAGCCAGTTGCGCGCATCGCTGGGACGCCGAAGCCGGACGACGCTGACGTGGTTGTTGGCCGGGTCGGCGATGCGTTGCTCGAAGCCGGCCCGCTTGCCGGCGTGATGCGTCCAGCTCCAACGGACCGGATGCTCGGCGTCGGTGAACATGCCGAGCAGCGGCTCGCGGTTGCCGTTCCAGAGTTCCTTGCGCATCACGGCACGTGGCACGCTGCGGCGGATCACCCGCCATTCGCACACAAGCCTCGAGTAGTCGAGCCATAGGAATGTGTCCAGCCGTGGCCACACGAGGTCGCGCGCCACGCCGTAGTCGTGGTCGATGATCCACGCCGGCTGCGAGGTGAACGCGTCGAGGTCGGCGCGAAAGTCTTCGCGAGGTGTCCAGTTGGGCCCGTGGAAGAGCGAGTCGACCTCGACGTAGGGGATCTCCAACCGCGACGCCAGCGCTCTCGCCATCGTCGACTTGCCGGCGCCGCTGCTGCCGCCGACCAGGATCTTGCGCATCGGCGTCGCGTTGCGGGCGCTAGTGCCCCGCGTCATCCCAGGTGCGGCCGACGCCGACGCTGACGTCCATCGGGACATCGCCGAGGGAGTAGGCGCCGGCCATCTCGCGACGTACCAGCTCTTCGACCTGCTCGCGCTCTCCCGGTGCCACCTCGAGCACCAGCTCGTCGTGCACCTGCAGCAACAGCCGCGACTTCATGTCGGCCGCGCCCATTGCACCGCGCACGTTGAGCATCGCGACCTTGATGATGTCGGCGGCACTTCCCTGGATGGGAGCGTTGAGTGCCATGCGCTCGGCCATCTGCCGACGCTGCCCGTTGTCACTGGTGAGGTCGGGCAGATAACGCCGGCGGCCGAGGATGGTCTCGGTGTAGCCGTCCATGCGCGCTTGCGCGACGACGCCGGTGAGGTAGTCGCGGATGCCGCCGAAGCGTGCGAAGTAGGTGTCCATCTGCTCGCGCGCTTCGTCCGGGGTGATGCCGAGCTGCTGAGCGAGGCCGTACGGCGAAAGGCCGTAGGCCAGCCCGTAGGACATGGCCTTGATCCGGCGCCGGAGCTCGGGATCGACGGCGTCGATGGGCAGGCTGAAGGCCTTGCTGGCGACGTAGGTGTGCAGGTCCTCACCGGAGGTGAACGCCTCGATGAGCCCGGCGTCGCCAGACAGGTGCGCCATGATCCGCATCTCGATCTGGCTGTAGTCGGCCGTCATCAGCGACTCGAAACCTTCACCGACGATGAACGCCTTGCGGATCTCGCGGCCGTCCGCGGTGCGGATCGGGATGTTCTGCAGGTTGGGATCCTGGCTGGACAGCCGGCCGGTCGCGGCCACCATCTGGTTGAAGGTCGTATGGATGCGGCCGCGGTCGTCGACCATCGGGATGAGCGAGTCGACGACGGTCTTGAGCCGGGACACGTCGCGGTGCCGAAGCAGGTGCACGATCAGCGGATGGTCGCTCTGGGTGGCGAGCCACATCAAAGCATCGGCGTCGGTGGTGTAGCCGGTCTTGATCTTCTTGGTCTTGGGCAGCTTCAGCTCGTCGAAGAGGATCTGCTGCAGCTGTTTGGGTGAGCCGAGGTTGAACTCTCGTCCAACTGCCGCGTAGGCCTGCTCGGCGACCTCCTTGACCTCACCCGCGAACCTCGCTTCGAGCTCTGCCAGCCACTCGACATCGGCGGCGATGCCGGTGCGCTCCATCTCGGCCAGCAACGCAGTCAGCGGGAGCTCGACTTCGCGAAGCAGCCGGGTGCCGCCGCGACGCTCCAGGTCCGCCTCGAGCGCGTCGGCGAGGTCGGCAATGGCACGAGCCCTGACCATCTCGGCCTGGGCCACGTCGTCCTCGGCGGAGCCGTCCAGCGACAGCTGACCGTCGCTCGCGGTCTCGGCGCGCAGCTCGCGGCGCAGGTAGCGGAGCGCCAGGTCGCCGAGGTCGAACGAACGCTGACCGGGCAACGCGATATAGGCCGCCAGGGCCGTGTCGTTGGTAACACCGGCCAGCGGCCAGGACCGGTCGGCGAACGCCAGCAGCGGTCCTTTCACGTCGTGGAACGCCTTCGGCTGGGCGGGGTCGGCCAACCAGCCGGTGAGCGCCTTCTCGTCGTCCTCCGTGAGCTGCTCCGGATCGACGTACGCCGCCGTGCCGTCGGCGGCGGCCAGCGCGAGACCGGTCACGACGCCGGTGCCTCGGCCCCACGTGCCGGCGATGCTGACGCCGACGCGTTGTCCGGTGCTCGCATGCTCGTGCAACCAGCTGTGCAGATCGCCGGCGGCGAGCACGGAGCCTTCGACCTCGAAGCCCTCGTCCGCTTCCGGCTCGACCGCCTGCAGGGTTTGGTAGAGCCGCTCGCGCAGCACCCGGAACTGCAGGGTGTCGAAGAGCTTGTGCACCTCCTCGCGGTCCCACTGGCCGAGGTGCAGGTCGTGCGGTCCGACCGGCAGCTGCACGTCGCGGCGCAGCTCGGTGAGCTGACGGTTGCGAACGACGTTGGCAAGATGCTCGCGAAGCGCGTCGCCGGCCTTGCCTTTGACTTCGTCCGCCCGGTCGACGAGCGCAGCGAGCGAACCGAACTCACGGATCCATTTCGCCGCGGTCTTCTCGCCCACTCCGGGGATCGAGGGAAGGTTGTCGCTCGGGTCGCCTCGCACCGCAGCGAAGTCGGGGTATTGCGCGGGAGTCAGGTCGTACTTCGCCATCACCTCATCAGGAGTGAAGCGCGTCATGTCGCTGATGCCGCGGCGGGTCATGAGCACCGTGACCTTGTCGTCGACGAGCTGCAACGCATCGCGATCCCCGGTGACGACAAGGACATCCATGTCCTCGCCCTCGGCCTGGGTGGCGAGCGTGGCGATCACGTCGTCGGCCTCGAAGCCCGGCGCCTCGACCATCGGGATCGCGAGCGCCTCGAGGACCTCCTTGATGAGGCTGACCTGGCCCTTGAAGTCGGTCGGGGTCTCGCTGCGTCCCGCCTTGTAGTCGGCGTAGGCCTCCGAGCGGAACGTCTGACGGCCGACGTCGAACGCGACCGCGATGTGCGTGGGCTCCTCGTCGCGCAGGATGTTGATCAGCATCGAGGTGAAGCCGTAGACCGCGTTCGTCGGCTGGCCGGTCGTGGTGGCGAAGTTCTCCACCGGGAGTGCGAAAAACGCCCGGTAGGCCAGGGAGTGTCCGTCGAGAAGCAGCAGTCGCGCGCTCACTCGGGCGATCCTAGGTCGGACCCCTGTCAGGAAGGACGGGTCAGTCGACGGGTTCCGTCGTACGGCGAATCGCGCGCTGGGCCGGCAGGGGCCGCCGAACCCGGCTGCGGCGCCGAACGAGGTCATCGACGCGCACCGTGGGTGTGTCGCCGGTCAGCCGCCGGCGGAGCACGCCGACAGGCGCTACCCGCTGCACTGTCACGGGCGCGAACCCGAGGCGGGCGTAGAAGCGGGACGCGTCGCGCACCGACGGGTAGAGCTCGATCGCGACGTGTTCGAGATGGCCGGCGTCGGCGATCTCGACGGCGGCCGCGAGGAGTGCGTGGCCGACGCCGCGGCGGCGATGCATCCGAGAGACAACGACATGACTGACTTGCAGCACGCGGCTGTCGGAAAGCGGGTCCGGATGGATGGCGCGGCAAACGGCCATGCCGACAGGGGTGTCGTCGACGCTCGCGACCAGCACGGAGATCCCTGGCGAGGCGATCGCGTCGGTCAGACGGACGGCGATGTCATTGGTGTTGATCGGATTGACCGCCCGCTCCGCGCGAGCACCGACGCTTCGCATCTCGTCGGTCAACGCAACGAGAGCAGGGACGTCGGTGACAGTGGCGCGGCGGGTCACGACCGTCGTTCGCGGCACGCGGGCTCCTTGTCTACGCTGCGGCACGGGCTGGGGTGGGCCGCGGCGTACAGATTGTGCACGCTACTCGCTGTGTTTGTCCCCCGCACCGGGAGTAGCGGCCCGGAATATCCCGCTACGACCGGTTGACCCCGCTGATACACGCGCCTACGTTGTGTGGTCGCGGCCCGGCTCCGAGTAGACAACGTCCACGCACGGGGAAGGCGTGGATGGTCCCAAAGGATGCCGGGCCGGCCACTCTTGCCCAGCGCGGGTCAGGCAGCGCCTTCACCGAGGTACGCCGCCCGCACGCGATCGTCGGCAAGCAGCTTGCTGGCGTCGTCGGACATGACGATCTCACCGGTTTCGAGCACGTAGCCGCGGGACGCGAGCCGCAGCGCCTGCGCGGCGTTCTGCTCGACCAACAGCACTGTCGTGCCCTGCTCGTTGATCTCCCGAATGATCTCGAAGATGCGGGCGACGATCATGGGCGCCAGGCCCATCGACGGTTCGTCCAGCAGAAGGAGGCGCGGACGGGCCATCAACGCTCGTCCGATGGCCAGCATCTGCTGCTCACCGCCGGACAGGGTGCCGCCGTCCTGGCTGTTGCGCTCGCGCAAGACGGGAAACAGCTCGTAGACACGGTCGAGGTCGGCAGACAGGTCATCGCGACGGTGATAAGCGCCCATGAGCAAGTTCTCGCGAACGCTCATCCGGGGAAAGATGCGTCTGCCCTC
>DASSEQ010000208.1:0-2136 GCA_035695245.1 Mycobacteriales bacterium | reverse complement strand
GCGAGCGCTGTTGCTGGTTGCGCACGGGAGTCTCGACCCGCGCTTCGCGCTCGTCGTCGACGACGTCGCCCGCCAGGTCAGGCTGCTGGCGCCGGAGGTCGACGTGCGGGTCGGCTATCTCGACCACGGCCCGCCGTCGGTCGCGGACGTCGCGGCGGCGGGCGCCGTTGCCGTGCCATTACTCCTTGCGGCCGGCTACCACGTGCGGGTCGACTTGCCCGAACAGGCGCCCAGGGTGGTCGTCGCGGCCGCGCTCGGCCCCGACCCTCGCCTTGCCGACGCGCTCGCCGACCGCTTGGCCGAAGCCGGGTACGACGGACGAGCGCCGGTGACGCTTGCGGCTGCGGGCTCGGCCGATGAGCGGGCGCGCTCCGACGTCGACATGGCCGGGCGGCATCTGGCCGACCGGCTGGGCGTCGAGGTGAGCGTCGCCTACGTCGCGGCCGGCTCCCCGCGGCTCGCCGAGACCGAGCCGCACGCGGTCGCGACGTACCTGTTGGCGCCGGGGACGTTCAACGACGCGGTGCGGGCCTGCAGCGCGAAGGTCATCGCCGCGCCGCTGGGCGCCCATCCGCTGCTCGCCGAGATCGTCCTCGACCGCTATCGCGCCGCTCAGCTGCCGGGGCGGACGGCTCCGGCGTAGTCGGGGCGGTCGTACGGCGAGATCCGCACGTCGGCGCCGGTGTGCGGCGCCTCGATCATGTTGCCGTTGCCGATGTAGATGCCGACGTGGTGCAGATCGCTGCCGAAGAAGACCAGGTCGCCGGGCTGCAACTCGGCCTGTGACACGTGCCGGCCTTCGTTCCACTGCGACCCGGTGTAGTGGTCGAGGTAGACACCGGCCTTGGCCCAGACGTACTGGGTGAGACCGCTGCAGTCGAACGAGTCCGGCCCGGCCGCACCCCACTGGTAGGGCTTGCCGAGCTCCTTGTAGGCCCATTGGACGGCGACGCGGGCGCCACCCGACCCGGTCACCATCGGGCTCGAGACGCCCTGCGAGGACAGCGCGGCGGCGGCGGCTCGTGCAGCGGCTGCGCGCGCAGCGAGAGCGGCGGCTTCGCGTTCGGCGGCGAGCCTGGCGGCCTTCGCCTTCGCCGCACGGATCAGCGCGGCTTCCTTGGCCTTGAGGCCATCGAGGATGTTCTGCTCCTTGGCCGCCGCCGCGAGCACCTGGTCGCGGTCGTTCTGCATCTGCTGCGTCGACCGCTGCTGCACCGCGAGCGCCGCGGACGCCGCGCTCTGGGCTGCCGCCTCGTCATGGGACGCCGCGGCAACCGCCGCAAGCGCCTGCTGCTGACTGTTGGTGACCGCCTGCAACGTCGCGAGCTTGTCGAGATAGTCCTGTGGGTTGGTCGCCGTGATCGACAAGGTGCTGTCGAGCGGGTCGCCGGTGTAGGCGGCGATCGCGAAAGCGCTTACCGCCTTGCGCAAGCCGGACAGCTTTGCCTGGGCGGCGGTGAGCCGGTGCTGCGCGGAGGTCGCATTGGTCTGCGCGGCCGCCAGCGCGATCCGTGCGGCGTTGTAGCGCTCGGTCGCGGCCTCGGCCTGGCTGTCGAGGGCGTCGAGTTGCTTTTGCGCCGCACTGATCTGGGTCTGGATCGAGTCGGCGGACGCCGGGCCGGCAGCAAGGCCGACGAGAGCCGTGGTGGTGGCAACGCCGGCGACGGCGGAAATAGCGACAAGTCGGGCAAAGCGGGTATGGCCACGGCGCGCCACGGGCGGTCTTGGCTCCTCTTCCGTTGGGCCGCCGACCGGGTTAGCTGTCGGGTTCGGGCGCGGAAGATGCTTCGCCCTACGGCTCTGCCCCCGTTGCCGGTGGCAGGGGCCGATTCACCCCTAGGGGAACTTTGGGTCCCCGGCTCCATTGCTGGATTAGGCGGTACCACTTCGCCGCGCGGCCCCTCGCAGCCCGCTAGTCACGAAACGGTGTAGGAAAGGTATCGGCAGGTTTACGGCCCGGGCAAGCATCCCCGGGGTGAATCGCCGTCACGGTGTGCTTACCCGAAGGGGGCTTGTGACCGCGCCAACCGGTGGATCGGTCGACGTGGTGCCGATCGGCAGGGTCGTCGGGGGTCGCGACGCGGCGTACGACGACGAGTGGGGAGAGGTCCGCGCGACCATCCAGCTCGACGCCGA
>DASSEQ010000207.1:0-10937 GCA_035695245.1 Mycobacteriales bacterium | reverse complement strand
GCCCGTCGCAGACGGTGTCGTTCTCGGTCGCGGGTGCCGAGGGCTACATGACCGCCGGCTCCTACCCGGACGACGGGCTCGGCGAGGTGTTCCTCAAGCTCGGCAAGCAGGGCTCGACTCTCGCCGGCGTGATGGACGCCTTCTCGATCGCGATCTCGATCGCCCTGCAGTACGGCGTGCCGCTCGAGACCTACGTGCAGAAGTTCACCAACATGCGCTTCGAGCCGGCCGGCATGACCGACGACCCGGACATTCGCATGGCGCAGTCGGTGATGGACTACATCTTCCGTCGCCTCGCGCTGGACTACCTGCCGTATGAGAAGCGGTCCGAGCTCGGCATCTTCACCGCCGAGGAGCGGGCGGCGACGGTTGCCGGCTCCTACGGTGCGCCTGCGGTCGCGCCAGCCGCCGACGACGACGAGCTCGACCCGGAGACGCTGCGCGACAGTGTGCCGATCGAGCATGAGGCGGGCGCCAAGCCGGCGCCGGTCGAGGCTCGGTCGTCGACGGAGCTGATCGAGGCGCAGCAGGGCACCGCTGCGGACGCTCCGCTGTGCATGTCGTGCGGCATCAAGATGCGCCCGGCCGGCAGCTGCTACGTCTGCGAGCAGTGTGGCAGCACCTCCGGCTGCAGCTGAGCAGAGCAGAACCTGTCAGCGTGTGGTGCCCCTATAGGGTCACCACACGCTGACAAGTCGGGTGGCGACCGGAATTCGGTGGAGCTGCGGGCCGCAGCGACGCGAGAATCCGCTCGTGCCGACGCTGTCCCTTCGAGCCGCCACGCCGGCCGATGCGGAGCTGGTTGCGGCACTGCATGCCCAGAGCTGGCGGCGGCACTACCGCGGTGCTTACGCCGACTCGTTCCTGGACGGTGACGTCGTCGCCGATCGCTTGCAGGTGTGGAGCGAACGGCTCACCGGACCCAAGGACACGCAGACCATCGTCGCGGAGGACGCCGGTGAGGCGGTTGGCTTCGTCCACACCATCCTCGACGCCGATCCGGTCCATGGAGCACTGCTCGACAACCTGCACGTGAGCGTCGCCCACCAACGCCGGGGAATCGGGCGCCGGCTGATGGCCGGGAGCGCCGAGTTCGTGCTCGGCGCCCGGCCGGGCAGCGGGTTGTTCCTCTGGGTGCTCGAGCAGAACACCAACGCCCAGCGTTTCTACGCCGCCGTTGGCGGTGAGAGCGCCGACACGAAACTCGTCCCGCCGCCAGGCGGGGTTGAGGGGCGCCTCAACGGCCGGCCCCGCGGCATCCGGATGGTCTGGCCGGATCCCACGCGACTCAAGGGTTGTGGCAGGCGGTGAGATCGGCGGCGTTCGGCGCCGCCAGCACGGGCGGCTTGGCAAAGGCTGGACGTTTCAGGTTGAGGAAGTCGGAGAGGTCGGCGGCATTCGCGTCGCGGTAGGTCAGCGCCGGCAGGTTCCACAGCTCTTCGATCTCGGCCAGCACTGACGTGTGGTCGTGCACGACGTTGGTCACGGCGTGCGGTCGCGAGTAGGCCGAGACCACAACGGCCGGCACGCGGACGCCGTATATGTCGTAGCCGCCCTTGACGTCGCCGGGCGACAGGTTCGGCGGGATGTTGTCCGGCTTGATCGCCTTCGGCACGGCGACGTGATCGTAGAAACCGCCGTGCTCGTCGTAGAGCCAGATGAGAAGGGTGTGCTGCCAGTCCGGGCTCGCCATCACGGCGTTGACGACGCGCGAGACGAACGCTTGGCCGACCCGCACGTCGGCGTCTTCCTCGTCCTCGTTGGTGCCGTCGGACCAGTAGAACGCGTTCTTGACCTGAGCCGGCTCGGACGATCCGGTGGCCGAACCGACCTGGTCACGGACCGGGTCGGTGGCGATGCCGGTCACGCCGTCCTCGGACTCGACGTAGGAGACATCAGGCAGCGTGCCGAGCTTCGCGTCGGCGTAGAACTGCGCGATCGAGGTGTAGTCGCTCGGGTGGTTCTCGAGATTGGACCCGATCAGCGCGGTGTCCGGCAGATCGGTGACGTAGTCGCGCCAGGAGACGCCGTACTTGGCGAACGAGTCCATGATCGTGCCGTGCGGCGGAGGCGGGTCGAAGTACGTCGACGTGTCGGTGCTGATGTCGCCGTACGCCGTTCCGGCATAGAGGAAGCGGCGGTTCGGATAGGTCTGTGCGGGCGCTGATGGGAACCAGCGGTTGGCGAGCGTGAACGTCTTGGCCAGCGAGTAGTAGAAGGGCAGGTCGCTCTGGTCGTAGTAGCTCATGGCGTTGGGTTGGATGGCGGCGAAGCCGTCCATCTTTCCGCCGTCGATCTCCTTGTGCGTGTTGTTCCACGACTGGCTCGCGTTGGGTCCTGAGCACGGCTGGTCGCGGTGGAAGACGACCTGCGTCTTGCCGCCGGGAAGCGGGTTGCTGTTGATCGGCCGACCCTGCTTGTTGAAGGTGAAGCCATCCGCCCTGGGTTGCCCCTCGCGCGGCAGCATCCCGAAGAACTCGTCGTAGGAGTGGTTTTCCTGCATGACGATGACCACGTGGGTGATCGGCGATTTGGGGTCGTGTGCGCCGAGTGCCCGATGCGGGTCGCGCACCCAGCCGGGCTGATGTACGGCGGAAGACGAGCCGGCCCAGGCGGTCGGGGCCACAAGGCCCAGCCCGGCCAGTGACGCCGCGGCCAACAGCTGCAGGGAGCGCTTCACAGGGAAAGGAGTTCGCGGCCGGGACCGCCGAATCCTCTCGACGTGTCAGCGTCACCTGACCACAGGGGGTCACCACCGGCTGACAAGTCGCAGAAGGGTAACTTGTCGCCCGTGGCTGATGAGGTGCTCGTCGAACGACGCGACAATGTCCAGGTCATCACGATCAACCGCCCAGAGGCGAAGAACGCTCTGAACAAGGCGGTTGCCGAGGCGGTCGCCGCGGCGGTCGACGAGCTGGACGAGTCCGACGACCTGCGGGTCGGCGTGCTGACCGGCGCCGGCGGCACCTTCTCCGCCGGCATGGACCTGAAGGCCTTCCTGACCGGCGAGACGCCGGCCATCCCCGGCCGCGGCCTTTGCGGCATCACCGAGAAGCCGCCGCGCAAGCCGCTCATCGGCGCCGTCGAAGGCTGGGCACTGGCCGGCGGCTTCGAGCTGCTGCTCGCGTGCGACCTCGTCGTCGCCGCCGAGACGGCGCGCTTCGGCGTGCCGGAGGTGACCCGCTCGCTCGTCGCGGCCGGCGGGGCGGCGCTGCAGCTGCCCCGGCGAGTGCCGATGGCGCTCGCCCTCGAACTGCTGCTGACCGGCAAGCCGATCGACGCCAAGCGCGCCGCGGACATCGGTCTGGTCAACAAGCTCACCGCAGAGGGCGGTGCGCTCGACGGCGCCATCGAGCTGGCCGGCGTGATCGCCGACAACGGCCCGCTCGCGGTCGCCGCCACCAAGGAGATCGCCCGCTCGACGTCGGACTGGACGCTCGAGGAAGGCTGGAAGAAGCAGGGCGCCATCTCGGCGCCCGTCTTCGTCTCCGAAGACTCCCGCGAGGGCGCTATGGCGTTCGCGGAGAAGCGCAAGCCGGTCTGGAAGGGCCGCTGACGCTCTACTTGCTGCTGATGGCTCGTTCCTGATCTGTTCGGAAAGGACTTCACATGCTCGACCTGCATGGCACCTCGTCGGTCGTCACCGGCGGCGCATCAGGCCTCGGTGAGGCCGCCGCCCGCCTGCTCACCAAGGCCGGCGCGCGCGTGGTCATCGCGGATCTCAACGACGACCGTGGAAAGCAGGTCGCGACCGAGATCGGCGGCGAGTTCGTCCATGTCGACGTCACCAACACCGAAGAGATCAAGTCGGCCATCGACGCCGCCGCATCCCTCGGACCGCTCCGCACCTGCGTGACGGCGGCCGGTGTCGGCTGGGCCAGCCGCACGATCGGCAAGGACGGCGAGTACTCCTCGGCGCACGACCTCGGCGCGTTTTCGCGAGTGCTCGCGATCAACTTGGTCGGCACTTTCGACACGATCAGGCTTGCCGCGACCAAGATGAGCAAGACCGATCCGGCGGACGACAGCGGCAACCGCGGCGCCATCGCCACCATCGCCTCGATCGCGGCCTTCGACGGTCAGATCGGGCAGGCGTCCTACAGCGCCAGCAAGGGCGGCGTCGTGGGCATGACGCTGCCGATCGCGCGTGACCTCGCCGTCGTCGGCATCCGGGTCAACTGCATCGTGCCCGGCCTCATCGACACCCCGATCTACGGCAGTGGGCCGGCCAGCGAGGCGTTCAAGGACAACCTCAAGCGCGACGTGCTCTTCCCGAAGCGCCTCGGCACGGCGGAGGAGCTCGGCTCGATGATCCTCGAGTCGCTCATCAACACCTACGTCAACGCCGAGGTCATCCGCGTCGACGGCGGCGCGCGACTGCAGCCGAAGTAATTGGGCCTCCCGCGGGTCGTCGACGCGGGTGGAGTGCGCACGATCACCCTCGACCGACCCGAGGTGCGCAACGCGCTGACGCTTGACGACCTCGACGTCGTGGCCGCCGCGGTGACGCGGCCGCCGCCGGGCGTGCGCGCCATTGTTCTGACCGGCGCGGGCGATCGTGCGTTCTCCTCCGGGATGCACGTGCAGACCTTCGTCGACACACCGCTCGACAAGGGTCGCGAGCTGATCCGGCGCGTCGGCGCCTGCACGGGCGCGGTGCGGCTCTCACCAGTGCCCACGGTCGCCGTCGTACGCGGTTACTGCCTGGGAGCCGCTTTCGAGATCGCCCTGGCATGCGACCTACGAGTGGCGACGCCGGACGCGCGCTTCGGTCTGCCAGAAGTGCTGCTCGGCATCCCGTCGGTCGTCGATGCCGCGTTGCTGCAGCATCACGTCGGCCTGTCGCGCGCCAAGGAGCTGGTGCTCACCGGGGCCAACTACGGCGTCGACGCGTTGCCTGGTTTGGCCAACCGGGTCGCGCCGGCTGACCAGGTCGACGTTGTCGTGGCCGAGTTGCTGTCGACGTTGATGTCGTTGACACCGGAGGTCATCGCTGCGCAGAAGGCGCTCTTCGAGACCTGGCTCAACGAGGGGTTGCAAAAGGGCATCGACGCCAGCATCGACGTCTTCGGTGACGTCTTCGCATTGCCCGTCACCCAGCAGGTCGTCGCCGACTATCGGGCTAACCGCAAAGGCGGGCCACCACCGCCGGCTTGACCGGTGCATCCTCGATATCGGTCTCGACATCGACCTCGTACGACGCAATCACCTCGAGCTGGTCGCGCGGCAGGTAAGCGCGGTGCGGATCGCCCACCAGCACCCGCGCACCGGCGCGAGCCAGCCGGCTGAGCTCGGCAAGCATCACCGCGGCGATGCGCTCGTCGTAGAACACGTCGCCGACTGTGACGATGGCGTCGACCGGGTCGACGTCGCGGACGTCGGCGACGACCGCTTCGAGCGTCACGTTGTTGAGCCGTGCGTTGAGTCGCGTCGCCGCGATCGCGAGCTCGTCGACGTCGTACGCCGTGACCTCAGTCGCGCCTGCGACCTTCGCCGCGATCGCGACCAAGCCGGAGCCGGTCGCGATGTCGACCACCCGGCGGCCGCCCACCGTCTCCGGGTGGTCGAGCAGGTGCCGCGCGACGGCTTGCCCGCCGGCCCACACGAACGCCCAGAACGGTGGCGGGATCTCACCATGGTCCACCGCGACCTGGGTGACCTCCCACAGCTCCAGCGAGTCGTCGGCGAGGTGCAGCCGCAGCTCAGGCACGAACGGTGCAGGGCGCACTCTGGTGTGCGCAAGCACGAACTCCGCCGGACTCGTGCGTCGCACTCGACGAGACTATGTACACGTGACAGTGCGCAGCGCCGGGATCCTGCTCTGGCGGCGGCGGGCGGGCGACGTCGAGGTGCTGATCGCGCACATGGGCGGCCCGTTCTGGGCCCGCAAGGACGAGGCCGCGTGGTCGATCCCGAAAGGCGAGCACGACGAGACCGAGGACCCGCTGGCCGCCGCGCTCCGGGAGTGGCGCGAGGAGCTCGGGGTCGATCTGCCCCTGGATCACGCCGCGTTGGTCTCGCTCGGCGAGCTGCGTCAACCGTCCGGGAAACGGCTGACGGCGTGGGCCGGCGAGGGTGACCTCGATCCCGACGCTGTCGTGCCGGGCACGTTTACCCTCGAGTGGCCACCGAAGTCCGGCCGCAATGTCGAGTTTCCCGAAGTCGACCGCGTCGGCTGGTTCGACCTCGATGCTGCGCGGCCGCTGCTGGTGAAAGGCCAGCGCGAGCTGCTCGACCGGTTGCGGGGTGTCGTCGCCTGAGTAGGGAACAGTGAAGCCGTGGATCCCGACGAGGAAGCGCGGGCGCTCGCTGAGCTCGTGACCGAAAGCGCCGAGACGCAGACCTTCAGCCGCGATGAAATGGTGCGGCGGGCTGCCGCCGGCGCGTCGAGCGAGCGACCTTTCGGACTTCCCGGCCGGCCCCTGTCGCGACGGTCGCCGTTCGTCATCGGGCTGACCGGCGCTCTCGGCGTCGCTGTCGCAGTGCTGATTGCCGAAGCGGTGCTCAAGGCCTGGCATGTGATCATCCTCATCGTCATCGCGATGTTCGTCGCGATCGGCCTCGACCCAGTGGTCGCATGGCTGACCCAACGTGGTTGGCGTCGAAGCCTCGCTGTGACGGTGGTCATCGTCGGGGCACTCGCGGTGCTGGCCGGTTTCATTGCGAGCGCGGTGCCGGCGTTGACGACGGAGTATCACCACCTCAGCACGCAGGTCCCGCATCTGCTGCATCGGTTGCAACAACGGCACGACGCAATCGGGCGCGCTGCGCGCAACGTGCACCTGAGCTCCTCGACGGTGACGAAGGTGGTCTCGTTCCAAGGCGTGGTGAGCGCCGGGCGCACCGTGCTCTCAGCTGTCGTCGCCACGCTGACCGTGGTTGTGCTGACCATCTACCTGTTGGCGAACCTTCCGGCGATCAAGGCGACGGCTTATCGGTTGGTGCCGCGGCATCGCCGGGCACGCGTGGGGCTGCTGACCGACGAGATCCTTCGACTCGTCGGCGGCTATCTGCTCGGCAACCTGTTCACCTCGGCGGTCGCCGGGGTCGCGATGATGGTGTTTCTCCTGGCGATCGGCGTGCCCGACGCGGTCTTCCTCGGCCTCTTGGTTGCGTTGTTCGACCTCATCCCGATGATCGGCGCGCCCGTTGCTGGTGTGATCGTCGCTCTGGTCGCGCTCTCGGAGTCGCTGCCGAAGGCGATTGCGGTCGTCGTCTTCACGATCACCTTCCGCCTGCTCGAGGACTACCTGCTCTCGCCGAAGGTCATGCGCCGCACCGTCGAAGTCGCGCCCACGGTCACGGTCATCGCCGTCCTGATCGGCGGCACGTTGCTCGGGATCGTCGGCGCGTTGATCGCCGTACCAGTCGCCGCGGCGCTGGATCTCATCAGGCGGGAGGTCGTGCAGCCGCAGCTGGACGCGACTTAGCGTCCTACTGCCGGGCGGCCGCCATCAGGTCGTCGCGATCGGCGAGCTTCTCCCGCGGCCGTCCTTGCTCGGCGCCGAGGTCGATCTCGGCTTGTTCGATCGCGAGCCAGCCGTCCCAGGCGATGACGTCGACGCCGCGCTCGCGCAGCACATCGGCGGGATCCAGTCGGAGGTGATCGGCAGGAGCGGGCATCTCGTCGAGGTCGCGCAGCAGCGCCTTGACGGTTTCGTTGGCGTCGTGGCGGTTGGTCCCGATCACGCCGGTCGGTCCTCGCTTGATCCAACCGCAGACATATTCACGCTCGCTCGGCCGGTTGTTGCGCAGCACGCGCCCGTCGGCGTTGCGGATGGTGCCGGTGTCGTCGTCGAACGGCAGACCTTCGACCGGCACGCCCCGGTAGCCGACCGAGCGAAGAACGAGCTGCGCCGGCAGCTCCACCATCTCGCCGGTGCCGCGCACGCGCCCGCCGCCGCTCGCTGTGGTGCGTTCGAACACGACCGCGGAGACGTGCTGGTCGCCGTTCAGCTGGTGCGGCCGGAGCAGGAAGCGCAGATGAATGCGACGCGGACGTCCCGTGAGCGGCCGCGTCGACCACTCACGCAGCACGTCGACGTTGCGACGCACTGTCGCGTCGGAGTCGTAGCGTTTCTGCGCGTCATCGTCGAGCGCCAGCTCGGCGGCGTCGACGACGACATCGGCGTTGGCGAGCTCACCGAGCTCGCGCAGCTCCTTCGTCGTGAACTTCGCGTAAGCAGCGCCGCGCCGCCCGACCATCGAGATGTCCGTCACGTGGCTCGCGGCCAACACGTCGAGCACGCGTCTCGGCACGTCGGTGTGGTGCAGGTCTTCCGCGGTCTTCGCCAAGATGCGGGCCACGTCGACCGCGACGTTGCCGACGCCGACGACTACGACCTCGCGCGCGTTGAGCGTCCACTCCCGGATCGCTGCGTCCGGATGGCCGCAGTACCAAGCAACGAAGTCCGTCGCCGACACGCTTCCGTGGAGGTGCTCGCCCGGGATGTCGAGCCGTCGGTCGGTCGCGGCCCCGACGGCGTAGACGACCGCGTCGTACCACGTGCGCAGATCCGCCGGCGTCACGTCGGGACCGATGTCGACGTTGCCGAGGAACCGCACCCGAGGCGACTCGAGGATGCGCCGAAGCGTTGTCTCGATGGACTTGATCTTCAGGTGGTCGGGGGCCACCCCGTAGCGCACCAGCCCGAACGGGGTCGGCAGCCGGTCGTAGACGTCGACCTCGATGTCGTCGCGGGCGACGAGGGCTTCGGTTGCGTAGACGCCCGCGGGACCCGACCCGACGACCGCAACTCGGCGCATTCGCGGATCTTACGGCGCTCCGCCGGGCCGGACGCACAATGGACGGCGCTGTGCCTCCAACTCCTGACGACCTCCTCCGCCGCCAGTCCGCGTGGGCTGCGGTGGCGCCCGCCATCTCGTACCCCGCGCACCTGCCGGTGTCGGCATCGGTCGACGAGATTGGGCAGCTGATTCGTGACCACCAGGTCGTCGTCGTCGCCGGGGAGACCGGGAGTGGCAAGACGACGCAGCTGCCGAAGATCTGCCTGGCGCTCGGTCGCGGCATCGCCGGAGCGATCGCCCATACCCAGCCACGAAGGATCGCAGCTCGAGCAGTGGCCGAGCGCCTTGCCGAAGAGCTCGATGTGCCGCTCGGGGAGGCGGTCGGTTACCAGGTGCGGTTCACGCGCCGTGCGACTGCGCACTCACTGGTGAAGGTGATGACCGACGGCGTGCTGCTCGCCGAGATCGCGCGCGACCGCGACCTTCTCGCCTACGACACCATCATCATCGATGAGGCGCACGAGCGAAGCCTCAACATCGACTTCCTGCTCGGCTACCTTGCCCGGCTGCTGCAACGCCGACCGGACCTGCGCGTGGTCATCACCTCGGCGACGATCGATCCGCAACGCTTCGCTGAGCACTTCGCGCGCGACGGGGCACCGGCTCCGGTCGTCGAGGTCTCCGGTCGCACCTACCCGGTGCAGGTGCGTTATCGCCCGTGGGCGGAAGACGACGATGGGGACCAGGTGCAGGCCATCATCGACGCGATCGGCGAACTCGACGGCGAAGGCCCGGGTGACTCGCTGGTCTTCCTTTCCGGCGAGCGCGAGATTCGGGACACCGCCGAGGCGCTGCGTCGGGTGGTCGGCGACGACACCGAAGTCCTTCCGCTCTTCGGGCGATTGTCGGCAGCCGAACAACACCAGGTCTTCGCGGCGCACTCCGGCCGGCGCATCGTGCTGGCCACCAACGTCGCCGAGACCTCCCTCACCGTCCCCGGCATCCGCTACGTCATCGACGCCGGCACAGCGCGCATCTCGCGATACAGCACACGGCTGAAAGTGCAGCGATTGCCGATCGAGAAGATTTCGCAGGCGTCCGCCCGGCAGCGCGCCGGTCGCTGCGGCCGCGTCGCCGACGGCATCTGCATCCGCCTCTACGCCGAGGACGACCACGACGCTCGGCCGGACTACACCGACCCGGAGATCGTCCGGACCAACCTCGCCGCGGTCATCCTCCGCATGGCCGATCTGGGTCTAGGCCCGGTTGAGGAGTTTCCGTTCATCGACGCGCCGGATCGTCGTGCAGTGCGTGACGGCGTCGCCCTGCTCGCAGAGCTCGGCGCGCTAGCTGATGGAACGTTGACGAAGGTCGGGCGTCGCATGGCTCGGCTCCCGCTCGACCCTCGGCTCGGTCGCATGGTGCTCGCGGCAGATGAACTGCACTGCTTGTACGACGTTGTCGTCGTCACCGCAGGCCTCACCATCCAGGATCCGCGCGAGCGCCCCTCCGACGCGCAACAGCAGGCCGATGAGATGCACGCGCGTTTCGCCGATGCCAGCAGCGACGTGCTGTCCTTGCTCAACCTCTGGCGCTATCTCGAGGAACAACAGACCAACCTGTCGTCGTCGGCGTTCCGGCGGATGTGCCGGTCCGAGCACCTGCACTACCTGCGCATCCGCGAGTGGCAGGACCTTGTCGCGCAGCTGCTTGACGTCGTGCGCCGGGACTTGGGCATGCAGGTCGGAGCTGGTGGTGCGCACCCTGACAACGTTCATCGCGCGCTGCTGGCCGGCCTGCTGTCCCACCTAGGCCTCAAGGAGCCGGACGGCCGCGGCTATCTCGGTGCACGCGGAGCGAAGTTCGTGCTCTGGCCCGGTTCGTCTCTCGCGACCAAACCACCGCGGTGGGTCATGGCCGCGGAGCTCGTCGAGACGTCCCGCCTGTTCGCTCGGACCGTGGCGAGCATCGACCCGCAATGGGTCGAGCAGGCCGGCGAGCATCTGCTCGAGCGCAGCTACTCGGAGCCACACTGGGACGAACGTCGTGGTGCCGTCATGGGTTATGAGCGCGTCGCCATCTACGGCATACCTCTCGTGGCCCGGCGCCGCGTCGGCTGGGCGCGCGTCGATCCGGTGATGGCACGCGAGCTGTTCATCCGGCACGCGCTCGTCGACGGCGAGTGGAAG
>DASSEQ010000206.1:0-2042 GCA_035695245.1 Mycobacteriales bacterium | reverse complement strand
CGATGCGGCCGACGCGAAGCCGTTGCCGGTGCCGCTCGGCGAGGCTTCGACCATTGAGTTCGACGACGTCTGGTTCCGCTACCCGACCGCCGCCGAGGTTTCCCTCGCGTCGCTCGAGTCGGTGGCGGTGCTCGACCAGGTGCCGGACAAGCAGGTGCTGCACGGGGTGTCGTTCCGGGCTGAGCCGGGACAGCTCGTCGCGCTGGTCGGCCCGTCCGGGGCCGGCAAGACGACGATCTCGCAACTGGTCACGCGGATGTACGACGTGCAGGAAGGCGCGGTGCGCGTCGGTGGGCAGAACGTGCGCGATGTGACGCTTGCCTCCCTGCGCAATGCTGTTGGTGTCGTCACGCAGGACGCGCACATGTTCCACGACACCATCCGGGCCAACTTGATCTACGCCCAGCCCAATGCGTCGGATGACGAGCTCTGGGATGCGCTTGATGATGCTCACATCGGCAGCGTCATCCGTGAGCTGCCCGACGGATTGGACACCGTCGTCGGTGACCGTGGCTACCGGATGTCCGGCGGGGAGAAGCAACGGCTGGCGATCGCGCGGCTGCTGCTCAAGCGGCCGTCGATCGTCGTGCTCGACGAGGCGACTGCGCACCTGGACAGCGAGTCCGAGGTCGCCGTACAACGCGCTCTGAAGAAGGCGCTCGCAGACCGGACGTCGCTGGTCATCGCGCACCGGTTGTCGACGGTGCGTGACGCCGACCAGATCCTCGTCGTCGACGACGGCCGGATCGTCGAGCGCGGCACACACGAGCAGCTGCTCGACACCGGCGGTCTCTACGCCGAGCTCTACCGCACGCAGTTCCAAGGCCAGGCCGACCCCGACATCACTCCCGTCCCCTGACGAAGTCCGGGGCGGCTCGGGCTAGGCGGCAGTGGTGGTGAGCTCGTCCCGCGGCGGGATGTAGTCGCCGACGAGGCCGAGGCTGACGAGTGGTGCGGGCTCCGGGAGGCTCGCGGCGCCCGCCATCGGGGTCGGTCGGGGCCGCCGCGGCTCGCGTGCGCCGGTGCCACCGCCACGGTGCGGGTAGACCAGCGCGCCGTTGACGGGGTCGGGCGCGGCATCGAGTGCGGCCAGCAGCGTCGGATGTGCGCGGAATCGGTCCCGACCCGCCTCGTCCGCGAACGTGAACTCGATCACGACACCCCAGGAGTGCACGTGATCGTCCCAGTAGATCGCGCCGCTCGAGAGCGCCGTCTCGACCAGCTGGTCGTGCCAGCTGCGCAGCCACCCGGTTGCGGGCGTCGCCGCGTCGAACACTTCGACGGTCAGCCAGTGCATCGTGGTCCGGACGTTACGCCGGATGCTTGCGCAACGCAACTACCGAATGAGGGGTCCGGAACGAGGCCCTTTCGTCGCGCTCGGCGTGTCTGGCGGCTACCCCCGCCGACAAGGGAGGCTTACTCGGGTGACAATGGATCTCCGTCCCCGAACCGACCTGAGAGTTCCTTCGTGCCCGTTTCCTTGGAAGCCCGCCGCGAGGCTGTCGCCGACGTGTTCCGCGCGCTGGCGCGCGAGCCTGTGCCGGCCCGCCCGGCCGCTGTCGCTGCACCGACTCCGGAGCCGGCACCCGCTGGGCCCGTCGTCGGTGCCGTTGTCGACGCGGTCGAGTCACGACTCGGCGCGCTCTCGGCGAAGATCTCCGAGGTGCTCGCTCGGCTGGACTCGGTCGAAACGACGTTGCTCGAAGCCGCCTGGGAGCGACCCACCGTCGTGCATCAGCCGGTGGACGCCGAGGTCGACCACGTCGAGGACGACGCTGACGACATTGACGACGAAGAGCGCGTCAGCGTGCCCAAGGTGCCGCTCGGCGAGGGGAAGATGTCCTCGGTCGCCGCCCGCGCCCTATTCGGAGGCTGATCAGCTCGGCGGCTGATCAGCCGGCGCCGCCGGACTGCTTGCCGCCGGTGCCGCCGAGCTTGTCCGGCGTCTCGATCGTCCGTTCGTCGTCCGGGGTCTCCAAGGCTTCGGCAACACCTTGCGCATCGGTCCCGGCACCGAGTTCTGGCGCTTCTTGTTCCCGTGT
>DASSEQ010000205.1:0-11047 GCA_035695245.1 Mycobacteriales bacterium | reverse complement strand
GGGGTGCCGCGGTAGGTCAGCGGCACGTGGTAGGTGACGGTCGACTCCGCGCCCACGGCGTTCACAATCATGAACTCGATGCCGACTTCGCCGGCCGGGTCGTCGAGTCTGAATCCGCCGCCCCGCTGCAGTTCTGGGGAGCCCGGTCCGAGGTACCACTGCTGTCTCGGCAGCCAGGCGGCAAGCAGCTCGAGCTTGCTCGGCGACATCGTCGTCCGGTGGATCGTCGCCACTCCTGCACCCTAGGGCGTTGAACCTCTCGCCCGCATGCACCCGTGCTGAAGGTGTCGTGTTGCACAATCGTCGACGAGGAGCGGTTCCCGATGTTGGCAGGCACACTTTCGCGCCCGACTGCTCGACTGGGCTTGGCGTTTGCGGCGGCAGGCTTGGTGGCGGCAGGTTGTGGCGGCTCGTCCGGCGGCTCGACGGCTTCGGTCGCCACTACTCCGACAAGCACGACGACGGCCGCGCCGGCAGGGTCGGGAACGACCGTTGCCCTCATCGCACACGACGGGGCGATCGGCACATATCTGACCACCAGCGACGGCATGTCGGTCTACGTCTTCGCCAAGGACACCGGCACGAAATCGACCTGCAGCGGGTCTTGCGCGGTCTATTGGCCTCCGGTGACGGGCGCCTCGGCACAGGTCTCCGGTGGGGCCAACTCGTCAATGACGGGGACGACCACTCGGTCCGATGGCACGACCCAGATCACCTACGGCGGACACCCGCTCTACACCTATGTCGGTGACAAGAAGGCCGGCGACACGAATGGCGAGGGCCTCAACCTCAGCGGTGGCAAGTGGTGGCTGGTGGGGACAGACGGCAAGCCGCTCACCGGCTCTTCGAGCAGCTCGTCGAGCAGCAGCGGCTGGGGATGACCTGCGCCGGCGCAACTTGTCTAGACAGACGACAGACTCAGTTGCGTTTGCGCGTTGCCCGACCGTACAAGGTGAGCCCGGCGACGATCATCGCAGCACCGATCACGGCCCACGTTGCCGAGCCGCTCATGAAGCTGCCGCCGAGCACTCCGACGCCCTGCAACGTGAACACCCCGCCCACCACCGCGACGATGATGCCGGCCACGGCAACCGCGCGCTTGACTGACGACATGTGCAGATCATGACCCAAGCGCGTGAGAGTCTCGGCGCGTGGCTTCTTGGACCGACGGGATTCCCGCGATAACCCTCTTCGTCGACGACGTGGCGGCGGCAAAGCGCTTCTATGTCGACGTCTTTGCCTTGCCGGTTCACTTCGAGGACGACGAGTCAGTGGTGTTCAAGTTCGGCCCGACCCTGGTCAACTTGCTGAAAGCGACCGCGGCCCCCGAGCTCATCGAGCCCGCGAGAGTCGCCGATGCCAGCCATGGCAATCGCTTCCAGCTGACCTTGCAGGTCACAGACGTCGACACGTTGTGCGAGCAGCTCCAAGCCAAAGGCGTGCAGCTCTTGAACGGCCCGATGGATCGACCGTGGGGTCCGCGAACTGCGAGCTTCCAAGACCCCGACGGTCACATCTGGGAGATCGCGACCTAACCTTCGACGCGGCGATAGGCGCGGCTGGAGAAAAGGTACCGCGGTCGGTTGCTCTCGTCCGGTTGCAGGAAATAGACCGGCCCGGCCGGGCCGCCGACGAATCGAGTCGCGTCGACCGGCGTCAGCAGCATCTCCTGCGTCTCCTCCTTGTCCGTCAACCCGACCATCGTGACCTTCAGCACCAGGTGTGCGTCGGCCACGGTGGCCTCGACTTTGTTGCGACCGTTCACGTAGGTGCCTTCAAGCGGTGCCAGTTCGATGCTCCTGGCATCCTCGAGCCCCTTCGGATCCGGAAGCAGCTCGGCGCCGGCCAACGACGCGAAGAGCTCACGCACGAGTGTCTGGCCGACAACCATCGCGTTCATGCCGTTGGTGAGCACCACAACCGCGAGCCGCTCGTCGGGCAGCACCTCGACAGTGCTCAGCTGGCCGAGAGTGCCGCCGCCGTGTCCGAGAATTCGGCGGCCGTCGGTCGTCTCCCCGAGCGCCCATCCGAGACCCCAATGGCGACGTTGCGAACCCAACGACGGCAGTGACACCTGCGGCGTTTGCATGGCGGCGACAGCCTCGGCGGACAGCAGCCGCTCCCCTGATTCGGCAACACCGCCATCGAGGTGAAGCCGCACGAACCGAATGAGGTCTTCACCCGTCGCGACCGGCAGGCTGCCCGCGGGGAAGCAGGCCGGCGACGTTGCATAGACAGGCGCGACCCTCGGCTTGCCGTCGCTGCCGGAAACATGGCCGAGCGCCGGTTCGAGCGGCAAGACTTGGTCCGGCAATGCGCGCGTGCGGACCGCGCCGATCGGATCGACAAGTCGCTGGCGCCACGCCGAATGGAAGGTCTGCCCGGCCACGCTTTCGACGAGTCTCCCCAGGAGCACCCAGCCCGCGTTGCAGTAGGACCACACCTCGCCCGCTGCCCCGAGTGGCTCGAGTGTCTTCAGCTCGTCGACGAACGTCGAGATGGCGTCGTCGCCCCAAGGAATGTGCGGGCCAAAGATGTCGCCTGGGATGCCACTGGTGTGGGTGAGCAAATGCCGGACGGTCACGGTGTCGGCGAACCCTTCGGGCGCCAGCCGAAACTCCGGCACGTAGCGCGTCACCGGCGCATCGAGCTCGACCAAGCCTGCATCGACAAGCTGCATCGCGAGGGTGGCGGTGTAGAGCTTCGTGTTCGAGCCGATTTGGAAGACGGTCTGCGGCGTCACCGGCTCGTTGCTGTCGACGGACCGAATTCCGTGTACGACGGTGACCACCTCATCGCCGTGCAGCACAGTTGCCGCCGCACCGGGCACGTCGTATTGCTCGCACAGCTGAGCAAGTCTGGCCTGCAGCCCACGCGTCCTGGAGGCAAGAGAGCGAGTCGGCACTGCTCGGCCGGAAGTGTGCGTTGTTGCCCAGTCGACGATCCGTCGACACCAGTCGGCCCGATGCGACGGCCGGCCGTTGAGGATGAACAGATGACTGCCGCCGGGGTAGCGGACGAGCTCGACCGGCACACGCCGCATCCGCAATGCTCCGAACCATGCCTCTGACTGGCCGACCGGGCAACGGTCGTCCTGCTCGCCATGCAGGATCAGCGTCGGCGCGGTCACCCGGTCGACGTAGGTGATCGGTGACAGCTCGCGATAGCGATCCGGCACGGACCAGGGTTGCCCACCGAACTCGAGACCGGCCATCAACCGACCCACGTCGGCATTGCCCGCCATCCCGACCAGATCGGACACGACACCACCCGGGATGGCGGCAGCCCATCGGGCCGGATGCCTGGCGGAGAGCCAACACGTCATGTATCCGCCATAGCTGTAGCCGGTGACGACGATCCGGCTCGGATCGACTTCTCCTTGCGCCACAAGGGAATCGAGGGCGGCGAGGAAGTCGCCCTCGTCCGCGACACCCCAGTTCGCAACTGTCGCGCGATAGAACTCCTCGCCGTAGCCGTCACTCGCACGAGGGTTGAGGATGAGCACCGACCAGCCGCGGGCGACGAGCTCTTGGTGGTAGAGGTGCACCCCGTCGAACACAGGGCTCCAGGCGTTGTGTGGCCCGCCATGGATGTCGAGCAAAAGCGGCGTCGCGCCGTCGCGCTCGCGCGGACGCAGAAGCCAACCCTCGATCGCAGTGCCGTCCGGCGCGGAGAACAGACGCGGCTCCGCCACTGCGAGCTCGACGTCCGCCAGCGCATCACTGCAGTGCGTGGTGAGCACCCGCTCGTTCGAGCCTTCAACAGTCGCGACGGCGACCTCCCCGTTGCTCGTCGGATCGGCGACGACGTAGGCGACAAGCCCAGCAGCCGTCGACAGCCCGGACACTGACCGGTCACTGCCAGCGATGCGCTTGTCCGGCGGGGTGTCGGCAGTTGCCCCGTAGACATGCGTGCAGCCGCGATCACGCGCCGCGAACAGAATCGTGCCGTCGGTCAAGACAATCGGTCGTGCACCGGCATAGCCGGGCGCCCCCACCATGACATTGCGGTCGAGCATCGCCACCGGCTTCGGTGCGCCGCCAGCGGCCGCGACCGCATACAGGCGGGTTGCGCCGGTCTCGAACCGTTCACGTCCTGCCACCAGGATCTGCTCACCATCCGGGAACCAGACCGGCGTCGACAGCGTCGCGTCCGTTGGAGTTATGCGTTGCGGCACACCGCCGGTTGCGGGCACGACGTAGACCGCGCTGGTGCCGGTCACATCACTGTCGGCCGAGGCTTCGGCGCCGTACGCAATGGTGGAACCGTCCGGTGACCAACGCGCGCCATTGACGCTGAAGTCCCCGGCCGTCAACTGCAGCGTCGTACGGTTCGCGACATCCACGACGAACAAGTGCATCCGCCTGAGGCCGAGCAGACCGGCGCCGTCGAACTTGTAGCCCAGGCGGTCGAGGACCACCGGAGAATCCGACGGCTGCTCGGCGAGCGAGATGCCGGAGACGAGCGCGAGCTTCGTCCCGTCCGGTGACCACTGCAGATCTCCGACGCCAGTCCGCAGGGTCGTGAGCTGGGCCGCTGCACCCCCGTCCGTCGGCGATACGAAGACCTGCGGCACGCCGTCCTTGTCCGTGGCGACATATGCGAGTTGCTTGCCGTCCGGCGACCAGCGAGGCGCGCCATCGCGTGGCCCGGTCGTCCAGCGGCGTGCCGCTTGGTCACCGGCTGTGCTGACGCGCCAGATGCAGCTGCGATACGCGTCTTCGTCCCGTTCCGGAGTCGTGACGACGTAGGCGACCCACTTCCCATCCGGCGACAGTGTCGGCTCGGACACGGCTGGGATGCGGTAGAGGTCGTCGATCTGCATCGCGCGCTTCGGCATACGGTCAGCCTGAGGCAACGGCCTTGCCTGGCTCAAGCCAGGTTCGCGCCTTTTGGCATCATCTCGCCAAAGAGGGGCGACGAGAATGACAACGACCAGCAACGACCCAGCGTTGATCGACCGACTCGGCGAGCTGACTCTCAGCGAGAAGTGCTCGCTGCTAGCCGGGGAGTCGTGGTGGCGCACGCCTGCGGTTGAACGCCTTCAGATTCCGCAGCTGAAGATGTCCGACGGCCCCAACGGGGTGCGAGGCGAGCGGTCGCAGTCAGACGCGACTCCTGCCGTGCTCCTGCCCGCCGGCATCGTCCAAGGAGCGACCTGGGACCCGGAGCTCATCGGGCGGGCCGGCGATCTGCTGGGCCGCGAGGCGCGCCGCCGACAGGCCCACGTCCTCTTGGGGCCGTCCATCAATCTGCACCGGACTCCCATCGGTGGCCGCACTTTCGAGTACTACTCCGAAGATCCAGAGCTGACCGCGCGACTGGCCGTCGCCTCGGTCCGCGGCATCCAATCCCACGGCGTAGCCGCGACGGTGAAACACTTCGTCGCCAACGACACGGAGGTCGACCGCTTCACCGTCGATGTGCAACTCGACGAGCGAGTGCTGCACGAGCTCTACCTCTACCCGTTCGAAAGGGCGGTCCGCGACGCCGGCACGTGGGCGATCATGTCGGCGTACAACCGTCTGCTCGGCGACTACTGCTCCGCGAATCACAGACTGCTCACGACGCTGCTCCGCGATCGATGGGGGTTCGACGGTGCCGTGATCTCCGATTGGTACGGCGCCCATTCCACCGACGGCTGCGCCAACGCGGGCATGTCGATCGAGATGCCCGGACCCGCACGCGTCTACGGCGACAAGCTCGAGCGAGCCGTCCTGGACGGGCGAGTCGAGGAAGCGACGCTCGATGCTTTGGTCGGTGATGTGCTGCGCCTCATGGATCGGACCCAAGCGGCACAGCGCCCTTGTGACCTCGAAGAGATCTCCGTCGATGAGCCCAGCGACCGGGCACTCTGCCGCGAGATCGCCATCGCAGGCACTGTTCTCGCCAAGAACGACGGCGGGATCCTGCCGATCGGCCCGACTCCCGGTCTCAAGCTCGCAGTGATCGGACCCAACGCCGCGAAGACGCGAACCGGCGGTGGCGGCAGTGCGTCCTTGCGCCCGCTGCCGCAGACGACGTTGCTCGACGCCCTTGGTCGCCGGTTCGACCACGTCGTGCACGAAGCCGGCGTGACGATCGACAAGTTCACTCCGCTCGCTGCGCCCGGCCGGTGGATCGGACCGGACGGTGAGCTCGGTCTCGACGTCACCTTCCGCAACGGCGAATCGCCCGCGGCTCCCATCGCGGCACAGAGCCGCAACGAAACGGGCCATCTTCGCTTCGCCGGGTCGTTGCCGCCCGGCGTGACAATCCCGTGCCTGGTCACCGTCCGCGGCAGCTACCTGCCGGAGACCGACGGGGAGCACGAGTTCGGCCTGGTGACCACCGGCGCTCCGAATACCGTCATCGGGGGCGAGGTGCTGACCGTCGGCGGCAAGCCGCTGCCTGTCGGCGAGGCCTACTACGGAATGGGGTCCACCGAGCAGTTCCTCCGGCTCTCATGCGCTGCCGACAAGCCGGTCGACGTCGACATCGAGATCCGGCTCGACGGCGGTTTTGCGGCCATGCGACTCGGAGTGCGCCCACCCCAGAACCCCGACATGTTCGACCGAGCCGTTGCGGCAGCGCGCGACGCCGACGTCGCAATTGTTGTCGTCGGCACCAACGACGAGTGGGAGACCGAAGGCTCTGACCGAAACTCGATGCAGCTTCCTGGAGACCAGGACGACCTCGTCGCCGCAGTTGCCGCCGCCAATCCCCGGACCGTTGCCGTCATCAACGCCGGCTCACCCGTGTCGATGCCGTGGATCGACAGCGTGGCCGCAGTGCTCATCCCGTTCTTCGGCGGGATGGAGATGGGCGAGGCAGTCGCAGACATCCTGACCGGAGCGGCCGACCCGGGTGGCCGGTTGCCGATCAGCTTTCCTCGATCGCTTGATGACGTCGCATCGTGGCACCACTACCAGCCGACCGACGGCACGCAGACGTACGCCGAGGGGCACCTCATCGGCTACCGCGGAAGCGATGCCAACGGCATCGAGCCGCTGTTTTCCTTCGGTCACGGGCTGTCGTACGGGTCGGCAACATGGGGCGACGTCGACATCAGCGCGACGACCGTTGAACCGGGCGCGGGTGTCACCGTCGCCGTCCCCGTCACCGCCGGAGAGCGGGACGCGACCGTGGTGGTGCAGGGATACGTCGCGCCGGTCGAGCCCCCGGTCGTGCGCGAACCGAAGGCGTTGCGCACCTGGCACAAACTTTGCGTGCGCGGCGGCACCACGGAGGTCGCACAGTTGCGCTTCGACTACGAAGCCTTTCGTCGCTGGTCGGTCGAAGCCAACGACTGGGTGGTCGACGCCGGCGACTATGACCTCGTCATCGCGGCGTCCGCGACTGATGTGCGATCCGTGACCCGGGTGACGCTCAGCTGACCTCGCTGAAGCCCACTGCTTCCGACGCGGTATGAAGGGTCGATGAAGCTTGCACACGTCACGGCCACGAGCTCTCCCGGCGACGGTTATCCGGTTGAGATCGCCGCGGGACATCATCACCTGACGGCGGACGAGCCCGAAAGCAACGGCGGCACGGACACCGGCGCCTCTCCTTACGGGCTGCTGCTGTCCGGCCTTGCGGCCTGCACGTTGATCACGCTGCGGATGTACGCACAGCGAAAAGAGTGGGCCGTCAGCCAGCTGCGCGTTGCCATCGACATGACCGATGACGAAGGCAATCAACACATCGAGCGACGCCTCCACATCGACGGCGCCCTCGACGACGAGCAGCGGTCACGACTGCTCGACATCGCTGAACGCACACCCGTGACCAAAACGCTCAAGCGCGGCGTCGAGATCACCACGCACCTCGCTGACTAAGAGGATCGGCGTATGCGGAGAGTGCCACCGGAGTTGACCGCGTCCGACCCAGCGACTCTGACCGAGGCCTGGACCATGGTCGAACAACTCTGGGGCGACACGATCGTGCGAGCGAGGAAGCTTCCGGAGCACGTCTTGCACGAGCAGGTCAACGGCCAGTGGAGCTTCGTGCAAACGCAGCGGCACCTGGTGCTGGCCACGGATTGTTGGTTGCGGCGCATGGTCGAGGGGATGACACAGCCGTATCACCCTTGGGGCCTGGGAGGGTCCTGGCTCACCAGTCCGCGTCGCTGGGGCCTGGACCCGGATGCCGACCCCTCCTTGGCTGAGGTCCTCGACGTACGACGGGAACGCATGGCCGAGGTGCGCGAGGTGATCGCGGCTACGACGAAGGCCGGCTTGAAACGGATGTGCGTCGCACCGGACAGCCCCGGACACCCGCGGAAGAACCACACCGTGCTGCAGTGCCTCCACGTGATCCTCTACGAGGAGTGGCAGCATCATCGCTACGCGACGCGTGACCTCCAGGCCCTCGAGAACCGAGCCGGCTAGTCAGTCAGCCGCGGAAGTCGACCTTCTGTGTCTCGACCGCGCCGGCGGTCCGGCCCGGCGCGGTTTGGGAACCCCAGTACATGTTGGTGTGGGCGATGACCTGATCCGGCGGTGGAGCGCCCCACTCGGTCAGGTCCTCGGTGGTGTGAGCGTCCGTGACAAGCAGTGCGTCATAGCCGCGCACGAATGCGCCATGCAATGTGGAACGGATGCAGGCATCCGTCTGGGCACCCACGACGACGAGCCGACCGACCCGCAGCTTCGACAGGACAGCTTCGAGAGTGGTGTCCTCGAACGAGTCGCCATAGTTCTTCTCGACGAGAGGCTCGTCGATGCCGGGCTCGAGCTCCGGGACGATCTCCCAGTCGTCGCTGCCGCGGACGAGCCCCTCGTCGGAGTGCTGCACCCATACGACCGGGACGCCTTCCTGCCGAGCCTTGTCGACAAGACTGCCGACGTTGGCGACAACAGCGTCCCGAGCATGCGCGCCTGCGACAACACCACTCTGCACGTCGACGACGAGGAGCGCGGTCTCTGGGCGGTCCGGCAGGGTGGCCATCTTCATCCCCTCACGTGCGGCTGGAACGCCAGTTTGCCAAACCACTGCCCAGACACGTGTGAGAGTTGGCCAGACCAAGCGCCCGGCCCGGTCAGCGCCGGCGACACATGCTCCGCGCCGCAGCGGCTCGTGCTCGACCCAGAGCAGAAAGGCGAAATGTGCCGCCGGGAGCGTCAGCCCGCGTGCGCGCCCATGGCAGCTTGGATCGCTTCCAGAGTCTCGCGCAGCCGATCCTTGGGGCTGAACTGCACCAATTCCGTGCCTGCCTCGGCCGTCGGCACATGTCCGGGCGTCATGTAGAACGCGTCGCCCGGCCCGTAGATCTCCTCGCGGTCGCCGTAGTCGAGGATCAGCCGGCCGCTGAGCACGTAGCCCCAGTGGGGGCACTGGCACTGGCCGTTCGGAAGGCTGGCGAGAGCATCGCGCAGTGAGTGCGTCTCCCGAATCGACACGAAGTTGACCGTGATGTCGTCGAGGTGATCGGTTCTCTCAACCGCAACGCCCCAGTCGCTGGTCTCGGCGATGTCCTTGTTGGTGCTTGGCATGGCTCCTCCTGGCGATGATGGACGAGAAGACCGTAGGGATGGCAAGGCGGACGACACATGAGGCAGTTGCCTCATCTTCATCACGACTCAGCGGCTAGTTGCTCGTTCTCTGGCAGTAGCCCTGCCTGCACCGCGAAAAGGCTGGCGCTGGCACGGTTGCTGGCGCCGATCTTCGTATAGATGTGCTCGATGTGGTTGCGCGCAGTCTTAGGCGAGATGACGAGCCGCTCCGCGATTGCGCGGCTGGACATCCCGCGTGCGACCAACCGCAGCACGTCCACCTCCCGCGAGGTCAAACCGGCTGGATACTCCCGTCGTCGCGCAACGGCATGCCCGGCCGAAGTCAGTACGGCGGCGACGGCGTCGCCGTCGAGCCGTCGCGCGTTGACTTCTGCTTTGAGCTCACGAGCCGCTTCAGCAGGAGTGCGTGCCGGTCGGTAAGGACGTGGCTCGCACATGGACTGGTAGACGTCTGCCGCCGCGAGCACCCGAGCCGGCATGCTGATGGACGCTCCCGACAAACCGCGGGGATATCCCGAGCCATCAAGGCGTTCGCGCAGCTGCACGGCGATTGCGGCAAGCGGAGAAAGCCATTCGGACTGCTGCAACATCCGCTCGGTGAGATAGGGATGCAGGCGAACCCGTTCTCGCTCGCCGGCCGCCAGCGATGAAGGCTTGTCCCAGATCGCATTGGAGATCCCGAGGCGACCGAAGCCATGCACCCAGCCAGCGCGTCGCAGGAGCACGACATCGGGTCGCGCCATGCCGAGGACCATCGCCGCCGAGCTGCACAGGTCGCCGACAGCCCGGGCGTGGCCCAGCAAGTACGGCGTCTTGAGATCGATGAAGTCGGCGACGCCGACCAACGCGCGATCCGCTTCGTCCGAGGTGAGCCTGACTCCCAGTGTCGGCTCGGCGTCGATGACGGCGTTCCACCCGGTTGTCTCGTCGACACCGTCGAGCAACGACGCCGCATTCGTGACAATCGCCTGCGAGATCTCCGGGTCGAACTGCCGGCCGGCTCTCTCCCGGCAGATCTGAGCGACCGCATCGGCTCCCCCAAGGCGGTGCGCCACCTCGACGAACTCCGATATCTGCGCGATGCGCGCCTCGATCGGGATCTGTCCTGCCTTGAGAACACCCGGATAACCCTTGCCGTCCCACCGTTCGTATGCGGAGCCGACGGAATCCTGCACCACGATCGGAAGGCCCACCTCGCGCGCGAGCGCGCTTGCCATCCTCGCGTGACTGGCGATCATGCCGTCGAGGTCGCGGAAGCCGGAGACAGCCAGCTCGAGTCCGATCCGGAAGCGGTGCAGCGGTTGGTGTCCGGCACCGACCATCCCGATCATCTGCGCCATGCCGGCAATGCTCGGCATCTTGTGGTCGTACTTGTGCGACTTCATGGCGATGTCGTCGCCGAACCACTTCGCCTGCTCATGTGCGTCGGTGTGACATCCGACCCCGACGAGAAGGGCGGTGTAGTACGTCGTCGAGCGCTGCTCGTCCTCCAGTCCGAGCAGCTCCGCCGTGCGCAGCGCGAGCAGGCACTGCCGTAGGACGTGCTCCATCGG
>DASSEQ010000204.1:0-5021 GCA_035695245.1 Mycobacteriales bacterium | reverse complement strand
AGGCGGGCAAGCACGAGTAACACCGCCAACTGCGTCCACAGGACCGTCGCGGCGTGCGCGTCCAGACCGGTGTGTCGCAGGACGAGACCTCTTCCGCTCGGATGCTTGCCGGCGATGCGGCGGCCCGTCGTACGGGACCGTAGTTACGGTTCCCTCTTGTCACCGGTCCCGAACCGCTACCGCAAGGCCGATCCGACGGCGCGACCGACGTTTAGACGTACCGTCACTGTCTGACCGTCATGCGTGCGAGCTGCTCACTAGCCGGCTTGAAGGAACTGCTCATATCTTTCCTCGAGTCTGCCTCGGTCAGGCTGAGCATGCCGAGCGTGCGGAACCACTATCTGGACGCCTTTCATTTCTTGCAGCCCATGGCGCAACATCGGACCGTCGATCTCAGCTAGAACCTTGTGCTGCACTTCGACCACAAGGTCCGGGCGGATGCCGAGAATGTCGCGGTCATACGCAGCGTGATGGATCTTGCACAGGGACAGGCCATTGGGCACGACCGGCTGACCGTTGGGCTTCCCGTCGGGGATGATGTGCGCCGCGTCGAGTAGTTCGGCGTGTTTGAGCCGGCACATGGCGCACGTGTCGTCGTACGCCCGAAGCACGCGGGTCCGGAAGACCGGCTGGTGGAGCCGCTGCTTCGTCAGCCGAAGTGCATATTCGCGCTCTGACCAGGCAACGTCTGCCTGCGCGAACATGCGTTGCGCCTCGTCGACTGCGACCGTGAACGCCAGATGGTCGCGGTCTTCGGCGATGATCCAGACGGGATAGTGAGCTGTGTATACGCCGGAAGCGATGCCGACGAAGTAGATCAGCGGCACGCGCTCGCGCATCGCCTCTCGGAGCGCGCGGTTGTCGCTGTGATTGGGATCAGTGCCGCGGTACCTATATCGGACCAACCCGTCGAGGCCTAGGTCGTCCTCGTACGGCGGAGGCTCGTGCGGCGGCGTGTAGGTCGTCCTGATCGATAGCGCGGCGTCCATCCTCGCCGGCTTCCATATGCCTGTTTGCACGATGAGGCGCATGGGCCGATCGTTGTAGGTGAACGTGTTGATGTCGGCCGACCGGATGCCGCCGTCAGGGCTGAGTTGCTGGAGCCGGTCCAGATGGGCGAACGCCGCGGTCCGCACCGAGGTGTCCGCGTCCCCCACCATGGCGAGGTTCTATCACTGCCGTTCCACATAGCGACTGTCAGAGCCGTCGCATGGAGGTATTTCCGGTGATTGGGTGAGCGCAGTCACTGGCGGGGTGAGTGCATTGAACAGTCGTCGGTCTAACCGTGGCGACCGCCGAGGCACGTGTCTCTCGTCGAGTCGCTCGCGTGGGCGCTCTGATGCTCCAAGAGGTTTGCTGAGCTCGTCGGGTCTTCGGCGGCCGATCAGAAGCCAGGTCAGGCGAGTAACGCGACGGACTGTTGGTTCAGTTGACGTGTGTGCACGCCGCGCCGCCGGCGTAGGCGAGACCTCGGAGGTCGCCCGGCGAATAGTCGAGCACTGAGGCTGAAACTCGCGGATACATGATCGCGCTCGGGTCGGCGACGTGTTTCAAGCCGACGAGGTGACCAAGCTCGTGCAGCATGACTGCGCGCACCTCTGCGGGGCCGTTCGGACGGCTGGCCATTCTTGCCAGATCCGCGGCGTCCAGGAAGACGATTCCGCTGACGTCGGATGTCTCGCCGTTGCGAGTCACGGAGCTCGCGCCACCTAATCCGACGACGTGACCGCCGAGCGCCGTAACGGTGGCTGGGTCGGTCCAAGCCACGAGCACCGGCGCCCACCGCTTGCCGTACCTCGACGGCTCGTACGCCGGACGCACGGTGCTGGCCGCTTCGTCGGTTGTGCCGGCGTACACGAACAGCAGACCGGTGACACGGCTGACCTCAGTGATCGCCGACGTCAGGAGTTGGCCGGCGCCGGGGAACGGCGGCACGCCGCTCACGACGTACCTGATCGGTTGGCAGGGATCGAACCGCGCCTGTTGCGCCGCGTAGCCGCCGGAGCCCGCGGGAGGCGTCGCAGCGGCGAGCAGCCGCCGTGGGTGCGCGATGAAGTGCGCCGGTGGCATGGAGCCGGCGCTCATGACGGCAGGCCGCCAGATGTCGCTGCTGGCGGCAAGGGACGAGTGGCCCAGCAAGCCGCTCTGCCACAGTGCTACGAGCATTGCGCAGGTGACTGCCGAGACGGCGATGACTCGGATCTTCTCCCCGAATCGTGAGCGTCGTCGCGGCGATCGCACCGGCGTCCAAGCCCGGAAAGCCGTCGCAGGACCCACCGTCACGAAACGCTGATCTGGCGAAGGTCGGACCGATTCGGAAACGATGCCAGTCCGGTCGAACATCGCCCGCCTCGCTGGATGCCGCAGCACTTCGTAGGCCGCGTCGATGCGCTGCGCGCCGCGGAGATCACCCGCTTTCGCGGTCGCACTGACTCGAACGTCCCAGGCCCTGCGGATCTCGGCGTCCGTCGCCTCTCGGCCTACGCCCAGGACGGCATACGGATCCCACGTTCCCCCGTGCACAACAACTACCTTCGGCGTCCCGAACGCCTCGATTGAGTGCTCTCGCTGGATTTGCCGGTGCCCGTAACTGTCGTACCTCGCTGGCACTATCTGTGGCGAGGTGGATGAGTGCGCAAGCGCGATGGGGTCGAGACGTGGGGATAGTGCCGAGCGTCGACCTCGGGCTCGGTCTCGAGCTGACGCATGTCGGCTCGCCCTACTACTGGTCGACGTTCCCGGGAGTTCGGCACTGGTCGGCTGAACTCTTGGTGGCCGATGACGCAGTCAGCGACAGCCCGCGCATCGTGATCGGTACGGCGGACTTCGTCTGCGTTGACACCATCGAGTGCGACGACTTCTTCGTGGACATCGACTCGTTCAGTGCTGACCTCGGCCAGATGGCTGACGTTGTGCGACGGAAGGTTCTCGAGAGCGAGGAGTTGATCGTCGGCGACAACATTCGCGTGCTGTTCGTGGTTGACGTCGCGCTGGACCCGCACTGGCGAGGTCGCGGCCTCGGGCCGGCGGTCGTGAAAATGGTCGCTCGTGCACTCGGTCTCGTGGACGTTCTCGCGCTCATCCCCGCAGCGCTGCGGACCGTCCGCGGTGATGACGGAATCTGGCGGTCGACCTACGATCGGCCGCGGCCGGGAAGCGCGGCGCAGACGAAGGTGCGCAAGGCCTGGAAGGCGGCCGGCTTCGTTCCCGGGGGTCGATCGGTGTACCTCTTGCGGCTGGACGACGGGTCGTTGCGGCAGGAGGCCGCGGCCGCTCGTCAGCTGCTGCAACGGCTTCGGTTCACCAAGGCAGACCGGGACTGGTGGAAGCGGTTGACCGGATGATCGCCCGCGGCCGGCACTTCACGAAGTCCAAACTGTCGTCCCTCGCGCGCACAATTTGTGGAAGTAAAGCTCAACACCAGTTCCTGGGCATCTGTTGGCCACGGCCTCGGGAGGATCACCGCGTCGATGCTCGGTGATCCGCGCTGCTACGTCATCGTGGACGTTCTCGCTACGCCTTATTACGTGCAGTGGCACGCGGAACAAGACGGAGAGTAGGGCTGGGGCAGCGAGCACGCGCTCAACTACTCCAAGCACCGGGAAGCTCCGGTCGACCTCTACGCGGCGATCAGCCTCGGCATCCGCGCGCTGCGAGACGCTTTCGGCGCCACACCGGCGGGCTGCCGTGTCGTCGCCGACCGCAGCTGATGCGTCACTCGCCGAACAGGTCCCGTTCGCTCATCGACGGATCGTTGATGCCGGCACTGGGCGCTAGATTGCCTAGCCCGCCGACCGGATCACTGAGCGAGGCAACGCACCGTAAGGCTTCGCCTCGCGCCGCGGGTCCCGCCGTACGACGACCGGGCGCGGACGCCGGCCCGTCTTCTGTCGGCGCCGGAACCACCTCATTCGTAGTCCTCGTCTTCGTCCTCGGCGTAGGCCGGGTCTTCCCACTCGTAGCCGCAATTACGGCAGTGACAGTTCTTCATGTCGTCACTGGGAATGCAGCCGAGCAGGATCACCTCGCCGGCCGCTTCAGCGCGCATCAGCTCCGGACCGGGCAGGCCGAGCAGGATCGGGATGACGTCCGCGCTTCCGCAACGCCAGCATTTCGGACCGCGCAGAAGCTCCTGCAGCGTGGCGAGCAGCCGGCGCAGCTCGTAGATGCGTTGACGATTGGGCACGTCGTAGCGGCCGTCATAGACGTCGATCAGTGAGCCGTAGTACCAGACGAGGGCGCCTGCGTCCGGCGCGTTGAACCGCTGCCAGAGATCGTCGCCGACGCGCCGGTAGTCGTCGACGATCGAGCGCAGGTTGTGCAGCTTGTCGGCGAGGCTGACGTGCAGCGCAGGAGGAAGGGCGGTGCGCATCTGCGCTATGTAGCGCTCCTTGCGGGGGCGCCAGTCCGTCGTCTTGCTCTTGTCCTCGGCGGAACATTCCGAGACCGCAAAGGCGACGTCGTCGCCGAACCGGCTGCGGATGTCCGCGAGCCTGGCGTCGCCGCCCTGGTCTTCGACCGCGTCGTGCAGCAGCGCGACGATCGCGGTCGTCTCGTCGGCACCGTCCTCGAGCACGGTGCTGGCCACGGCCATCAGGTGCGAGAGGTAGGGAATCGACGTGCCCTTACGCATCTGCGCGCGGTGCACGTCTGCGGCGTAGGCGAGCGCCTCGTCGAAGCGCTCGGTGAGCACCGAGGCCGGCTTAGTCATGTGCGTACCTGCTTTGCAGCTCCGTTCATTTCTGGTTTGACCATAGGCGGGAGATACGACAGTTTCGTGCGCCCTTCGCGGATGTCAGCAGGGCTGGCGAACGGCTGCGTCGGCGACGGCCGATCGACTACGTTGCGGGCAGTCTCTTCTGGCGACTGGCCACGGGGGCCGTAGCCGGCGAACGCGTCAGCGGTGTTGCTCGAGGTGCCGAGCGAGACCGATCTCCAGTGCCGACAAGCGCTCATCGACGCGATCGAATCGGGCGTCCATCCGTGAGCCGAGGGCATCCATCCGCAAGCCGAGTGCGTCG
>DASSEQ010000203.1:0-6021 GCA_035695245.1 Mycobacteriales bacterium | reverse complement strand
GCATGCCCGTGTCGTCCGCCTGCTGGAAGCGGAGCTGGAAGCCCAGCAGCAGCTGACGCTGCCGGCGTACGAAGTGCTCGCGCATCTTTCCGAGGCGCCGGAAGGCCGGTTGCGCATGAGCGATCTGGCCGCGGTGTCGGTTCTGACCCCGAGCGGGCTGACCCGCGTGGTGGACCGGCTGGTCAAGGAGGGCTTCGTCGAGCGGCAGCGCTGCGGATCCGATGCCCGGGTCGTCTACGCGGCGGTCACCCGGTCGGGAGTGGACCGGGTGCGACAGGCCTATCCGACCCATCTTCGCGGCGTGCGCGAACACCTCATCGACCGGCTCTCGGCGCAGCAGCTCGCGGCGATCCGCGAGGCGCTCGAGCCGCTGACCGCCGACTGCCCCGGCCCCAGCTGCGCGTGACTGTCCAGATCAGGTCGGCCCGCACCTACGACGTCACCGCGATTCGCCATCTCGTCGACACCTATGCACCGCGCGGCATCCTGCTCGACAAGCCGACCGTCACCCTCTACGAGGACGTGCAGGAGTTCGTCGTCGCCGTCGACGATTCTTCGGGACGCATCTTCGGGTGCGGTGCGCTGCACGTGATCTGGGAGGACCTTGGCGAGGTGCGCACGCTTGCCGTCGACCCAGCCGTGCGGGGCCAGGGGGTAGGGCACGCGTTGCTCGACCGCCTGCTCGAACGCGCCCGCGACCTCGGCATCCGCCGGCTGTTCTGCCTGACCTTCGAGGTCGACTTCTTCGCCCGGCACGGGTTCAAGGAGATTGACGGAGCGCCGGTCGAGCCGGAGGTGTACGACGAGCTGCTTCGCTCCTACGACGAAGGTGTCGCCGAGTTCCTCGGCCTCGAACACGTCAAGCCCAACATCCTCGGCAACACTCGGATGGTTCTCACGTTGTAGGCCGCTAGTGTCCTGAGTCAGAAGTTGACTGCCACCGCCTGCAGCGCCCGGACGGCGTCTCGCTGCGTTGTCGTCGTCGCGCATAGCACTGCTATGCGCTCCTCCTCCGCCTTGCGATCCATCCGTCCGGATCACCGCATCCGGCGGCGAACTTCCGACTCAGGACACTAGGCGGTTGTCATCACCCAGAACGCTTCGGCGAGCCGCCCCGCCGGCAGTCCGGCGGCGATCGCGTTGTTGCCGTTCCAGCCGCGCATCATCGGGTCGAGTCGGCCCGGCTCCGGGTGCTGGCTGACGTGCGAGTGCAGGGCGGCCATCTTGCGGTCCCAGGTGTCGGTGACGTCGACGTAGCGGTTGCTGCGTTCCATGCCTTGCACCCATGTCTCGGCGACCGACCACGCCTCGAGCTCGGCGAGATCGGGGAACGCGAACGGGTTGCGGGCGTCCGGATAGACGGCGCACATCGTCGCTTCGCCGGCGGCCAGGTGGTCCGGGTGGCTGGTCGGGATGCGGTTCATGTTGCGCACCGGCGACTGGCAAACGACACGCTGTGGCCGCACCTCGCGGATGACCCGGGCGATGTCGCGACGCACGTCGAAGCTCACTTCGAGCCGCCCGTCGGGATAGCCCAGGAAGCGCACGTCGTCGACACCGACCTGCTTTGCCGCGGCTGTCTGTTCGGCTCGCCGGATGGTGCCGATCTCGTTGCGAGGTATCGCCGGATCGAAACCGCCGGCATCACCGTCGGTGATGATGCAGTAGGTCACCCCGATGCCTGCGTCGGTCCATTGCGCGATCGTGCCCGCCGCGCCGAAGTCCACGTCGTCGGGATGTGCCATCACGGCGAGAGCGCGCTCTACGGTCATAAGCGGGTGAACTCCTAGATGACGGCGCTGATTCCGCCGTCGACGGGGATGACGGCGCCGTTGACGTATGAGCCGGCCCGGCTGGCGAGGAACAGTGTGATGCCGGCCATGTCGTCAGGGCGACCGATGCGACCGAGCGGGTTGCTCTTCTCGATCGCGCCGCGAGCTGCCGGGTTGTCCAGCGCGAAGGCCATCATCTTCGACGGGAACGGCCCGGGCGCGACCGCGTTGACGGTGATGCGCTTCGGCGCGAGCTCGCGGGCAAGCACTCGCGTCAGGTGATGAATGCCGGCCTTGCTCGCCGAGTAGGGGTAGTGCGGCATCGGGTTGACGTGCAGACCGTCGATGCTGCCGATGTTGATGATGCGCGCCGGATCGTCGTCGCCGGCGGCCTTTTCGAGCATCGGAAGGAATGCCTTGGTCAGGAAGAACGGCCCCTTGACGTTGGTGTCCATGACCTTGTCCCAGGCCTCTTCGGTGAACTCCGCCAGCGGTGTGCCCCACGTCGCGCCGGCGTTGTTGACGAGAATGTGCAGCGCCGGGTCCTGCGCGCCGACCTCCTCGGCCAACCGTCGGCACTCCGCCTCGCTGGAGAGGTCGGCCGGGATGGCGGCGACGTCGCCGTACGACGAAAGCTCTTGCGCCGCCGCGGCGCAGGCGTCGGCCTTCCGCGAGGAGATGTAGACCTTCCGGGCCCCTCCTTCGAGCAGACCGCGGGCGATCATCAGGCCGATGCCTCGGCTGCCTCCCGTCACCACGGCCACCTTGCCGCTGACGCTGAACAGGTCCACAAGCGCTCCCTTAGAAAAGTCCGACGCGCGACATAGTCTCGTGCGTACCGATGACGAGCCTGCCCGAGGATCTTCCCGACGCCGCCAGGGCGCCGGAGCGGCGACCCCGGCTAGCGGTCGATCCGGACACTCTGCTCGAGGATCTCAACCCACAACAGCGGGCTGCAGTGCTTCACCACGGCGGGCCGTTGCTCATCGTCGCCGGCGCAGGTTCGGGCAAGACCAGGGTGCTGACCCACCGGATCGCTTGGTTGATTGCCGAACGCGACGCGTCGCCCGGCTCGGTCCTCGCCATCACCTTCACCAACAAGGCCGCGGGCGAGATGAAGGAGCGAGTCGCGAGGCTCGTCGGCCCGCGCGCCAAGGCGATGTGGGTGTCGACGTTTCACTCTGCCTGCGTGCGCATCTGCCGGGCCGAGGTCAAGCGTCTCGGTTTCTCGTCGTCGTTCTCGATCTACGACGCGGACGACTCACGTCGGCTGATGACCGCTGTGGCACGGGACCTCGACCTCGATCCCAAGCGCTACCCACCTCGCTCGCTCGCCGCACAGGTGAGCAATCTCAAGAACGAATTGATCGACTACGAAGACGCGAAGGCAAAAGCCGGCAATCACATCGAGCGCACTGTCGCCGAGGCTTACGAGACTTATCAATCCCGGCTGCGCCGGGCGAATGCACTCGACTTCGACGACCTGATCATGACGACGGTCTCGTTGTTGCAGCTGTTTCCCGACGTTGCCGAGCACTACCGCCGAAGGTTCCGCCATGTGCTCGTCGACGAATACCAGGACACCAACCACGCCCAATACATCCTGGTGCGCGAGCTCGTCGGAGCCGGTGAACAGCAGTCGGAGCTCTGTGTCGTCGGTGATGCCGACCAGAGCATCTACGCGTTTCGTGGCGCGACGATCCGCAACATCCTGCAGTTCGAAGCCGACTACCCGGACGCGACGGTGGTGCTGCTCGAGCAGAACTACCGATCGACGCAGACGATCCTCTCCGCCGCCAACGCCGTCATTGCAAAGAATCCGGAACGCAAGCCGAAACGCTTGTGGTCCGAGCAGGGTGATGGCGAGAAGATCGTCGGTTACGTCGCCGACAACGAGCACGACGAGGCCGCCTGGGTCGCGCAAGAGATCGACCGGTTGCACGACGAGCACTCGATCCGCGCCTGCGATGTTGCGGTCTTCTACCGCACCAACGCGCAGAGCCGCGTCTTCGAAGAGGTGTTCATCCGCGTCGGCCTGCCCTACAAGGTCGTCGGCGGCGTCCGCTTCTACGAGCGACGTGAGGTGCGCGACGCGCTGGCCTATCTCCGCGCGATCGTCAACCCGCTCGACGAAGTGTCGCTGCGTCGCATTATCAACGTCCCCAAGCGCGGTATCGGCGACCGGGCGATCGAGCAGATCGACGCGCATGCCGAGCGGCAACGACTGCCGTTCATCGACGCGCTGCGCTCGGTCGAAGAAGCACCTGGCATGGCGACACGCTCTATCAACGCCGTGCAAGAGTTCGTCACGCTGTTCGAAGAGCTTGTCGCGATCGCGGCTGGATCGTCACCTGGTGACGTGTTGGAAGCGGTGCTCGACCGCAGCGGCTATGTGAACGAACTCCAGTCTTCTGACGATCCGCAGGACGAAGGCCGCGTCGAAAACCTGGAAGAGCTCGTGTCGGTAGCGCGTGAGTTCGAGGAGGCGCGTCCAGACGGCACACTCGCGGACTTTCTCGAACAGGTCGCGCTCGTGGCCGACGCCGACGAGGTGCCGGATGCGGACGATTCAACGGGCGACGACGGTCAGGGTGTTGTCACGCTGATGACATTGCATACCGCGAAGGGGCTGGAGTTCCCCGTGGTGTTCCTCACCGGGCTCGAGGACGGTGTCTTCCCGCACATGCGATCGCTGTCGGATCCCAAGGAGCTGGCCGAGGAGCGCCGGCTTGCCTACGTCGGCATCACGCGTGCCGAACGGCGGCTCTACCTGTCCCGATCCAACGTGCGATCGGCATGGGGTGCGCCCTCCTACAACCCGTCCTCGCGCTTCCTCGACGACATCCCGCCCGAGCTCGTGGAGTGGCAAGGGCACATGGAGCAGACGCCCTCGCAGCTTGCCGCCGAACGCACCATGCGGCGCGGTCGAGTGGCCGGCCCCGGCCTGCGGCCGATCCCCGCGCTCTCGCCCGGCGATCGGGTCAATCACGACGCATTCGGACTCGGGCGGGTCGTCGCCGTACGAGGTGTCAACGACAGCGCCGAAGCGGAAGTCGACTTCGGCGGTGACGTCGGCACCAAGCGGCTGCTGCTCCGCTACGCACCGCTCGCCAAGCTCTAGATGTAGAGCCCTCGTTTGGCGAGGAAGGGGATCGGGTTAACCGGCGCGCCGCCGACGCGGATCTCGAAGTGCAGGTGCGGGCCGGTCGCGTCGCCGCCGGATCCGACGCGCGCAATGGGCTCGCCCGCGTGCACGCAGCCGTAGTGGCGGATGAACGACGACATGTGCCCGTAGACCGTCTCGGTGCCGTCCCAGTCGGAGATCTGCATGACTTCGCCGTAGCCGTCCATCGGCCCGGCGTAGCTGATGCATCCGTCGGTGGCGGCCACGATGGTCGACCCCCACGGGCCGGCCAGGTCGATACCGGCGTGCAGACGCCCCCAGCGGTAGCCGAACGGTGACGAGAGCGGCCCCCAGTTGGGCCGGACCCAGCGATGCAGCGGTTGGCGAGTCGATGATCGCGTCGCCCGCGTCAGTTGATGGTCATTGCCGCCGAGCCCGAACAGCCGCATCGCGGACGTCACATCCGGCACCCGAGTCGTCGCGGGCGTGCGCGATGCCGAGACGACCGTGCGCGGCGCGGTGAACGCTGTTGACCGGACCGCGCCGTGGCTCGGTGCGGTGAGCACGAGCGTGGCGACGAGCCCGGCGAGCAGGGCGACTGCCGCGCCGCCTCTGCAGGCGCGCGCGACGCTGAGAGCGGTCGAGGAGATTCGGGGCAGGAGGTACCGGCGGCGAAGGGGCATGGGGACGGCGATCTCCTCGTCGGCGGACGAGGCCCACTTCTTCGCTCTAGCGGGTCTTCCTGCCCAACGATGTCTGTGACTTCGGACACTCGCCGCAGTCGCTGTCCGACTCCCTGGACAGGGTTCGGGCGCTGGGGGCGGATGGCTGGAGATGCGTGACCCCGGCTCGCACGGTCGACCCGTCGGAATCGAGCTGGGCCAACGTCTGCGCGATCTCGCGGGTCACGCGCACGTCGATCGGCAACGACATGTGGCCGACCCCCGGCACGAACACATTGCGAGCGGACAGATCGGGATGATCGACGCGCGCGGCTCGTTTCGGGGAGATCAGCACATCGAGGTCGCTCCAGAACGAGACGAACCTCGTCCGGCACGAAGCGGCCGGCTCGGCCAGCTCGGCGATGATCTCCGAGCGCGGGGTCAGCTGCCGGCAGACGCCACG
>DASSEQ010000202.1:0-7172 GCA_035695245.1 Mycobacteriales bacterium | reverse complement strand
CGTGAGCAGGTAGGTCGGCATGCTCGCATCGCAGATGAGTCCGCAGTGCGCGCCGCCATCGGACAAGCCGAGCACGGTGCGCGGGTGCGTCATCATCTCGCGGATGGCCTCGTGGTTGAACTCGACGTACGACGCGAGCGGTGCGAACAGCAACGCCGTGCCGTCGCGCTCGAGCAACATGTCGAGCACGACTTCCTCCGGTCGGCGTCCGGACGCGGCGGCAACCGCGGCCACGCTGGTCTCCGGTGCGGGCTCGTAGTCGGGCGGGTCTCCGAGCGGGAACATCTGGTCCCACCGCGACATCAGCGCCAACGCGATCATGTCGGTCGTGCCGGGCTTGTCCGCCAGCAACTGCGCGCGCACCTCCGGCCGCCGCAGCTCGGCGGCTCGCTTGGCCACGGGCAGGTGCGCGAGGCCGGCATAGGTCGGGTGCGTCATGAACGGGTGCAAGGACGACTGCAGCCCGAACAACATGCCGGTCGGGCGACACGACACCTGAGGAACGAGGTTGAGGCCCTCGGCGTGCAGGCTCTCGGCATCGGCAAGCGCCTGCTTGTAGGAGTGTGCGTCCCATGGCTCTTGCGCCAGCGCGTAGGTGACGGTCATGCCCGTGCGACGAGCGACCTCCACCATCCACTGCCGCTCCGGGTCGCGGAACGCGTTGTCGGCGACGATCTCGATGATGCCGCGGCCGACGCGCCGCACGGCGTCAGCGATCGCCAGCAGCTCCTCGGGCGCTGCGGAGGTGCCCGGCACCAGGCCGTGCTTCGACTTGTGCAGGATCGTTCGGGAGGTCGTGAAGCCCACCGCGCCGGCCCGCAAGGCTTCCTCGGTCAGCTTCGCGAGCTGCTCGATCTCGTTGTCGTCCGGGTCCTCGTGCGCGCGCTCGCCCATGACGTAGGCCCGGAGGGCAGCATGCGGCACCTGCGCCACCACGTCGAGCACGCGCGGCATGCGCTCGAGCGCATCGAGGTATTGCGGGAACGTCTCCCACTGCCAATCGATGCCTTCGTAGAGGGCGGTGCCGGGGATGTCCTCGACGCCTTCCATGAGCTCGATGAGGAAGCCCTCACCGCCCGGCTTCACCGGCGCGAAGCCGACGCCGCAGTTGCCCATCACGACCGTTGTCGCGCCGTGCCAGCTCGACGGAGACAGGTCCGGGTCCCAGGTCACCTGGCCGTCGTAATGCGTGTGGATGTCCACCCATCCGGGCAGCAGGTGCAGCCCGTCAGCGTCTATCTCACGCTTGCCTGCCTCGGCTTTACCGTCGACCGCGACGATGACGCCGTTGTCGACCGCGACGTCGGCAGTGCGCGCCGGCGCGCCGGTGCCATCGACAACGGTGGCACCTCGGATGACCAGGTCATGCATCGTCTTCTCCTTTGAGCAGCGATCAGGTGGTGTCGAGCGCGATCGCGCGGACCCAGAGTTCGGTAAGCAACTCCGCTGCGTCCGCGGCCGACATCGGTGGGTCGGCAGGGTCGAAGATGTAGGTCATGTAGCAGAAGCGGTCGACCATCGCCGTCAGCGCGCGGGCGGTCGCATCGATGTCCTCGGGTGTCGTCAACAATCCGCGGTCGCGACCTCGCCGGAGCTCGACGGCAACGATCTCCTCGAGCATTCGCGACAGGTCGCGGCGCACGGCTGCCAAGCGCTCGTTGGTGTGGGTGACCTCTTCCCACATCGCCCAGAACGCCGCTTGCTCGGCATAGCCGTTGACGAAGCGCGTGAGCATCCGCAGCAGGCCGGCGCGACCGTCCTTCAGGCGCCAGCGCATCTTCCCGGACTCGACCAGCAGCGAGATGCCGGCGTTGACCAGCTCGCCCAGCACGTCGGTGCGGTCCCGGAAGTATTGGTAGAAGGTGCCGGTGCCGACGCCGGCTCGCTCGGCGATCAGAGCCACTGATGAGTTCTGGAACCCGTGCTCGCGGAAGACGTCGTACGCCGCCGTGAGCAGGCTTGCGCGGGTGCGTGCGCCACGCGCACCGAGCGGGACTTCGGCGCCGTCCTCGCGCCGGACCGGGGCTTCGACACGCGTGCGAAGCGCGGCCAGCACGGGCCGATCGACGTCGCGCACGGGCTCGCTCACGCGCCCCTCCTACGTCCGTTGACGGACAGCGGACCTGACTCTAGCGTCACCTGAGACGTTCGTCAGGTACGGTTTTCGAGCCGGTGCGAGGAGATGGCAATGCTGCCGCTCAGAGCCAGGAACAGCGGAAACAACAACGCATTCGGCCCGGGGCTGCACATGCAGTCGGTCGTCTTCGGCATGTGTCTGGCGCTGATCGCCGCGGCGCTCGGTTACGTCGCCCACAGCGATGGGTCGTCGAGTGCCAACCAGGCGCAGACGGTGGCAAACGGTCCAGGTGGCGGAGCCGGAGCGAGCGGGTCCAACGGCAGCGGTGGTGTCACCGTAGGGGGCCTGGCCTCGGGCGGCGCGGCTGCCGCAAACGGCGGTGCGACCGGTGCGGCGGCAGCGAACGGCACGGGCGGTGCGTTGGGCTCCGGGGTCAGGGCGCCGGGCGTCAGCTACTCGACGCCGCACGGTCTCTATGCGACCCGGGCTCCGAACGCGCCGGCGCAGTTCAACCCGACCGACAAGTCCGGTCAGCTCTCCACCGGACCGCTGGGCGCGACCGATCAGGGCGTCACGAAGAACAGCATCAAGCTCGGAATCCTGATCGCGAACACGAGCGAGCTCGGCGCCGCCGGCTTCAAGGCCGGTTTGTCCGGCAACCAGCAGGAGATCATCAAGGCCTGGACCGACGAGATCAACCGCAACGGCGGCGTCAACGGCCGGAAGCTCACGTATTACACGCAGGATTTCAACGTCCTCGACGTCAACGACATGCAGGCCGCTTGCAAGACCATGACCCAGGACCAGAAGGTGTTCTCGGTCCTCACCACCGGCGGCTATGACTCAGTCGCGCAGCTCTGTATCACGAAGGAGAACCACACCCCGCTGATCAGCACCGACCCGGAGCCGGCGGCGTGGTACCAAGAGGCAGCGCCCTATCTCTGGGGCACGTTCATGAACAAGGACCGCTTGGCGCAGAACCAAGCGAAGTGGCTGTCGACCTCCGGCTACGTGCGGCCGACCGACAAGGTCGGCGTCATCTACCACGACATTCCCAACGTCGCGCCCTCGGTGGAGAAGTCGCTGTTGCCGTCGCTCAACGCAGACGGCATCCATCCGGTCGACGTGGTCAAGCTCGCCAGTGACACCCAGCAAGCGCTGTCGCAGATCCCCAACGCCGTTCTCGACATGCAGTCGAAGGGCGTCACGTTCGTCATCTTCGAGATGAACCTCATCTTCAAGTCGCAGTTCCTGCAGCAGGCATCGAAGCAGCAGTGGCACCCGCGCTTCAACGACAGCGACGAATACTTCGGCTGCGCCGACTTCACCACCAGCGCTTACGACGCAAACGAGTACAACGGCACGAAGTGCGTCGGCGCGACGCTGTCCGGTGAGGATCCGAAGAAGTACAAGGAAGACACCTACCAGAAGTTCGCTGACTCGGTTTACAAGCATGAGTACTCGCAGGGCTATGCAACGGAAGGCAGCGACCCCAACAACCAGCTGGCACAAGCGGTGCTCAACTGGGGGCTGGGCTCCGAGATCCTGATGTGGGCCCAAGCAGCCATGCACGCCGGCACACAGCTGACCCGACAGCGATGGGGGGAGGCGATGGAATACACGGGCAACTGGTTGCAACAAGGCCTCTACTGCTCGTCGCTGTTCAAGCCCGGCAAGTTCGACGGCGCCGACTACCTCGCGATCACCGAGTACGAGGCGCAGGCCGATGCCGACTATGCGGCGAAGAAGTTCCACATGCTGGCCCCAGGCTGCTTCAAGAACTACTACTGATCGGCGGCGAGAGTCCTGACCCAGACAGCGGATGTCGCCGTCCCGCCGACGGAAGTCGTGCCGGAAGACCCGCCGGGGGCGGTGGCGGAGGAGGTGCCGCTCCGGCGCATCTTGGCGCGCTACGGCGCCGTGCCGCTGTTCACGTTGCTCGCGGTAAACCTGATCGACAACCTCGACCGCGCCGCGTTCATCACGCTCGCTCCTGACATCAAGCGAACCTTCCATCTCTCCCAGGCGGCGATCGACGGCATCAACGGGGTGTCCGCGGTGCTCGTCGTCGCCGGTGCCGTGCCCTTCGCGGTGCTTGCCGATCGCGGCCGGCGGATCCGGCTCGCCGCCGTCGCGGCGACCATCTGGTCAGCGCTGACCTTTTGCACCGGGATCGTGACGAGCGCCGTGCAGCTCACCTTCGTACGGATCTTCTCCGGACTCGGTCAGGCGGCGATCGAACCGGTGCACGGCAGCCTCATCGCCGACTACTACCCGGTCGAGGCCAGGGCTCGGGCCTACGGCGTGCATCAAAGCGCCTCGCCACTGGCGAGCATCATCGGTCCCATCGTCGCCGGTGGTGTCGCGACCTTGATCGGTGGAACGGTCGGCTGGCGCTGGGCTTTCTTCCTCATCACTCCGCTCGGAGTCGTCGCCGCCTACCGGGTTGCCCGACTGCGCGAGCCGCGGCGTGGTGGCATGGAGCAGGAGCAGCTCGCCGATCGGCTGATGCGCGAGGGGCTTGCTCAAACCGGCGAGACGGTGCGGGTGCCGTTTGCGACCGGGGCGCGACGGCTCTTCGACATCCGGACGCTGCGCTACCTCTATCTCGGCATCGGCATCCTCGGATTCGGTCTGGTGTCGGGCCCGGTCCTCATCAGCCAGTACTTCGAGGACCAGTGGGGTCTGGGCGCCTTCCAGCGAGGTGTCGTCTTCTCGGTTACCGGGGTCGGTCTTCTCGCCGGCCTGCTGGTCGGCGGCGTGGTCGGTGACCGGTTGTTCCGCCACGCGCCCAGCTGGCCGCTCTTCCTCGCCGGCTTCGGTTTCGCTGTCTACTCGGTCGTTGCGGCGGGCGCGCTGTATCTGCCGTCGATCGCGCTGGTCGTCGTCGTGTTGTTCATCGCCAATGTCGGCATCGGGGTTGTGGTCGCGCCCATCCGGCAGATCGTCGCAGCCGCCAGCCCACCGGCGTTGCGGGCGCTCGGTTTCGCCTTGCTCGGCATCTTCATCCTGCTGATGGGCGGCTTCCTCGGTGGCATCGTCTTCGGTGCGATTGCCGACGCGACGAGCGCGCGGTTCGCGATGACGGTGCTCGGTGCTCCCGGCCTGCTGGCGGGAGTGCTCGTCGCTGTTGGTTCGCGACACGTCGACCGCGACATCGCGCTCGTCGCCGAGGACGTGGTCGAAGCCGTGCGCGCCGCCGAACGCCGCCGGAGTGCCGCAGGGGCGCTGCTGGAGATCCGCAACCTCGACTTCAGCTACGGCCCGATCCAGGTGCTGTTCGATGTCAACCTCGACGTGTCCGAAGGCGAGGTCGTCGCCTTGCTCGGCACCAACGGTGCCGGCAAGTCGACCCTCCTCCGTGCGGTGTGCGGGCTCGAGCACCCGACTCGGGGTTCGATTCGCTACGACGGGATCGACATCACCTACCTCGAGACCGAGCAGATCCTCGGCCTCGGGATCGGTCAGATGCCGGGTGGCCGCGCCGTCTTCCCCGGCATGACGGTGGCCGAGAACCTGCGCGCCGGCGCGTTCGCGTTTCGCAAGGACCGCGAGCGGCTGCAACGCGACATCGCACAGATCGAGGAGTGGTTCCCCATCCTGGGGCAGCGGCGCAACCAAGCTGCGTCAACGTTGTCCGGCGGTGAGCAGCAGATGCTCTCCCTCGCCAAGGCGTTCCTGACCCGACCTCGGCTGCTGTGCATCGACGAGCTCTCGCTCGGTCTTGCCCCCGCGGTCGTCGAGCAGTTGTTTGCCATCGTTCGTGAGATCCACGCGAGAGGCACGACCGTGCTCATCGTGGAGCAGTCGGTCAACGTCGCGCTCGAACTCGCGACAACGGCGGTCTTCATGGAGAAGGGTCAGGTGCGCTTCACCGGCGCAGCCCGTGACTTGCTCGACCGTCCGGACCTGCTGCGGTCGGTGTTCCTGGAAGGCGCAGCCAGGTGACCGCATGAGCATCGGCCTCGACGTCATCATTCTCGGCCTCATCCAGGGCCTGCTCTACGGAGCGCTTGCAATCGGGTTGGTGCTCGTCTACCGGGCGCAGCGCTTTGTCAACTTCGCGCACGCCAACATCGGCGTCATCTCCTCGGTGCTCCTGGGAAAGCTTGTCCTCGACGAGCACTGGCCTTACCTGCCCGCGCTTCTCGTGGCGGTCATCGCCGGTGTGGCGCTTGCGCTGGTCGTGGAGCTGACGGTCATCCGCCGGCTGTTCAGGTCACCGCGGCTGGTGCTCATGGTCGCGAGCATCTTCCTCGCTCAGTTCCTGTTGATCCCGCGCCTGATTCGCCAGATCAACCCCGACCAGCAGAAGCTCGTCGACAACGGCTATCCGCTCCCGTTCCACCCGTCGATCCACGTCGGCACGCTCTACCTGCACGGCGATGACCTGCTCATCGTTCTGGTCGTGCCGGTGCTCGTCGCCGCGCTTGCAGCATTCCTGCGCTTCACGGCGTACGGACAGGCGATTCGTGCGGCGGCCGAGAACCCCGAAGCCGCACGCCTTGCCGGCATCTCGGTCAAGCGGATGTCGACGCTCGTGTGGGGCGTGGCCGGACTGCTCAGCGCGCTCACCGCGATCCTGCACTCGCCGAAAGACTCCGTCTTCCTCGTCGGTGGCTCCGGCGCGAGCCTGCTCGTCCGCGCGCTGGCCGCCGGGCTGATCGCGAAGATGACCAACCTCCCGATCGCCTTCGTCGCCGGAGTCGGCATCGGGGTGGTCGAGTCGGTGACATTTGCCAACCAGCCGTCCGGTGGCGTGGTCGAGCTCGTCGTGTTCGTCATTGTGATGGCTGCCCTGTTGCTCCGCTCCCGCGAGCTCTCGCGCGCAACCAGGGACGCCAGCTCCGGCATGAACTTCGGTGCCGAGCCGACACCGGTGCCGCGCCGCGCAGCGCGCATGCCGTCGGTGCGCCGACTCACGATCGGTGCCTCGCTCGCCTGCCTCATCGTCGCGGTGCTGGCGCCGCTCATTCCGGTCTTCGGGCTCAACACGAGCGCCAAGACGTTCCTGCTGACCCTGGTCACCGCCTATGCCCTCGTCGGGCTGTCGCTCTGCCTGCTCACCGGGTGGGGCGGCCAGGTCTCGCTGGGG
>DASSEQ010000201.1:0-2531 GCA_035695245.1 Mycobacteriales bacterium | reverse complement strand
TACGTCGGCAAGATCCTCACGAACGGCCACGCCTGGAGCGAAGACGTCTCCTGGCTCCTCTCGCCGCTCGTCGCAGCGCTCGTGCTGGTCTTGGCGCTGCCGGTCCTGGGTGCGCGGTTCATGCAGCTACGCGGCGGTGTGGCCGAGTGAACCGATGCGCGGTCGTCGCAGTGCTCGTCACGCTCCTGACCGCGGGGCCCGCCGCTGCCGATGCCGGTTCATCGCCCCTGTCGGTGCGGACGAGCCACGTCCGGATCTCGACGCGTCTCGGCGACAAGTTCAGGCTCCGCACAACCGTCGTCAACGACGGACCGACCGCGCGGCGCGGTCTGATCGCGCACCTCAACATCGTCGGCCTTGACCCGAGCGTGTATGTCGATCCCGAGGACTGGTCCTCGCACCGAACGAGCTACCTCCGCACGCTCCGCCCCGGGGAGTCGACGACCATCACCTGGCGGCTGCAGGCCGTGAGCGCCGGCGCCTTCGACGTCTACGTCGCGGTCTTCCGGCGTGCGGCCGTCGGTGGAGCGCCGACGACCGGTCAGGCAGTTCGCCTCTCGGTTCACGACCGGCGTACCCTCAGCGCGGGGGGAATTCTGCCCCTGTCGCTCGGCGTACCGGCATTTCTCGCGGCGCTGGCGCTCGGCATCAGGCTGCGGAGGAGGCACTAGCTCGAGTTCCTGGGCTTCGATCGATCGTGAGCCGACCCGACGGCTGCGTGGACTCCGACGACGCCTCAAAGCTTCGGCCCGCCGGAGCGGTGGCTCGAGGGTCAGCCGACCCCCGTCGTAGCCTCCGCTCCGGCGGGCCTTGGTAGGCCCCCTTCCCGAGGCCCGCCGCCACTATCGGCGTGCTGGGGCGAGGACTTGAGCGGAGGGAGTGCGGCAGTCACCGCACTCCCTCCTGAGCTGAGCGTCGCTTAGCCCGTGACGGGCGGCGTGAAGACGCCGGTGACGCCGATCCGCTTGGTGTTGCAGCGCTTGCTCGCCAGCGGGATGAAGGTGTCGATTCCGGCCTTCCTCATCTTGACGACCTGCTTGACGATTCCCCTCGCGTTCGAGCGCTTGGTCTTGACGTGCAGCTTCGGGCCCTTGATCAGGACGCGGACGCCCTTTGCTGCCTTGCCGTGCTTGGTGAGGTGGATGGTCAGCATCGTCTTGCGTCCGACGAACAGCTGGTGCGGGGTGATCTTGCTCACCGCGACGCAGTAGACGGGCGGCGGGACGAACGGTGCGGTGACCTGCACGGTTGCCGTCGCCTGGTTGTTGGCCGTGTTCGTCTCGGGCCGGTTGCCGGCGACCGTGACCGTGTTGGTCTGGGCTCCGGCCGCGCTCGGCGTCGTGACGAGGGTGATGGTCACCGTGGAGCCGGCGGCCATCGTCCCGAGGTTGCAGTTGAGGATCGCGCCACCGGTGCACGAGCCCTGGCTGGCCGTTGCCGAGACGAACGTGTTTCCGCCCGGCATCGGGTCGGCGATGGTGACGCCGGTGTCCGTGTCGGGGCCGTTGTTCGTGACGACGATCGTCCAGGTGATGTTGCCCTGGCCGAGATCCTGCGTGGCCGGCGAGCCGGCCTTCGTGACCGACAGGTCGACCCTGAACGCGCACGACTCGCTGGCCGAGACCGGATTCGGGTTGTTGGCATTGGTCGTGGTCAGGGTGGCGGTGTTGTCGTAGACGCCGCACTCGGTCTGCGAGGTCTGCGCGACCACGTGGACCTTGTAGTCGGCGCCAGCCGGCAGAGTGCTCGAGGCCAGCGAGAGCGTCTGGCTGCCCGCCGCGCCGCTGAGCGCGAACTGGCCCGGCGTGCCGGTGCTCTGATCGATCGCCCACGTCACGCCCGAACCCGAGCCTGCCGGCAGCGGGTCCTTCAGCGCGACGCCGTGCGCAGCGCCCGTGCCGGAGTTCTTGACCTCGACCGTAAAGCCGATCTGGTCGCCCGCATGCACAGGGGCGGAATGATCGGCCGTCTTCGTGATCGAGACCTGGCCCGTGTTGCAGGTGATGTCGGCCGAGTCGCTGGCGTCTGGTGCGTTGTCGGCGCTGGCGGTCGCGGTGTTGTCGTACTCGGTGCACTCGGCGAACGAGGTCTTCGCCTTGATGTGCAGGCTGTAGCTCTTGCCCGCGCCGAGGTCGACTGCGCTGCAGGTCAGCTCCTGCGGGGAGCCGCTGCTGATCGAGCAGGTCGGGGTTGCGTCGCCGGACGGGCCTGAGTCGATCGACCAGGAGACACCGGCGCCGGAACCGGCCGGGAGAACGTCGTCGAGGGTGACGCCGTTGGCCGTTCCCGGGCCGTTGTTGGCGACGGTGATGGTGAAGCCGATGTCGTCCCCGGCATCGACCGTCTGCGCGTGCTTGCCGTTGTCAGCCAGCTTCGTCACGGACAGACCCGGCTTCTGGCAGGTGATGATGGCCTCGTCTGTGGGGCTGCCTGCGTTGTCGCTCGAGGCGGTGGCGGTGTTGTCGTAGGTGGTGCAGTTGGCCTGGTCGGTGGCGGCGGTGATGTCGATGCTGTAGCTGTCGCCGGCGCCG
>DASSEQ010000200.1:0-7597 GCA_035695245.1 Mycobacteriales bacterium | reverse complement strand
CGGGGTCCGTCACGTCACTCCGAGCACCGATGAGTTGTCGCGCGACGGTTACCGCGCGAACGCGGGAAACCGTTGCTACTTCTGCAAAGCCGAGCTGCTCGACGTCATCACTCCGATCGCGCGGGAGCTGGGCCTCGCTGCAGTGGCGACCGGCACCAACGCCGACGACGCGGTCGCCGGCTTTCGGCCCGGGATCCGCGCCGCCGCCGAACGTCAGGCGGTGACGCCTCTGCTGGACGTAGGAATGACCAAAGCAGATGTACGTCGAGCCAGCCGCGACTGGGGGCTTCGCACTTTCGACAAGCCGGCCGCCGCATGTCTTTCCAGCCGCATCGCCTACGGGATCGAGATCACGACGGGAAGGTTGGCACGGGTCGAACGCGCCGAGGCTGCACTTCGGAGCCTGTTCCGCTCGTGCGGGGTGCCGGTGCGCAACCTTCGCGTCCGCGACCTCGGCGATTGTGCGCGCGTCGAGGTGGACGCAGAACACGTCGATGCGGTCGCGGCCCTTCCGGAACTCCCCGCGGTGCTGTCCGACTTCGACGCGATCGAGATCGACCCACGTGGATTCCGCAGCGGTGCGATGAACGAGCTTCTCGCTGATCAGGAACGCTTTCGCTGACGCTCGCTACACGACGTGGAACTCGACCCGATAGACCAACGTCGCGTCGGTGATCGGGCCGGCATGGGCAGCGCGGGCCCGCAATGTCTCGAGGTCTCGTTCGCCGGACCGGGCGACGTCGTCGGCAGTGACGGCCGAGAACGGCATGAGCTCGATCGAGTCGACTTCGATCATGCACTCGTTGCTCGCGTAACGATTGCCGGCCTTCACTTTCGCCCGCTGCCACAGACGGATGGACACCGTGATGTCACCCGCCGCCACCCCCGCGCGCAACTCCGGGCTGAACATCACCGGCGGATCGTAGAACCCGCTGCCTTCTCCGGCGAGCACCCCACCAAGACCGTCGGGACGCGACATGATTGACGGGTGATGCACGCCATCGCCCGGGCATTCGGCAACCGCGGCTGGGCCGTCCCGTTGCTCGGTGGGCTGCTTCTCCTGACCGGTTGCTCCGGGCACGGACACGCGCTGGCGGCCACGCAGTCCGGATCGGGCTGTGGGCGTCGGGCGGCGACCGGTTCCTCGACGCTGACGCTGAGCATCGACGGGCACGAACGCGTCGTCGTCGTGCATGTCCCCAGCGGCTACCAGCCGACCTCGCCAACCGCGCTCGTGCTCAACCTGCACGGCAGCGAGAGCACGGCACGCCAGCAGGAGCTCTTCAGCGGCATGGACAAGACGGCCGATGGCGACGGGTTCCTGGTCGCCTACCCGCAGGCGCTGATCCGGGCCGGCAGCGGCTTCGACTGGAACATCCCCGGCGTGCCATTGCTCGGCGGCACACTGCCGCCCGCAGGGTCTGCGTCGGACGTGACCTTCGTGACCGATCTCATCCACGTGCTTTCCAGCAGCTACTGCATTGACCAGAAACGCGTGTTCGCGACCGGTGTCTCCGGCGGCGGTCGGATGGCGAGCCAGCTCGCCTGTGATGCCTCGACGTCCATCGCCGCTATCGCACCGGTCGCCGGGCTGCGGTATCCGAGTCCCTGCCCGGCCACTCGCGCCGTACCGGTCATGACTTTCCATGGCACGGCGGACCGGATAGACCCGTACGCCGGAAACGGCCAGGCCTACTGGACTTATTCGGTGCCAACGGCGGCGGCCCGCTGGGCGGCCCATGACGGCTGCCGTCCGGCGCCACGCGTCACCAAAGCTCCCGGATACACGCTGACCGCGTATGCGGGTTGTGCGACCGGCGCAGGTGTCACCCTGTACACGCTCACCGGTGAAGGGCATGAATGGCCCGGCGGGCCGAAGATGCCGATCTCCATCACCGCGCTGCTCGGTCCGCAGACCAGGGCCGTCGATGCGAACACGCTGATGTGGAGATTCTTCGAAGGCGTCGGCGCATCGACGCACTAGCGCGCGACGAGCCGCACCTGCAGAAGGTCGACGTCACCGTTGTGCGATGCCCACATTCCGACACTGTCGAAATGTTCAGCGACAGCATTCCCATGCACGAACAACGGCAGGATGTCGCCGAGGTCGACGTAGGCAGCGAACGTCACGTTGCCGGGCATGGCACCGAGCGCGGTCTTGAACCTTGCATCGTTGCCGAGGCCGCTACGGTGCGCGATCGCATCGGCATAGTCCGGGCTCGTCGCGACGACGAGGTCACCACCGGCGCTCGACACGGCTAGCGGCGGACCGGCGTGGCTCTGCAGGACGCTGCTCACCCGATGCGCCACTTGTTCGGCTGCCGCCAGGTCGGCGGGCTTGCTGCGCACACCGATGTTGGGGAGACCGCCGACCAGGCCGCCGTAGGACACGACCAGTCCTGACCCGAACACCGTCGTGGCATCGCCGGGAAGGGACAGGCCGGTCGCGTGCTGGACCGCAACCAACGGGTCGGAGCCGGGCGAGCCGTTCGACGAGGTCGGCATCAGCGTGCGGAGGGCAGAAATGGCTCTCGTGACGATGCCGCCCGGATCGCCGATCTCGGCGGCGGCCAACGTGCCGCTGGGCAGTCCTGTCAGCAACGCCGAGGTCGTCGACTTGGCCGTCGACGACGTCGAGAGTCCCTTCTGCCGCACGTCGACCTCGACGTAGTTGTCAGCCGCATGAGCACCGACAACGACGCGCCCCTTCGTCGTCTTCAGCTCGCTCAAGCCAAGCGACGAGGCCCCGGGGAAGGACAGCAGCTGGCGGAACTGAGGGACCGTCTGCAAAGCGGTGACGATGCCATGCGCGTCGGCCCACCCGAGCACGATCTGGCCGCCGCCGAGGGCTCCGACGTCAGCGCGATAGGTCGCGTCGTGGCCCAACGACGCACGCCGGCTCGACGTGACCGCCGCGTCTGCAACGGGTTGGCTGGAAGCGAGGATGGCGTAGCCATCGCGGAAGTCGAGACCTGCTTGCGGCACTGCCTGGTGGAGAGACTTGCGCGCGGCGGCATCGTTGGTCGACTGCAGGAGGTACTCGACCTGGGGATGTCCGGACGAGTCGAGCCATCCCGCCACCGCTGCCTTGTCGCCGAGCCACGGCTTGACGTCCTTCGTGTAGTCGACGTGCGGGTCTGACGAGTCCTTCATGAACGCGCCGAGCAACGCGTCGCGCAGCGGCGCCGTCGACCGGCTCGGTGAGCCGGGGAAGTGGTTGAGGAAGGTTCGCAGGGCGCTGGTTTGGGTGTTGCCGGGATCCAGGTCGAGCTGGGCGTAGGCGAACGCCGAGGCCGGCACGAGCTCGTCCGGAGTCGTGCTGCTGCTGGCGGCGCGGATCGCTGCGGTGACCACGCCGCCAACCGCGACCAGCAGGGCGGCGGTGGCCAGCGCGGCAGTGCGCGCTGCGGGGCCGAACGGCTCTCGTCGGGGAGTCGGCGCAGGGGGCGGGCTCTGCAGGCCGTCGTCGCTCGAGATCGTGTCGGTCATCACAACTCCTCGGTCTGGCCCGATCGTGGCAGAAATGCCGGATGTGGGCGGCGCCGCCTCCCGATAGCCTTGCAACCGTCAGGTCAGTTCAAACAGCGGAGCGCAAAGTGCCCAGCGGCAAGGTCAAGTGGTTCGACACGGAGAAGGGCTTCGGGTTCCTCTCCCGCGACGAGGGTGGCGACGTCTACGTCCACGCCTCGGCATTGCCTGCTGGCGCGACGCTCAAGCCGGGTCAGCGGGTCGAGTTCGGGGTGGCAGAAGGCCGGCGCGGCGAGCAGGCGCTCTCCGTGCGGGTGCTCGACCCGTTGCCATCGCTGACGCAGACCCATCGTCGCCCGGCCGAGGAGCTGCACGGCCTGGTCGACGACATGATCAAGTTGCTCGAGGCGAAGGTGCAGCCCGACCTTCGCCGCGGCCGCTACCCGGACAAGCGGTCAGCCCACCGTGTGGCCGAGGTCGTCCGCGCAGTGGCTAACGAGCTGGAGCTTTAGCGCCGCGACCGCGACGCATGCGCACGCCGACCGCATCGGCGACCGCTGCGGCAAGACCGGCGGACGCCACCAGGAAGCCGATCCAGGGTGCGGTCGGAAGCACGATCCCGACCGCACCGCCGGCCACCCAGGCCAGCTGAAGTGTCGTCTCCGAGCGCGCAAAGGTCGACGTGCGCACGCTCTCGTCCACCTGTTGCTGAATCGTCGCGTCCAGGGAGAGCTTGGCCACAGCGACCGCAGCCGAAGAGACGACGGCGACCGCGAAGACCGTGAAGAGTCCGAAGTCGATCGCCGTGACGAAGGTCGTGGCCAACGACACGAGCAACAGCGGGATCGCCAACCTTCGCGCGTTGACGCGGGCGGCCCGCGCACCTGTCGTCGTGCCGATGAGGTTCCCGACCCCCAACCCGACGGCGAGCGCACCGAGAGAAACCGTGCTCGACAGACCGCCGATGGGGTGCTTGCGCACGACAAAAGCGCCGTACAGCAACAGGAATCCGGCGAGTGCGCGCAGTGCTGCAGTCGTGCGCAACGCAGCACGCACATCGGCGGTCACGTTGGATAGGCGCAGCAGGCCGCGCCCGGCGGACTGCTCGGTGGCTCGGGTCTCGGCGCCGCCGTCAGCGCGCCGCGGGAGTCGCAGGACGAGCACGGCAGCGAGCACGTAGACCGCGGCGCCGAACCGCAAGGTCGTCAGATGCCCGAAGAGCTTCGTGCCGGCAACGGCGACGCCGCCGGCGATGCCTGGAGTGACAACCGCGGCAAACGTGAGCCGCGCGTTGGCCTGCACGAGGGTCATGCCCTCGGGCACGAGCCGGGGGACTGCCGCGCTGCGCGCGATGCTGTACGCCTTGCCGGCGACGAGCACGCCAAGGGCGGCGGGATACAACGCCAGCGCCGCGGTGCCGCCGCCGAGGCTGTGGCCGATCACGATCGCCAACGTGGCCCGCGCCGCCATCGTCAGCGCGAGCGCGATACGACGACCGCTGCGGAACCGGTCGAGCAACGGGCCGAGCACCGGTGCCACCACGGCGAACGGCGCCATCGTGATCAACAGGTAGAGCGCCACTCGCGTGCGCGCCTGATCAGTCGGAACCGAGAAGAACAGGCTGCCCGCCAGCGCGACTGCGACCACCGCGTCGCCCGCGGCCTGCAGTGCATGCACCTCGACGAGGCCGGCCAGCCCGGAGGCCCCGGCACCGCCGCGCCGGTTCCATCGACGCAATCCGCGCCACCCACGAGCGATCGTGCGCGCGATGGTCAAGAGCAGGTGCCACAGCGCCCTGCCGACGCTGTCGCCGCGAGCGTCCGGCGATGACGCGCGCGGCCGCTCCGGACTCTCGACACCCACGTGGCCAGTGTTCTACGTCCGTGGCGGTTGCACCGGCACTTGTCGTGCGAGTCACACCTGCGATAGGCGAGACTGGTGGGGTGCGGGCCACCACCATCGTCGACTCGGTGCTCGAGAGCGCCGAAACCCTTGCGCGCCAGGCGGCCGAGGAGGAGGCCCCCGGTCTGGTCGGCGGGCACGACGGTTTCGCGGCCGACGAGGAGCGCATCGGCACGCACCTGTTCCGCAGCCTCGACCCGGCCTACCGGGGGTGGCGCTGGGCGGTGACCGTGGTGCGAGCGCCACGCGCACGTGAGGCGACTGTCGACGAGGTCGTGCTGCTCCCGGGTGATGACGCGTTGATGGCGCCGGACTGGGTGCCGTGGAGCGAGCGGCTCCGGCCGGGAGATCTCGGCGTCGGTGACCTGCTCCCCACTCCGGCGGACGACCCGCGCCTCGTCCCGTCGTACGCCTCGTTCGACGACGAAGACGCGTCCGACGTTTCGTGGGAGCTCGGCCTCGGCCGGACACGGGTGCTGAGCTTCGACGGTCGCGTGCAGGCGGTCGAACGGTGGTACGACGGCGAGCACGGGCCTGAGGCGCCGATCGCCCGTTCAGCTCCGGCTTCGTGCGCGTCGTGCGGCTTCTATCTCCCCCTTGCCGGCGCGCTACGCCAGGCCTTCGGGGTCTGCGCCAACGCGTTCGCCCCGGACGACGGCAAAGTGGTCGCCGTCGACCACGGTTGCGGCGCTCACTCGGAGGCGGTTGTCGTGCCGTCCTCGCCGCCGGCGCCGCCGCCTTTGCTCGACGACTTCGGCATCGACATCGTCGGCGGTCCGCTCGGGCACGAGCCCGGATCGGTCAGCGACGCCGACTCGGCCGAGCCGCTCGGCCACTCCTGACGGCTGCGCGCCAGCGCGTTCTGGCGACGGGTGATGAAGCGCAGGCCGTAGAGGCCGAACAGCACACCAATTCCGCAGCTCCAGAGCCAGAACTCGGCATGGTGTCGACGCAGGTCGTCGCGAAAAAAAGCGACGAGTACGACGAACGCGACCACCCACAACCCCATGCCCACAAACATGATCGGCCGGTCGTCCGTCTCCAGCGGAGCGAGTTCAGGGCGCGACGGCTGGTCGGACGGCTCGTCGCTCGGCATGCCTCAACGATATGGACCCGCGCCCGTGAAACGCTGGGCACATCATCGGATCGGGGAGGCCTGGATGACGGCGGTGGCCGAGCACACGACTGATCAGCGCGGGGGGCTCGACGGTTACTTCGGGATCGGTAGGCGTGGATCGAACGTCTCCCGGGAGCTGCGCGGCGGCGTGGCGACGTTCTTCACGATGGCCTACATCATCGTGCTCAACCCGATCATCCTGTCCTCCGGCGTCGACAAGTTCGGCCACCACTTGTCGTTCTCTCAGCTGTCCGCTGCGACCGCCCTCGTCGCCGCGGTGATGACCTTCATCATGGGAGTCGGCGGCAACCTGCCACTCGCGGTCGCGGCCGGGCTCGGGCTCGATGGAGTTGTCGCTTTTCAGATCGCGCCGACCATGTCCTGGCCGGATGCAATGGGACTCGTCGTCGTCGAAGGCCTGGGCATTTGCTTCCTGGTCGTCACCGGGCTGCGCCAGATCATCATGGATGCGATCCCGCTGCCGCTGAAGCAGGCGATCAGCGTGGGTATCGGTCTTTTCATTGCCTTCATCGGGCTCGTCGATGCGGGCTTCCTGCACACCCCCAACGGAGCTTCGACGCCGGTCGGTCTCGGAGCGACCGGCAGTGGCGAGTTGCTGGGCTGGCCGGTCGTGGTCTTCGTCGTCGGCCTGCTGCTCACGATCGTGTTGCTGACGCGCCGCGTGCCGGGCGCGATCCTCATCTCGATCATCGCGTCGACGATTCTCGCCGTCATCATCGAGGCCAGCGCGTCGGTCCCGCGCTTTCCTAAGCCCGGCAACTGGGGCAACCAGATCCCGACGTGGCCGGGTCACGCAACGTCAACGCCGGATCTCCACCTGATCGGAAAGTTCTCGCTCGGCGGCGGCTTCGTGCACGCCGGCATCATCACGTCGATCGTGTTCATCTTCACGCTGATCCTGTCCGACTTCTTCGACGCGATGGGCACCATCGTCGGCATCTCCGCGGAGGCCGGTCTGATCGACGAGAAGGGGCGCGTGCCCAACATCGGCCGGGTGCTGTTCATCGACGGTGCTGCAGCGGTGGCCGGTGGCGTGGGCTCGGTGTCGTCCAACACCGCATTCATCGAGTCGGCTGCCGGCGTCGGCGA
>DASSEQ010000199.1:0-2376 GCA_035695245.1 Mycobacteriales bacterium | reverse complement strand
CGGTTGCCGTTCACCGGGTTCTCCGCGGCGGGCTACATCCTGCTCGCGCTGGGGTTGCTCGTGACCGGGTTGCTGCTCGCCCGCATCGGCCAGTCGAGTGCTGGCGGCTCGGGCGGGCGCGCCCAGGTCACCCGGATCATCCGGTGGTCGGTGTTCGCCGCGGTTTTCACCGCCGGAGTGCTGCTCCTGGTCTTTGCGTCGTGGTGGCGGGGAATCGAAACCTGGGCGAGTGCACACACGATCGGGTTGGCGACGACGCACACAACGATCCCTGTGACCAAAGCGGGTGTTGTCGTCCTCACGCATGCTTCCGGCCCTCCGAGCCTCTTCGGCTTGAGCAGTGAGTGTTCGGTTGCGCAGATCCTTGGCGCAGTGCTCATCGGCGGTGCGCCGCTGGTGTTGGTGCGTCGTCTCGGGGTCGGTCGCGTGCTGTCCGCTCTCGGCATGGCTGGACTGGTGCTCGTCGTCGTGAACGTCCTGCGACTGACGGCGATCGGCGTCGCGATTTCGTCGTGGGGCCAGGACGGCTTCGCGGTTGCGCACACCTACCTCGGATCGCTGCTGACGTTCATCGGCACGTGCCTGGCCGGCGTCGCCTTTGCTGCCGCACTGCTAGTGCGCCGTCGTCCCGTGAACGCCCCGAAGACAACGGGCTGAGGCTCGAAGATGCAGCAGATCGCAGCAACCGCATCGCAACTGCTTCTGGCGATTGCGATTCCTTACTTCCTTGCGACCGTGTTTCTCGGCGTACGGGTGGCCCGCCGCAGCGGTGGGCTGAGCGCACAGGAGCGACCGCCGGCCGATCCCGAGGCGTCAGCCGAGCGCTACCACGTCTATTTCCTCGTGCCCTGCCTCAACGAAGGGCTCGTCATCGAGGAGACAGTCCGGAGGTTGCTCGCTGATCCTGACTGCCGTGTCGTTGTCATCGATGACGGCTCCGACGATGACACGGCAGCTCGCGCAAGGGCGGCCGCCGCAGGACTGAAGGCCGGGTCGCGGCGCGTGCACATCGTTTCGCGGGTTCGGCCCGATGCTCGACAGGGCAAGGGCGCCGCGTTGAACGCCGCGCTTCCGTTCGTTGTCGCAAGCGCGAAGAGACGCCGGTTGGATCTCGATCACGTCGTGGTCGCGGTCATGGATGCGGACGGCCGACTCAGCGGCGGCGGCTCAGTCGCACCGCTCGTGCACTTCGACGATGCACGCGTCGGCGCAGTGCAGCTCATCGTCCGCATCCGCAACCGGCAGAGATGGATCTGCCGCTTCCAGGACATCGAGTTCTGGATGATCTCGGCGGTGTCGCAGTTCGCGAGGTCGCTGACCGGCACGGTGAGCCTCGGTGGCAATGGTCAATTCACTCGCTTGTCGGCGTTGCTGAGCCTCGACGGCGATCCCTGGAGTCGTTCGCTGACCGAAGATCTCGACCTGGGACTGCGGCTGTCGGGCGCCGGATGGCGCGTCACCACAACTGTCGGAGCGTTCGTCGACCAGCAAGGCGTGGAGAGCTATCGCCGGCTGCTGCGACAGCGAACCCGGTGGTACCAGGGTCACCTCGGATGCATCTCGCGGTTGCCCGAGTTGTGGCGGTCCGAAGACGTCAGCCAGGTGGCGCTGATCGAGCTCACCTCGTACCTCCTCGTGCCCTGGCTCATCGTCCTGCCGTGGTCGGTGCTGCAGCAGTGGGTCGTCTATCAACTCGTCATCGGCTCCGGCGCTGGGGTGTTGGCGACCGGGTTGGGTTCGCTGGGCTGGAAGATCGCGTACGCCGTGCTCTGGTATGTCATCTCGTTCCTGCCGAATCTGGTGATCGGGGTGACGTATGCCCGCCGGACGCGGGCGATCACTCTCGGTCAGGCACTTGTTCTCGGGCATCTCATGATCGTCTGGAACTACATCGGCTACTTCGCTGTCTGGCGAGCGCTGATGCGCATGGCTCGCGGCCGGACCGGTTGGGACAAGACGGCCCGCACGCACGACACCGTGGTCGCCCACGAACTCGTGACAGCCTGAGGCAGGACGCGGGGTTCTGAGCCGGACCGGTTGAATGCTGGGTATGGCCAACCGGTTGGCGGACGCGACGAGCCCCTACCTGCTGCAGCACAAGGACAACCCGGTCGACTGGTGGCCTTGGTGCGACGAGGCGTTCGCGGAGGCCGAGCGGCGCGGCCTGCCGATCCTGCTGTCGGTCGGCTATGCCGCCTGCCACTGGTGCCACGTCATGGCGCACGAGTCGTTCGAGGATCCCGCCGCCGCTGCCTACGTCAACAAGCACTTCGTGCCGATCAAGGTCGATCGCGAGGAACGTCCCGACGTCGACGCGGTCTATATGGAAGCGACGCAGGCGATGACCGGTCACGGTGGCTGGCCGATGACGTGCTT
>DASSEQ010000198.1:0-11059 GCA_035695245.1 Mycobacteriales bacterium | reverse complement strand
GGCACCGATCGGCGAGGGGGTGCCGGCCGCGACGGCCGGCACTACGGCCGTGGCGACCGCGGACAAAACGGCGACGGCGGCGACGACCGAGCGGCGGGGGGTGTACCTCATGGCGGGGAGTTCGACGCCGCCCGCCAAGCTCCTGCCGGGCCCGTTTTCCCTGTCGCGCAACGTCACCTAGACTCGTGGGTCGCTTCCCATAGCTCGAGGAGTCATCGCCGTGTCCGAGGTTCGCATCACCGCCGAGCCGCGCACTGAGTTCGGCAAGGGCGGAGCTCGGCGCACGCGGCGCGCCGGCAAGGTGCCCGCGGTCCTCTACGGGCATGGCACCGACCCGCGGCACATCTCGCTGCCCGGCCATGAGTTCGAGCGGGCTCTGCACACCGATGCGGGTGCCAACGTGCTGCTGTCCCTGTCGATCAACGGCAGCGACGAGCTGGCCCTGCCGAAGTCGATCCAGCGTGACCCCGTCCGCGGCAACATCGAGCATGTCGACCTGATCCTCGTCCGCCGCGGCGAGAAGCTCACGGTCGAAGTGCCGATCCACGTGACCGGCGACATCGCCGCCGGCGGCTTGCTGGACCACCAGCTCACCACGCTGTCGGTCAGCGCCGAGGCCACGCACATCCCGTCCGGCTTCGAGGTCTCCATCCAGGGCCTGGAGATCGGTGGGTCCATCCACGCCAAGGAAGTCGAGCTCTCCGGCGGCGTCGAGCTGGTGACCGACGGCGATGCCGTCGTCGTGCACATCCTCGCCGCTCCGACCCAGGAAGAGCTCGAGGCCGACCTCGACATCACCGGCGCCGAGGAGCCGACCGCACCGAGCGAGGAAGCGGCCGGCGAGGGCGACGTCGTGCCCGACACCGACTCCGGCGAGGGTGGGCCGGCCGAGCCCGCAGCCGACTCCGAGAGCTAACCCACGATGGCCGACGACGGCCCGTGGGTCGTGGTCGGTCTCGGCAACCCGGGGCCGGCCTACGTCGCCAACCGGCACAACGCGGGCGCCCTCGTGCTCGACGTTCTTGCCGACCGCATGGGCAGCACCTTCAAGGCGCACAAGACGCGTAACGACGTGATCGAAGGGCGGCTCGGCGATCGTCGCCTCGTGCTGTCTCGGCCGCGCTGCTACATGAACGACTCGGGCGGACCGGTTGCCGCCGTACGTGACTTCTACAAGGCACCGTTGGATCGGCTCGTGGTCGTGCACGACGAGCTCGATCTGCCGTTCGCGACGCTGCGCCTCAAGCTCGGCGGCGGCGACAACGGCCACAACGGCTTGAAGTCGCTGCGGCGGTCTCTGGGTTCCGGCGACTTCTATCGTGTGCGCGTCGGCATCGGCCGCCCACCCGGGCGGCAAGACCCTGCCGACTGGGTGCTGAAGGACTTCTCCAAAGCCGAGGAGAAGGAGCTGGATCTTCTCTTCGAACGAGCCGCCGACGCCGTCGAAGCGCTCATCAGCGACGGGCTACCTGCCGCGCAGAACACCTACAACACGTGACGGCCTAGCCTGGGACGCACATGAAGTTGCTCGATGCCGTCGCGGCAGATCCGGCCATCACGCACGCCTTGGAAAAGATAGGCGCGCCTGATCTGGACCTTTCGGCTCCGCAGGGGCTCTACCCGTTCGTCATCGCGTCGCTGTGCGAACGCGCGCAGCGGCCGGTGCTCGCGGTCACCGCGACGAGTCGCGAGGCGGAAGACGTCGTCCTTGCGCTGCAGTCGCTGTTGCCGCCGGACTCGGTCGTCGACTACCCCTCTTGGGAGACGCTGCCGCACGAGCGGCTGTCACCGCGCGCCGACACCGTGGGCCGGCGGCTCGCGGTGCTGCGCCGGCTTCGTCATCCCCGCCACGACGACCCGGCCGCCGGGCCGGTCAACGTCGTCGTCGCGCCGATCCGCAGTGTGCTGCAACCGCAGGTGCCCGATCTGGGTGACCTCGAGCCGGTCGCCCTCGAGGCGGGTGCTGAGGCCGACTTCGACGATGTCGTACGGCGACTCGCGGCGATTGCCTACACCCGGGTCGACATGGTCGAGCGACGCGGAGAGTTCGCGGTGCGCGGCGGCATCCTCGATGTCTTCCCACCGACTGAAGAGCATCCGATCCGGGTCGGGTTCTGGGGCGACACCGTCGAGGAAGTGCGTTGGTTCAAGGTCGCCGACCAGCGCAGCCTGGAAGTCGCCGAACACGGGCTATGGGCGCCACCGTGCCGCGAGATCCTCATCACCGACGAGGTCCGCGACCGCGCTCGTGTGCTCGCCGAGCAACATCCCTCGCTGGCAGAGATGCTCGACAAGATCGCCGACGGCATCGCTGTCGAGGGCATGGAATCGTTGGCGCCGGCTCTGGTAGGTCACCTGACGTTGTTGCTCGACGAGCTGCCCGCCGGCACGCACGTCGTCCTCTGCGATCCGGAACGCATCCGCACGCGCGGTGCGGACCTCGTGCGCACGAGCCAGGAGTTCCTCGACGCCTCATGGGCCGCTGCCGCCGGTGGTGGAAAGGCTCCGATCGACCTGGGCGAGGCCAGCCTGCGGACGATCGCCGATGTGCGGTCGCATGCCCACGAGCTCGGCGTGCCCTGGTGGTCGGTGTCGCCGTTCGTCGCCGACGACGAGACCAACGAGGACACAGTGGTCTCTGCCGCGCGCGCGATCAACGCCTACCGGGGCGACACCAAGCGGGCGCTCGACGACATGCGCGAGTGGTTGCGGAACGGCTGGCGGGTGCTCGTCGTCACCGAAGGCCACGGGCCGGCCGAACGTCTGGTCGAGGTCATGCGCGGCGAGGACATCCCGGCCCGGCTCCACGCCGAGCTCGACCTGCCGGCGACGCCGGACGCCGTGCACGTCGGCACCGCATGCCTCGCGACCGGCTTTGCCGCCGACCCGCTCAAGCTGGCGATCGTCACGGAGACGGACATCATCGGCCAGCGCACGTCGACCAAGGACATGCGCCGCCTGCCGAGCAAGCGGCGCAACACTGTCGATCCACTGCAGCTCAGGCCCGGCGACTACGTCGTGCACGAGCAGCATGGCGTGGGCCGCTACGTCGACATGGTGCAGCGCACGGTTGCCGGAGCCACGCGCGAATACCTCGTGGTGGAGTACGCACCCAGCAAGCGCGGCCAGCCGGGCGACCGGCTCTACGTGCCGACGGACGCGCTCGATCAGGTGACCCGCTACGTCGGGGGCGAGCAGCCGACGCTCGACAAGATGGGCGGTGGCGACTGGCAGAAGCGCAAGGGCCGCGCGCGCAAAGCCGTGCGCGAGATCGCGGCCGAGCTGATCCGGCTCTACGCGGCGCGCATGTCCGCACCGGGCCACCAGTTCGGACCGGACGCGCCGTGGCAGCGCGAGCTCGAGGACGCCTTCCCGTACGTCGAGACCCCGGACCAGCTGGCGGCAATCGACGAGGTCAAGGCGGACATGGAGCAACCGCATCCGATGGACCGCGTCATCTGCGGCGACGTCGGTTACGGCAAGACCGAGATCGCCGTACGCGCCGCTTTCAAGGCAGTGATGGACGGCAAGCAGGTGGCAGTGCTGGTGCCGACAACGTTGCTGTCGCAGCAACACTTCACGACGTTCGCCGAGCGGTTCGCATCGTTCCCGGTGACCGTGAAGGCGCTGTCCAGGTTCCAGACCGACAAGGAACAACGCGACATCGTTGCCGGCCTCGCCGACGGGAGCATCGACGTCGTCATCGGCACACACCGTCTGCTGCAACCGGGCATCATCTTCAAGGACCTCGGGCTGGTCGTGGTTGACGAAGAGCAGCGTTTCGGTGTCGAGCACAAGGAGTTCCTGAAGCGGCTGCGCACATCGGTAGATGTGCTCACGATGTCGGCGACGCCGATCCCGCGAACGCTGGAGATGTCCATCACCGGCATCCGCGAGATGAGCGTCATCCAGACGCCGCCGGAAGAACGTCATCCCGTCCTCACCTTCGTCGGCGCCTACGACGAGAAGCAGATCGCTGCCGCGATCCGGCGAGAGCTGCTGCGCGAAGGTCAGGTCTTCTACGTGCACAACCGGGTGGAGTCGATCGAGCGCGCCGCCGCGCGGTTGCGCGACCTCGTGCCGGAGGCGCGCGTGCAAACCGCGCACGGGCAGATGAACGAGCACGAGCTCGAACGGATCATGATTGCGTTCTGGGAACGCGAGTTCGACGTGCTGGTCTGCACGACGATCGTCGAGAACGGTCTCGACGTCTCCAACGCCAACACCCTCATCGTCGAGCGGGGTGACCTGCTCGGGCTTTCGCAGCTGCATCAGCTGCGCGGCCGGGTCGGGCGCAGCCGCGAGCGGGCCTACTCCTACTTCCTCTATCCGCCGGACAAGCCGCTGGCCGAGGAGGCGCACGACCGGCTCGCGACGATTGCGCAGCACTCCGACCTCGGCGCCGGCATGCATGTGGCGATGAAGGACCTCGAGATCCGCGGCGCCGGCAACCTGCTCGGCGGTGAGCAGTCCGGCCACATCGCCGCTGTGGGCTTCGACCTCTACGTGCGACTCGTCGGCGAGGCGGTTGCGGAGTTCAAGGGTGAGGCCGGCGAGGAGACGCCGGAGGTCAAGGTCGACCTGCCGATCGACGCACACCTGCCGCACGACTACATCCCTGGTGAGCGGCTGCGGCTGGAGGCATACAAGAAGCTCGCCGCCGCCCACACGGACGAGGAGCTGGCATCTGTTCGGGAGGAGCTGCGCGATCGCTACGGCGAGCCGCCGCAACCCGTCGACAACCTCCTCGCGGTCGCTGCCTTCCGGGTCTACGCGCGACGGTTCGGACTGGCCGACGTGGCCATCCAGGGCAAGTACGTTCGTTTCAGCCCGCTCGAGCTGCGCGAGTCACAAACCGTCCGGCTACAGCGCCTCTATCCCGGATCCGTCGTCAAAGCGCCGACCGCGACCGTGCTGGTGCCTGCCCCCATGACCGCACGGGTCGGGGGGCAACCGCTTCGCGACCTGGCCTTGCTGGATTGGTGCCGGAGCCTGCTCGATACCGTCGTAGCCGACCTCGCGGCGGCCGCCGCGGCTGCCGCTTCAGGAGACACACCAGCGTGAGACGTCTAATTGCCGTGGCCGTTCCGGCCGCCCTCGTCGCGGCGACGCTCGCCGGTTGCGACACCAGCCCGGGCGCGGCTGCGATCGTCGGCGGTGATCGCATCTCGGCCCAGAAGCTCCAGCAGACGGTTGACAGTGGTCTGGCCGATCCACAGGCCCAGCAGCAGCTCGGCGGCGACCGTCCGGGATTCGTCCGCAAGGAGCTGTCCCGGCTGATCACCAACATCCTCGTGAGCAAAGCGGCCGGCGAAGAAGGGGTGACGGCGACCAACGCCGACATCGACACGGAGATCGCCAGCCTCGCCCAGCAAGCCGGCGGCGAGCCGCAGCTCGAGCAACAGGCAGCCGCCGCCGGTGTCCCGAAGAAGGACTTGCGCAACTTCATCTACTACTTCGTGCTGCAGCAGAAGATCGCGGAAAAGCTCGCCGCCGCCGTCCCGATCACCCAGCAGCAGCTCGAGGCGGCGTACCAAAGCCAGATCGACCAGTTCGACCAGGTCGACTCGGCGCACATCCTCGTCAAGACGAAGGCCGAGGCCGACAGCATCCTCGCCCAGGTCAAGGCCAACCCGTCCGCCTTTGCGACGCTGGCGAAGAAGTTCTCCCTCGACACCGGCAGCAAGGCCGCCGGCGGCGAGCTCGGCTTCCAGCCGCACAGTCAGTTCGTCGCTGCTTTCGCCGACGCCATCTTCAAGGCGAAGCCGGGCACCTTCATCGAGGTGCACTCGCAGTTCGGTTGGCACGTCGTGCATGTCATCGCGCACCGGACGACGACGCTGGCCCAGGCGACGCCGCAGCTGAAGGCGCAGATCCTGCAGCCGGAGTCGCAGTCGCTGGTGCAGAAGGAGCTGACGACGGTCGCCAACCACATCGGCGTGCACGTCAATCCGCGCTACGGCGCCTGGGATCCGAAAACCACGTCGGTGGCGGCACCGTCGGACAAGGGCGGCGTGAGCAGCCCTGCTCCGACCTCGAAGAGCTGACGTCGGCGGCGCCCCTGATGCGCATCGTCCTGCTCGTCACGTCGCCCCGCGTCGCACCTGGAGCGTTGACCTGGCAGGCATGGGAGGCGCTGCGTTCGGGACCTGTGTTCACCCGTGAACAGGAGCACCCGCAACGTGCTGCGATGGCCGCCGCCGACATCGTCACCGAGGCGGTAGATCCCGAGCACTCGGCATCCGCAATCGCGCGCATCCTCCGGGATGCGGCTACCCGCACCGGCACCGCTACTTGGCTCGCGGGACCGGCCGGTGATGACGACATCGGTCTCGCGCTCGGCGAGTTGTCGACGCGCGCCGGCGAGCTGGGTGACGACGTCGAGATCGAGGTCGTGCTCGGCAGCTGGGACCAGCCGGGTGGCCGGCTCCTCGACGTCGTCGCGACGATGGATCGGTTGCGTTCTCCGGATGGATGTCCGTGGGATGCGCAGCAAACGCACGACTCGCTCGCGCCCTACCTGTTGGAAGAGGCCTATGAGGCGTTCCAGGCGATCGAGGACGAGGACTCCTCCGCCTTGCGCGAGGAGCTCGGCGACGTGCTGCTCCAGGTCGTGTTCCATGCGCGGTTGGCGGAGGAAGCCGACGACGCGGATGGCGCCTGGTCGATCGACGACGTGGCCGCAGGTCTCGTGGCCAAGTTGGTACGACGACACCCGCACGTCTTCGGCGCGACCTCCGTCAGCGGCGCCGACGAAGTGGTGCACAACTGGGACGTCATCAAGCGCGCCGAGAAGGGCGACCGCGGCGCATTGGAGGGGGTGCCGCTCGCGCAGGCGGCGCTGACGCTGGCCGCAACCTTGCAGCGCAAGGCGACCAAGCTGGGCGTGCCGGCGGGTCTCATCGCACCGGAGCTGGAAGCGTCCGCGACTCCGGCGGCGGCGGTTTCGGCGCTCGCGGCCGCGTTCGAGAACGAGCCGCAGGTCGACACCGCGGGCGCACTGCTCTGGACGACGGTCGCGCTGCTGCGCCAGGCCGACGTCGACGCCGAGTCAGTGCTGCGCGCCCGATCCCGCGAGTTCCGCGACCGCGTAGGTGCGGTCGAGCAGGCTGCACAAGCTGCCGGCGCGGACGTCCACGCCTTCGACGAAGGGTCCTGGCACCGGCACTGGGACGAGCAGGGCTAGCTGATCCCGCAGTTGATCGGCTCGACCTTCTCGGCGGCGGTCGGGACCGTTGTGACCACCTTGTCCTTCGCCGGGAAGCTGACCGTCGCAGTGACGGTGTCCGGAAGGGCCCGGTAGTGGTCGATGACAACCGTGTAGCGATGTCCTGGCAACGGCTGCGGGACCACGACGACCTCGCTGGTGCCGGCCGAGGCGCCGCATTGGCCGACCGTGCCACCGTTGTCCTGCACGACGTACAGGTCGAAGTCCTCGACCGGGAACGTCCATGAGATGCGCGCTGAGAACGGTCCCCGCTTCACACCCTTCGCGGGCTTGTAGACGAAGGTGAACTTCGAGCAGCGCGGCGTGCTGCATTGCGTGCGGTCGCTGGTGCCCAGCACGAAGTCGGAGTCATGGTCCTGAGGGGCGCTGATGACGTCTTTGAACGTCAGTGTCTTGGTCTTCTTGCCGTCGAGGGTCTTCGTTGCCGCGTGCGCCGGGACAGCGGCGAGCAGCGCGGCGAGGGCCGCGACGACGACGGGTCCACGTGCACGCATGACTTCCTCCTCGAATCCGCCTGCAAAGGAAGGATTTCGCCGTGCGGCGTGGGTCTCCTGCTCTCTTGTCGTCCGGCGATAGGCTCGCCAACGCCACTTCCCCACCGAGGAGCAACACCGTGCCGACCATCGAGGCGCTCGCAGCGCGCGAGATCTTGGACTCGCGCGGCAACCCCACCGTCGAGGTGGAGGTGCTGCTCGACGACGGCACCGTCGGGCGGGCCGCGGTCCCGAGCGGTGCGTCGACGGGGGCGTTCGAGGCGGTCGAGAAGCGCGACGGCGGCGAGCGCTACGGCGGCAAGGGCGTCCAGCAAGCGGCCGCCGCCGTGGAAGACGACATCGCACCGGCCATCGTCGGTTACGAGGCCACCGAGCAGCGGCTGGTCGACCAGGCTCTCATCGACCTCGACGGCACCCCGGAGAAGAGCCACTTCGGCGCCAACGCGATCCTCGGTGTCTCGCTCGCCGTCGCCCGGGCTGCGGCCGAGGCGAGCCAGCTACCGCTCTTCCGTTACGTCGGTGGCTCGCACGCGCATCTGTTGCCGGTGCCGATGATGAACATCCTCAACGGCGGCGCGCATGCCGACACCAACGTCGACATCCAGGAGTTCATGATTGCGCCGGTCGGCGCCTCGACGTTCTCCGAGGCGCTGCGCATCGGCGCGGAGGTCTACCACGCGTTGAAAGCCGTGCTCAAAGGTCGCGGCCTTTCCACCGGTCTCGGCGACGAGGGCGGTTTCGCTCCCGACCTCCCGACCAACCGCGAGGCTCTCGACCTCATCCTCGAAGCGATCGGCAAGGCCGGCTACACCCCTGGTCGTGACGTTGCCCTCGCGCTGGATGTTGCCGCGACCGAGTTCTTCGCCGACGGTGCCTACCGGTTCGAGGGTGCAAGTCGCACCGCCGACGACATGACCTCCTACTACGACGAGCTTCTCGGCACTTATCCGATCGTGTCGATCGAGGATCCGCTCTCGGAGGACGACTGGGCCGGCTGGGAGCGCATCACTGCGGTTCTCGGCGGGCGCGTGCAACTGGTCGGCGACGACTTGTTCGTCACCAACCCGCAACGACTCGAGCGCGGCGTCACGTCAGGCGCGGCCAACGCATTGCTCGTCAAGGTCAACCAGATCGGCACGCTCTCCGAGACGCTCGACGCGGTCGACCTCGCCCACCGCAACGGCTACCGCTGCATGATGAGCCACCGGTCCGGCGAGACCGAGGACACGACCATCGCCGACCTCGCGGTCGCGACGAACTGTGGCCAGATCAAGACGGGGGCACCGGCGCGCAGCGAGCGGGTGGCGAAGTACAACCAGCTGCTGCGGATCGAGGAAGAGCTCGAGGACGCCGCGCGCTACGCGGGTGCACGCGCCTTCCCACGGTTCAGCCCGCTCGAGGGGCAGGTCTAGGCATCGTGCGCGATACGGGACCGACGCGGCGTGGTCGCAGCGGCGCCGCGGGTCGTGCCCCGGGCACCAGCCGCACCGGCGCCGGCCGCAAGCGCGCGCCGACGACACATCGCTCTCGAGCCGCATTGCCGGCCCGCGCCGGAGCGGCGACCGCTGCCGCTCGCCGCCGGCGTACGACGTTGACCGCGCGGGCTGCCGTCCTGGCGGTTGCACTGGCGTCAGTGGCGTTGGCGCTTGCGCTTCCGTTCAAGATCTGGCTCGGGCAACGCGGTCAGATCTCGGCGCTGCAGGCGCAGACGCGGGCGCAGGAGAAACACGTGGCGGCACTGCAGCACCAACAGCAGCAGTGGCAGGATCCGGCGTACGTCGAACAGCAGGCACGCGAGCGGTTGCACTACGTCAAGCCGGGCGAGAAGGCCTACATCGTGCTGAGCAAGCCGAAGCCGAAGACAGCGGCGACCACAACGACGCCGGTTGCGACGCCGGCGCTGCAGGGGCCTTGGTACTCCAGGCTTTGGCAGACCGTGCAGCTGGCCGGCTCGTCCACGAAGTGATCTCACCAGCGTGATCTCGGCCGGGGACCTGGCCGCCGTCGCCGAACAGCTGCACCGGCCACCTCGGGCGACGCGCTCGGTCGCGCATCGGTGCGACTGCGGCCTGCCCGATGTGGTCGAGACGTCTCCGCGGCTCGACGACGGGACCCCGTTCCCGACGTTGTATTACCTGACGTGCCCGCGAGCGGCCTCGGCGATTGGCCGGCTCGAGAGCTCCGGGTTGATGCGGGAGATGACGCAGCGCCTCGCTACCGATGCCGACCTGGCCGCGCGCTACCGCGCTGCGCACGAGTCCTACTTGGCGAGCCGGAACGCGATCGAACCGCTTGGCACGACCGTCACCGCCGGCGGCATGCCCGACCGGGTCAAGTGCTTGCACGTGCTCGTCGCGCACGCCTTGGCGGCGGGCCCCGGTGTGAACCCGCTGGGCGACGAAGCCCTGCAACTGCTGCCCGAGTGGGGTGCAGACGGGCAGTGTGTGCAGGTCGAGTCGTGAGTCGGGTCGCGGCGATCGACTGCGGGACGAACTCGCTTCGCCTGCTCATCGCCGATGTTGCGAGCGACTGCGTCTTGCATGACGTCGTGCGCGAGATGCGCATCGTGCGACTCGGCGAAGGTGTCGACCGCACTGGACAGTTCAGTGCTCCCGCACTCTCGCGCACTTTCGCGGTGCTCGACGACTACGCCGCAATGATCGCGAGGCATGACGTTGCGGCGGTGCGCATGGTCGCAACATCCGCCACGCGCGACGTGTCGAACCGGCAAGAGTTCGTTGCCGGCGTACGCGAACGCATCGGGGCCGATCCCGATGTCATCGACGGCGACGAAGAAGCGCGGTTGTCGTTTGCGGGCGCGACCCGCGAGCTGCAAGGTTCCTTGGTTGCCGCGCCGTATCTCGTGTGTGACATCGGCGGCGGATCCACGGAGTTCGTCCTCGGCGACGCGTCGGGTGTGCAGGCGGCTCGCTCGGTCAACATCGGTTGTGTGCGGATGACCGAACGCCACTTGCACGACGATCCGCCGACGACAGCGCAGATCGACGCGGCCCGCGCCGACATCGACGCGGCGATCGACTCTGCTGCGCAGACGGTGCCGGTCCAGGAGGCGGCGACGCTTGTCGGGTTGGCCGGTTCGGTGACGACTGTCGTTGCCCTTGCACTAGGCCTGTCGGAGTACGACCCGGAGCGCATCCACCACGCCCGGATCTCGGCGGCGGACGTGAGCCAGGTTGCTCAATCGCTGCTGTCGATGACGCGGGCGGAGCGGGCGGCACTGCCCGTGATGCATCCGGGTCGGGTTGACGTCATCGGCGCCGGGGCGCTGGTGCTCCACCGGGTGATGGCTGTCGGTGGCTTCGACGCTGTGCTTGCG
>DASSEQ010000197.1:0-5385 GCA_035695245.1 Mycobacteriales bacterium | reverse complement strand
CCCGCAGCCACGCCCGACCGACGTCAGCTACGACGCCTACTGCGCCGGCAAGAACACCGACAAGACGTATCGCGTGCTGCTCGTCGTGGACTACGGCACCGAGTCGGGAGCGCCGAGCGGCCCGGTCTACAGCTGCTACGGGTTCAACGACGACGACAACGGCTTTCAGGTCCTCACCCAGCAACACACCGAACGCGACAACAGCGGCCTGATCTGCGCGATCGACAGCTATCCGCGCACCGGCTGTGGCAACACGGTGTCGAGTCCCGACCCGACGAAGACACCGGCCCGAGCGACGCCGACGAGCACGATCAAGACCTCCACGACCGCAATGACAACCACACGCAGCAGCCCGTCGACGCAACCATCCGCAACCCAAACCGTGACGACACTCCCGCGCCGACGCACCTCGGTATCGCCGACGACTCCCGGACCGACGACAACTTCGCAGTCGCCGACAACCGGCGCCACGTCGACGCAAGCAACATTGCATCCGTTCACCGCGCCTGCTGCGGCGTCGCGGTCGACGTTCCCGACCGGCCTGGTCGTCGCCCTCGTCGCTCTGGCGGGGCTCGGCGGCGGAGCGTGGTTCCTGTGTCGGCGGGCCAGATGAAGCGCGTGCCGCGCAGCCTGCATCCACTGGCCTGGTGGCTCTGGGCAGCCGGAGTCGCAACGGCCGCAAGCGAGACCTCACAGCCCGTGCTGCTGCTGGTCTTGATCGCCGCCGCTGCGTACGTCGTCGCCGCGCGTCGCGCGATCACACCGTGGAACGGCAGCTACGGCGCGTTCATGCGCATCGCCGTTGTCGTCGTTGTCGTGCGCGTCGTCTTGTATGTGCTGTTCGGCGACGCGGGTGGCAACCACGTGCTGATCCGACTGCCTCGAGTCCCGTTGCCGACCGGCTGGGGGGTGCGCATCGGCGGCCCCCTCACCGCAGAGGGCCTGATCAGTGCGACCGAGGACGGACTGCGACTCGGCACGGTGCTCATCTGCGTTGGCGCGGCTAACGCCGTCGCTTCGCCGGCGCGCCTGCTCAAAGCCTTGCCGGGCGCGCTCTACGAAGTCGGCGTAGCAGTGAGCGTCGCGGTCTCGTTCGCGCCGCAAGCTGTCGTCGCACTCGGTCGGGCGCGGCGAGCCCGCCGGTTGCGGGGCCGCAGCGAACGCGGCTGGCGCGCAGTGCGCGGCATGGCAGTGCCCGTGCTCGAAGATGCACTCGAGCGCTCGATCGATCTCGCTGCGGCGATGGATGCGCGCGGCTTCGGTCGGCGTGGCAGCGTGGCGCCGATGCACCGCCGGGCGGCGACGACGCTGACCGTCGTCGGTCTGCTCGCCATCTGCGCCGGCACCTACGGACTCCTGGCCGCCGGCTCCCCCGCACTGCTCGGCGTGCCGCTGATGCTCGCCGGGGCGCTCATCGCGGTTGCCGGCTTCGCCGTGGGCAACCGCGCCAGCGGCCGGTCGCACTACCGGCCGGATGCGTGGCGTAGCGCGGAGTGGGCTGTCGCCGCAACCGGAGTCGTGGTGGCAGCGGCGTACGTCGTGGTCGCGCACCGGGATCCGGCCACACTCGACGCGATTTCGCAGCCGCTCCGCACCCCCGACGTGCCCTGGCAGCTTGCTCTCACCTCGATCGTCGCGGCGCTGCCGGCTTGGCTGGCGCCGCCCGTGCCCCGACCCGACAGTCGCAGCCGACCGGTGACGGTGCCCGCGCGCGCCCGAGCAGAGGTGGCGCTGTGATCACCTTCGAGCACGTGACCGTCACCTACCCGGAGGCTTCGGCTCCGGTGCTCACCGACGTGGACCTCACCATCACCGCGGGTGAGCTCTGCCTCGTCGTCGGCAGCACCGGCTCGGGCAAGTCGACGTTCCTCAAGTGCATCAACGGCCTGGTCCCGCACTTCACCGGCGGCACGCTCACCGGCCGCGTCGTCGTCGACGGACGGGACACGCGCAAGCACCGTCCGCGCGAGCTCGCCGACGTCGTCGGCTACGTCGGACAGGACCCCTTGTCAGGTTTTGTCAGCGACACAGTCGAGGACGAGTTGGCCTACGGCATGGAGTCGCTCGGCGTCGATTCGTCGACGATGCGCCGGCGAGTGGAGGAGACGCTCGACCTGCTGGGGTTGGCCGACGTGCGCTCGCGCCCGCTGTTGACCTTGTCCGCCGGTCAACAGCAACGCGTTGCGATCGGCTCGGTGTTGACCATGCATCCGAGTGCGCTGGTGCTCGACGAACCGACAAGCGCTCTCGATCCCCCGGCTGCGGAAGAAGTGTTGGCCGCCCTCACTCGACTGGTGCACGACTTGGGCTTGACCGTCGTCATCGCCGAGCACCGGCTGGAACGCGTCGTGCAATACGCGGACCGCATCGTGCACGTGCCCGGCGCCGGCGCTCCGCTCGTGGTCGGCGATCCCCCCACTGTCATGGCAACGTCGCCGGTCGCACCGCCTGTCGTGCGGCTCGCGCGCTCGGTCGGTTGGTCGCCGTTGCCGCTCTCCGTGCGGGACGCCCGGTCGGCCGCAACCTCGTTGCGTGAGCGACTTCGCGACCGCCGACCGAGCCCGAAGCCGGCCGCACAACTCGGCGAGTTGGTCGGTTCGGCACATCGACTTGTCGTGAGCTACGACGGAGTTGTCGCGCTTGCCGGCGTCGATGTCGACATCAGACGTGGCGAGGTCGTTGCGGTCATGGGGCGCAACGGTGCCGGCAAGTCAACGCTGCTCAACGCGATGGCAGGGCTCCAGCCGCCCGACGCCGGGATGCTCGACATCGGAGGGGTCGCTCCGGCCCGGCTGGCCGCCCCGGACGTCGTACGACGGGTCGCGCTGGTGCCGCAGAACCCGTCGGACCTGCTCTGGCGAGAAACGGTGAGCGCCGAGTGCGCCGACGCCGACATGGACGCAGGAGTTGCCCGCGGGTCGACCCGAGCGCTCCTTGCCGAGCTGGCACCGCACGTCGACGACGACACCCACCCACGAGACCTCTCGGAGGGCCAGCGACTCGCTCTCGCACTCGCTGTCCTGCTCGTGCGCCGCCCGCCGTTGCTGCTGCTGGACGAGCCCACCCGCGGCTTGGACTACGCCGCCAAAGAACGACTGGCAACGATCGTCCAACGGCTCGCAGCTGACGGTCACGCGGTGGTGTTTGCGACCCACGACGTCGAGCTGGTCGCCGAGGTGGCCACTCGCGTGCTCGTGCTCGCCGACGGCGAGCTGGTGTCAGACGGGCCGACCGCGACCGTCGTGACTGCGTCGCCGGCGTTCGCCCCGCAGGTCGCGAAGATCCTCGCCCCCCAGCCGTGGCTCACGGTCGGCCAGGTCGAGCGGGCGCTGGCCGGATGAGCGCACCGACCCGCGGCCTGGACATCGTGCGCCTGCACGGGCGCAGTGCATTCGCCTTGCTTGTCGTGACACTCGTCGGGGTCGCGGCGTTCACCTGGCCGTTCTTCGCGGGCACGGCCGCAACGGCCGACAGCAGCGGCCTCCCGCACTCCACCGACGCACCGTGGCTCTTCGTCGCCTTGCTGCCGTTGCTGCTCGGGGTGCTGTTCGCCGAGATCGCCGACGGGAGTCTCGACGCGAAAGGCATCGCGATGCTCGGCGTGCTCGCGGCGTGCGGCGCTGCGTTGCGCCCGATCGGCGGTGGCGCGACCGGGTTCACCGGTGTCTTCTTCCTCATGATTCCGGCTGGTCGTGTGCTCGGACGCGGCTTCGGTTTCGTGCTCGGTGCGCTGACACTCTTCGCCAGCGCACTGCTGACAGCGGGGGTCGGACCCTGGCTGCCGTTCCAGATGGTGGCTGCGGGCTGGGTCGGGTTCGGTGCGGGCTGCCTGCCGCCGGCGCGTGGTCGGCGCGAGGTCGCGCTGCTCGCCTTCTATGCAGCGTTCGCCGGGTTGTCCTATGGGCTGGTCATGAACCTGTGGTTCTGGCCCTTCGCCCATGACTATCCGCGCGCGATCTCCTACCTGCCCGGCGCGTCGATGGCGACCAATCTCGTGCACTGGTTGCATCACGACGTGGTGACGTCGCTCGGCTTCGATCTCCCCCGCGCCTTCGGCAACTTCGTGTTCGTGCTCGTCGCGGGCCGACCAGTGCTTGCCGCGTTGCGCCGTGCGGCTCGGCGGGCAGCGTTCGAGCAGCCGGTCGTCTTCACCGCCAGCGAGGTGTCGGCCTGATGGAGCTGACCTTGCTCGGCACGGGCGCCGCATCGGGCTGGCCCAACCCGTGGTGCACCTGCTCGTCGTGTGAGTGGATGCGACGCAATCACGAGGTCCGCGGGCAGACATCAGCATTGCTCGACGGCCGACTCTGGGTCGACTGCGGTCCGGAGGCACCACGCGCGGCCGAGCGGCTCGGTCACCGAGTCGTCGACGTGCGCCACCTCCTCTTCACCCATGCACATCCGGACCACACCGGCGCGGCCGCACTCATGTGGCGGGCGTGGACGCGTCGCGACGACGTGATCGACGTCGCCGGGCCGCCGGCGGCGATCGACGAGTGCCGGCAGTGGGTAGCCGCGGACGCGCCGGTGCGATGGCATCAACTCGTGGCGGGAGACGTGGTCGAGCTGGGCAGCAATCGCGTGCGCGCCCTGCCCGCACATCACGGAGATGCGTCGATCGGTCCGGCGCTGATCTACGACATCACTGCCGCCGACGGCACCCGGCTGCTCTGGGCAACCGACACCGCTCCATTGGTCGCTGACGCCGTCGACGCTCTCGCCGACGCCGCGTTCGACGTCGTGTGTCTCGAGCAGACGAACGGCGACGACCTCGACGCCGACACCGATCACCTCGACCTGGTGACCTGGCCCCGGCAAGTCGCAGACTTGCGCGACGTCGGAGCGATAACCGGGACAACGAAGCTCGTCGCCATCCACCTCGGCCATGGCAATCCCCCTCCGCCACAACTGCAGCAGCGGATGTCGCAATGGGGCGCGCGCGTGCCGGATGACGGCGAGGTCATCGCCGTACGCCGGCAGCCAGCGGCGCCTTCGTCAACCGTGCCGCGCCGAGTCCTGGTCGTCGGCGGCGCACGATCGGGCAAGTCCCGTTGGGCGGAGTCGATGCTGGCGGACCGCAACGACGTGACCTACGTCGCGACAGCGCTGGAACGTCCGGACGATGCCGAGTGGCAGGACCGCGTGCGAGCGCACAGGGACCGAAGGCCGAGCAGGTGGACAACCGTCGAGACGCTCGACGTTGCGAAGGCGATCGCGGCGCATGACGTCGTGCTCGTCGACTGCGCATCGCTCTGGGTCGGCGCGCTGCTGGACGAACCCGATCTCGACGCACGCCTCGACGAGCTCGTCGCCGCAGTGTCGACGGCGCGCGGCACTGTCGTCATCGTGTCCAACGAGGTCGGCAGCGGTGTCGTGCCCGCGACC